>MGTA01000001.1:0-3160 GCA_001799225.1 Deltaproteobacteria bacterium RIFOXYD12_FULL_50_9
GAGCAGATGCGGGTGAATCCGGTCATCCCTGCAGGGTGGAAGGGCTTCAGCCTGCGCTACCGGCACGGTGAAACTATTTATGCGATTAAGGTAGAGAATCCGCAGGGCTGCGAGCGCGGTGTTGCCTGGATCGAGATGGATGGCCGGCGGGTTATCGGTGGAGTGATCCCGTTGGAACGGGGACTGGTGAAGCATCTTGTAGTTGTCATGATGGGGGCTCCGGATGGTGTGTTAACACAGTAGGGGCAGGGTCTTCCTGCCCAAGAAAACCAGGGCGCGAGGATCGCGCCTCTACCTTGTCCGTCATATATGGCGGTTATGCCAAGTTTGACGGATTCCGTTAACGGTTATTTTTTTACCCTGCCTGTTATCTTCTCATTTTCTCGCTGCAATCAGGCCGTTGTGCTCTTCAGCATTAGTTAAAATGGTTCTGGCACGTTAGTTGCTCAACACCTTCTCAGTGGAATATCAGCACTGAATAAATGAACCGGGAGGAATATTTTGATTAACCCAACCAACATTCTTAACGCCAGCATTCTGATTATAGAAGATTACAATATTTGGTAGTTTAAAAATACAACAATTGTAATGAGGAACACCATGTCCGCTAAAACTCCCGATTCTGATGTTCTTAACGATCTTGTCGATAATGGGGAAACTAACTCCGAGGTCCGTCGCGAAGCAGCCCTGCTCAAGACCGGAGCGCTGCAGAGCGCGATTTTTAACAGCGCCAACTTTTCGAGCATCGCCACCGATGCGAAGGGAGTTATCCAAATCTTTAACGTTGGCGCAGAGCGGATGTTGGGCTACGCAGCTGCTGAAGTGATGAACAAGATAACGCCGGCTGACATTTCAGATCCGCAGGAGTTGATAGCACGTGCCAAGTCGTTGAGTGTCGAGCTCGGAACCCCGATTACTCCGGGCTTCGAGGCCTTGGTTTTCAAGGCCTCACGCGGTATCGAGGATATCTACGAGCTCACCTATATCCGTAAGGATGGCAGTCGCTTCCCGGCAGTCGTATCGGTCACGGCGCTGCGCGATGCGCAGGACACCATTATCGGCTATCTGCTGATCGGCACCGACAACAGCGCGCGCAAACAGGCGGAAGATGCGCTGAAAAAAGCAGGGGCGCTGCAGAGCGCGATTTTCAACAGCGCCAATTTTTCGAGTATCGCCACTGACGCGAAGGGGGTTATTCAGATTTTCAACGTCGGGGCCGAGCGGATGTTGGGCTATACTGGTGTCGAAGTAATGAATAAGATCACGCCGGCCGACATTTCCGACCCGCAGGAAGTGATCGCGCGTGCCAAAGCGTTAAGCATGGAGCTGGCAACCACGATTCTGCCTGGTTTCGAGGCCTTGGTGTTTAAGGCCTCACGCGGTATCGAGGATATTTACGAGCTCACCTATATCCGTAAGGATGGCAGTCGTTTCCCGGCAGTCGTATCGGTCACGGCGCTGCGTGATGATCTCAATACGATTATCGGCTACCTGCTGATCGGCACGGATAACACTGCGCGCAAGGAGGCGGAAGAGGCGCTGATTAAGGCTGGGGCACTGCAGAGCGCGATTTTCAACAGCGCCAACTTTTCGAGCATTGCCACTGATGCGAAGGGAGTAATACAAATCTTTAACGTCGGCGCTGAGCGGATGCTGGGCTATACAGCTGCCGAAGTGATGAACAAGATCACGCCGGCCGATATCTCTGATCCGCAGGAATTGATAGCCCGCGCCAAGTCGTTGAGCGACGAGCTCGGAACTCCGATTACTCCGGGTTTTGATGCCTTGGTGTTTAAAGCCTCACGCGGCATTGAGGACATTTACGAACTAACCTATATCCGCAAGGATGGCAGCAGCTTTCCGGCCGTCGTATCGGTCACGGCGCTACGCGATGCGCAGGGCGCCATCATCGGCTATCTGCTGATCGGTACAGACAATACTGCCCGCAAGGTGGCGGAAGAGGCTCTGCTCAAGGCCGGTGCCCTGCAGAGCGCGATTTTCAACAGCGCCAACTTTTCGAGCATCGCCACTGATGAGAAGGGAGTCATTCAAATCTTTAATGTCGGCGCTGAGCGTATGCTGGGCTACGAGGCTGCCGATGTGATGAATAAGATCACGCCGGCCGATATCTCCGACCCGCAGGAGGTGATCGCCCGCGCTAAAGCCTTGAGCGTTGAGCTCTCCACCCCGATTGCGCCGGGTTTTGAGGCCTTGGTTTTCAAAGCTTCGCGCGGCATTGAGGACATTTACGAGCTGACCTATATTCGCAAGGATGGCAGCCGCTTCCCGGCGGTCGTATCGGTCACGGCGCTCCGCGACGCTCAAGGTGAGGTTATCGGTTACCTGTTGATCGGCACCGACAATACGGCGCGCAAGCAGATCGAGGAAGAGCAGAAGCAGCTTGGTCAGCGGTTGCGTGACCATCAGTTCTACACGCGCTCCCTGTTCGAATCCAACATCGATGCGATCATGACCACCGATCCTTCCGGCATCATCACCGATGTCAATAAACAGATGGAGGTACTTACCGGTTGCACGCGGGACGAATTGATCGGCGCGCCGTTCAAGAATTACTTTACCGATCCGGAGCAGGCCGAGACGAGTATCAAACTGGTGCTGAACGAGAAGAAAGTTACCAACTACGAACTCACCGCGCGGTCCAGGGACGGCAAAGAAACCGTAGTCTCCTTCAACGCGACCACTTTTTACGATCGGGACAGGAGGTTGCAGGGCGTGTTCGCTGCGGCCCGTGACGTCACGGAGCGCAAACTCCTGGATCATGTTCTGCAGGAAAAGAACCTTGAGCTGGAGAGTGCCAGGTCTGTGTCGGAAAAAGCCAACCTGGCAAAATCTGAATTCCTCTCCAGCATGAGCCATGAACTGCGCAGCCCGCTCAATGCCATCCTCGGGTTCGCCCAGTTGATGGAGTCCGATTCTCCTCCGCCAACTCTATCACAGAAGGAGAGCATTGCCCAGATTCTCCAGGCGGGGTGGCATCTGTTGAAGTTGATCAACGAGATCCTCGATCTCGCCAAGGTCGAGTCCAGGCAGGTGCCGTTATCCGAGGAGCCGATATCTCTGGCCGAAGTCATGCTGGAATGCCAGGGCATGATCGAACCGCAGGCGCAACAGCGTGGCATCCAAATGATTTTTCCACCCT
>MGTA01000001.1:3170-7563 GCA_001799225.1 Deltaproteobacteria bacterium RIFOXYD12_FULL_50_9
GTTCTCATCAACCTGCTTTCGAATGCCATAAAATACAACGTCAAGCAGGGAACCGTCGAGATAGATTGCACCGAAAGCACCCCTGGACGTATGCGCGTTAGCATCAGGGACACCGGCCCCGGACTCAATTCGGAACAGTTGGCGCAGCTTTTCCAGGCGTTTAACCGACTTGGACAGGAGGCCGGCAATGAGGAAGGCACCGGCATCGGCCTGGTGGTGGCTAAGCGTCTGGTCGAGTTGATGGGGGGTGTAATCGGCGTAGAAAGCACAGTCGGGGTGGGAAGCGTGTTCTGGTTCGAACTCGCCACAGCTGTCGAGCCATCTCTTGCTACCGCAGAAGGTGATGCAGCGGCATTGATCAAACTGCCCGTGTCCCGCGGGGCGCGATTGCACACCATGCTCTATGTAGAGGACAATCCGGCGAACCTGAAGTTGATTGAGCAAATTATCGCACGCCATGAAGATATTCGTCTGCTTACTGCGGTGAATGGTAAGAGCGGTATCGAGATCGCCCGTGAATTCTTGCCGGATGTGATTCTGATGGACATCAATTTGCCCGGCATGGACGGCTTCGAAGCCATGCGGATTCTGCATTCAGACCCGGCGACAGCAAACATCCCGGTCATTGCCATCAGCGCCAATGCCATGCCACGCGATATCAAGAGAGGTCTGGATGCCGGTTTTTTCCGTTATATAACCAAGCCGATCAAGGTCACAGAGTTCTTGGAGTCGATGAATGTGGCCCTGGAATATGCCCAGACCCAGGTAAAAGGGATAAGTACCTTAACGAAATAATATTCTACAAAAAGCGCAGAATATTATTTCTCAGGTACTAAACAGGGTTAATCAGGTTGCATAGAATAGGACGATTTTTATGGTCAGTTCATCAGATATTCTGAATGCCGGCATCCTGATCGTTGACGATCTGGCAGCTAATATTAAACTGCTCACACAAATACTGGTTTCCGCAGGATATACCTCCATCGCATCAACGATGAATTCTTTTGAGGTTTGCGAGCTTCATCGCAAGCATAGTTACGACCTTATCCTGCTTGATCTTCTGATGCCCGGTCTGGATGGATTTCAGGTACTGGAGGGGCTCAAAAAGATCGCACCGGAGAGTTACCCTCCGGTGCTGGTCATTACCGCTAAGTCGGATCAGAAATTACGGGCGTTGCAAGCCGGCGCCAAGGACTTCGTCAGCAAACCGCTTGATCTGGCCGAGGTGCTGGCCCGCGTTCACAACATGCTGGAAGTGCGGTTGCTGTACAAGCAACTCGGAGATTACAGCCAGTCAATGGAAGCCTTGGCGCTGCATGACGCCTTGACCGGGTTGCCGAATAGACGGTTGTTAATGGACAGACTTTCGTTGGCCCTCGTACATGCGCGCCGGAATAAATCCATTATGGCGGTGATGTATTTGGATTTGGATGGGTTTAACCAGATCAACAATACCTCGGGCCATGATGCGGGCGACACCATGCTGAAAATGGTTGCTGCTCGCCTGGTGAAAGCGGTGCGGCAAGAGGATACGGTGGCGCGTCTGGGTGGTGATGAATTCGTGATCGTTTTGTGGAAATTAACTCATGCCGATGATGTAGCCAAACTGGCGACAAAAGTGATAAAGGCCATCTCCCAGCCATTTAGCATTAATGACAGCTGTCTGAGTATGACCGTCAGCGTCGGTGTCAGTATTTATCCCACGCATGGTGAGGAGGTGGAAACGTTAATGAAGAGTGCGGATCTGGCTTTGTATGAGGCGAAGCGCACCGGCAAGAATAACTTTTCTATCGCAACGCCGACAGTTGCTGAAGATGCATTGTTGACCAAACCCGGCACCACAGGGGTGAGTCTCAGTGCTGATAAAGGGACACAAATGTTATGATTAGTACCGCTGATGTTCTGAACGCCAGAATCCTGATCGTCGACGATCAGCAAGCCAATGTCATGCTGCTCGCGCGCATGCTTGATTCCGCAGGATATACCTCAGTCGCATCAACGATGAATCCGCTTGAGGTCTGCGATCTGCATCGTCGGCAGCAATTCGACCTTATATTGCTCGATCTTCTGATGCCCGGCATGGACGGATTCCAGGTTATGGAGGGTATTAAAGAAATTGAATCAGACAGTTACATTCCAGTGATTGTCATTACCGCTCAACCGGGTCAAAAGTTGCGGGCGCTCCAGTCCGGCGCCGAGGATTTTATCAGCAAACCGTTTGAACTGGCCGAGGTGCTGGCCCGGGTGCATAACATGCTGGAAGTTCGTCTTTTGCATAAAGCATTGCACAATTACAACGAGTTGCTGGAGCAACGAGTGCAGGAAAGGACCGCAACTCTTGCCGAAGAGATTGAGGTGCGCAAGCAAGCGGAAGAAGCGTTGCAGGTTTCCGAGAATCGATACCGTCGTCTTGTCGAATCAGTGACGGATTACATCTATTCGGTAATCGTCAAAAATGGCCACGCCATATCAACAACCCACGGTCCGGCCTGCTTCGCAATAAGCGGCTACACGCTGGAAGAGTACAATTCCGATTCCGACCTCTGGTCCAGGATGATCTATGCGGAAGACCTTGAGGCTGTGATAGATCAGAACCGGTTGATATTTGCAGGAAAAATTCCGCCGGCGCTTGAACATAGAATCGTTCACAAGAATGGTTCGATACGCTGGGTGAGAAATACGTCTGTCCCCATATTCGGCAAAGAGGGAGAGTTGGTGGCGTACGATGGTATGATTACCGACATTACCGAGCGCAAGCTGGCGGAAATTGAATTGCAATTCAGGAATCTCCTGCTTACTACCCAGATGGAGGTCTCGATTGACGGCATTTTGATTGTAGACGAATTTGAGAAAATAATATCGTTTAACCAGCGTTTTATTGAGATGTGGGAGATGCCGTCCGACATTATTGAATCCGGCTCGGCTAGACAAGTGTTACAGGCGGCAATCAGCAAGACAACGGACCCGGAAATATTCATCCAGCAGGTTTATTATCTTTACAACCATAACGGAGAAAAAAGCCGGGAGGAGATTCCACTTCTTGACGGCAGAACATTTGATCGCTATTCAGCTCCGCTGTCCGGCGAAGATGGAAAGTACTACGGACGGATATGGTATTACCGGGACATGACTGAAAGAAAACAGCTTGAAGAGAAGCTGAGGGAGTATGCGGAGACCCTTGAGAAAAAAGTCAGGGAGAGGACAAAACAACTGGAGGATGCGAATCTCGAACTCCAACTTTTAAACGAGGAACTTGTTCTGCGGCGGCGGGAAGCGGATGAGGCGAAAAACCTGGCTGATGCTGCCACACAGGCCAAGTCCGATTTCCTCGCCAACATGAGCCACGAGCTGCGGACGCCGCTCAACTCGATAATAGGTTTTTCCGAGGTTTTGCAGGACGAGCTGATAGGCCCGCTTAATGCATTACAGCTTGAAGACGTAGAGTATATCCAAAACTCGGGCAGACACCTGCTCAGCCTGATCAATGACATTTTGGATCTATCCAAGGTGGAGTCGGGCAAAATGGAATTGGAACTCGGCTGGTTTTCATTGCAGGAGTTGATCGAGGCTTCCATGGTAATGCAAAGAGAAAAAGCGATGAAGCACGGGATAGCCTTAAGCCTGGAGATACAACCGGAGGTGGATATCGAAATAGAGGCGGATAAAAGGAAGCTCAAGCAGATAATGTTCAATCTTCTGAGCAACGCGGTAAAGTTTACGCCCGACGGGGGGGCCGTGTCACTGGCAGCAAGGAAATTGATTGAAACTGGAGAGATAGAAATCAGCGTTTCGGATACCGGTATCGGTATTAAAGAGGAGGACATGCCGAGACTTTTCCATGAATTCACCCAACTGCAAACGGCATACACTAAAGAATACGAAGGTACAGGTCTCGGACTGGCGCTTACAAAGAAATTTGTCGAACTGCATGGAGGCAGGATCTGGGTGGAGAGCGAGTTCGGCAAGGGCAGCAGGTTTGCCTTCGTCATACCGTTCAAACAGTGGTCGTCGGCAGAGATGAGTGAGCAGAAATAACCTTTATGCCAAAAAAATCTGGAAAAGGACGATTACGTTCAAATGAAATCTGTATTAGATAACTTTATTGAATTATTTAAAAAACTTGTCGCTAGTCGTGTCGGCTTGCGTATTTGTAATGAGGATATTGAAACATTCCGCCAGGCCTTGACTATGCAGATGAAGAGTCTGAATTTCGTTGATCCAGAAAGGTATTTGAGTTTCCTGGCTACAGATACTGCTCTTAGTAAACAGGCATGGAAGGCACTCATCATATCTATAACAACAGGAGAATCCTATTTTTTCCGCGACAAGGGACATTTCTTTCTGCTGCGGAATATTGTCCTGCCCGACTTGATAAAAAAAAAGGAAACCGAAC
>MGTA01000001.1:7576-20341 GCA_001799225.1 Deltaproteobacteria bacterium RIFOXYD12_FULL_50_9
TTGCCGGATCTGCAGGGTTGGGACATATTGATTACCGGAACAGACATCAATGAAGAGTCCCTGAAAAAGGCAGGGCGCGGCAGATATTCACAGTGGTCATTTCGGATGGTGGATAAAGAGATACGGGGGAAATATTTTAAAAGGCGTCAGGATGAATGGGAGATTCATGAAAATATAAAAAAGATGGTGAAATTCCAATACGGGAATCTGATCGAAGCCGACTTCTTTCCGCAAAACCCTGAAATCTGCAATATGGATATCATCATATGTCGTAATGTCTTTATATATTTCGAGAAAAACGCGGTGTCGGCAGTTTTGAAGAAATTCCAAAGAGTATTGAATATCGGAGGATATCTGGTTGCCGGGCATACCGAACTGTATGGCCATGATCTCACCAACCTGCACCAGATTGTCTCCCCGGAGGCGGTGATATACAAAAAGACGGCAGAGTTAAAAATGCAACCTGCTAAAATCCCTTGCTTGGTTAACCCACTCCGGCCTGTTTCACGGTTGAGTAGGATAAAGCCCCCGAACCCAAACCGCGAGATCGAAGAGTACATAGAAAAAGGGCGGCACACCGAGGCTATTGCTAAGTCGGAAAGCATTTTGATTACCCATGAAGCTAACTATGATTTGCTTTGCCTGATGGCTCAGGCGTATGCAAATTCCGGGGACTATGAAAAGGCGGAAAGCGCCTGCCGCAGGGCTATAGTTGTCAAGGGTGATTCGGCAGACCCGTATCTTCTCCTGGCGCAGGTCGCCGAGGCGAGAGGGAACGACGAAGAGGCCAAGGATTTCTTAAAGAAGGCGATATACCTGAATTCCGCTTTTATAGCCGGCTATTTAGAACTCGGCGGCCTTTACGAGAAGGAAAATGATATCCGGCGGGCCAGAAAAGCTCGTGCTGCAGCGCTTGAATTTCTTAAGGCTTTACATGCTCAAACGCCTGTAAAGCCATACGATATTACCGCCGGAGAGTTGCTTGAACATGTTGAGTGTCTGATCGGAATAAGAGATGTCGGTTTAAGGTCGGCAGAGTCAGGGGAGAGAAGCAGACTATGACAAATCAATCGTTTCTTGCTTTTACTTTGCACGGGTTGCTTATGGCGATTGATGTGAAAGTTGTCAGGGAGATAATCTGGCTTCCTGAGCTGACTATGATCGAGGAGTGTCCTGCCTGTATTACGGGTGTTATTAATTTGCGTGGGAAAATCGTGCCGGTAATGGATCTAAACATCCGTTTCGGACATGCTCATCAGAGATATAGTTGTGCCGACAGGGTTATTGTCTTGGAGGTTTCGGAAGGCATTTCTGTAGTTGCGGATCAACAAGCCCTGCACTCAACCATCAGATCGCCAATTGAGCTGATGGGAATAATCGTTAATGAGGTGCTGGATCTAATCGTTATCCCTGAGGAAAACATTGAACTTCCGCCTTTTAAAAGCAGAGAATTACAAATTCATCCAAATTTTGTAAGAGGTGAGGCAAAGGCCGGCGAAGAGATTATCATGGTTATAGATCCGGGGAAATTGTTTGATATGGAATTCCGGATTCCAGAGTCAGAATCAGAGATGGATGGACCTGAAATAATTCCACAATCTGTAATCAGCTATTTTTGCCCTGAAGCGGACCGGAAAGAAAAAGAGGTATTCCATAGCCGGGCAATTAACCTCCAACAGCTATTTATCGGTGAGGATTCGAAAAGTCTGATGCCTGTTGTTGCTATGAGTTTAAACAGTGAATGCATTTGTGTGGAGCTTGAGTCGGTGCGCGAGTTTGCCAAAATCCGTAATTTCACACTCGTACCATGTTGTCCGCAACATATTGCCGGCAATATGAACCTGCGAGGCAACGTTCTGACCATGGTTGATATCAGCGGTCTGTTGAATGTGCAGGCCGGCAAGATCAGCGCATCAACAAAAGTTGTCGTGGCTGATTCAGGGGGATTCCCAGTCGGGGTAATCGTTGATGAGATACTTGATGTTGTATATCTAAGGACGCAGGATATTGTCCAGGTCCCTTCTTCAATAAGGGCAATCAACGAGAAGTTTGTCAAAGGAGCCGCCCCTTATGGCAGCAGGATGATGGCCATTCTGGACTTTAATGAGATCTTGGCATGGGATGGCTTGATAGTGGACGAAGAAGTGTAATGAATTCGCAATAGCACCAGGAGGATTAAGATGTTTAAGAATCAAAAGATCAGATTCAGGATTTTGCTCGGGTATTCAGTCCCTCTGTTTTTATTTGTCCTGGTGGCGTTGGTGGTTTACGCCAGCCTGAGGTCTTATGCAAAGGTGCATGACATTACTATTAAGGGCAATACCATAGTCGCCAAGTCAAAAGATCTATCTTTTAATTTAGCGAAAATGGAACGGTCTGTAAGGGGATATCTCCTCTATAAAAATGAGATATCGCGTAATAGCTGTAATGAAGCTGAAAAGGAGATTAAAAAGACAATTCAAGCTATCAGCCCCCTTATCAAAGATGAAAAACAGCAGGAGCTGTTCGGTAGAATATTACTCAAAATTGATGAGGAGAGCAAGATTGCCAGCAACTTTATCCTGCTGGTAGATAAAGGCGAGACTGACAAGGCAATCGCATCTTTCCGGGAAGGAGCATCAATAAAACTGGGAAGCGACCTCGAAGATATGACTAATGAATTTGAAAACAAAGAGGCGGGGCTTCTTGAGACATGGCAGGTGAAAGAAGAGAGCGCCTTGGGTAAGATAGGTACAGCGCTGATGATAGGTATCTTACTGACTCTTACCCTTTCGGCTGTTATCAGTCTGCTGATTGCCAACGGCATTACCAGGCATATTGCCGATGCAATTAATGCGATGTCCTCAACCGCAACTGAGATTGCGGCCACTGTAACCCAGCATGAACGTACGGCCTCACAACAGGCTTCAATGGTCAATGAGACGACAACAACCATTCAGGAACTGAGTGCATCATCCAGACAGACCTCTGAGCAGGCATCCTTTGCAGCAGAGATTGCGCAGAGCGCTTTGCAGACCACCGAAGAAGGGTCGGTGATTGTCAAACAGGCAATTAAAGGCATGAATAACCTGGGCGCCAAGGTAGGCATGATTGCCGATCAAACCCTAAAATTAGGAGAACAGACCGCCCAGATAGGGAATCTGGCCAATATGGTCAAAGACCTCTCCAGCGAGATAAATATGCTGGCGCTTAATGCAGCGGTTGAGGCCGCTCGTGCGGGTGAGCATGGCAAGGGCTTTGCGGTAGTTGCAAGTGAGATAAGGAAGCTTGCCCATGAGAGCAAGAAATCGGCAGAGCAGGCAAATGCGGTTATTTCTGACATCCAGAAGGCGACCAATGCCACGATACTCAGGACCGAAGAAGGGACAAAGGTGGTGGAAGAGGTGACCGGGTATGCCGGGAATGTCGGCGAGTTATTTAACTCTCTCTCTGAAGCATCGAATAAGGTTTATGAGAATGCGCAACAGGTCTTGTTGAATACCAAACAACAGGCAATGGCATTAGGTCAGATTGTCGAGGCTATGAACGGCCTGAACACCGGCGTGCGGGAGACAGCTGCCGGGATAATCCAGACCAAGACGGGGATTGAACAACTAAACATGGCAGCGGGTAATCTTAAGCAGATATTGTGATTGGCAAGGCGAAACAGGGAGCAAGGATGCTGGAAGATGATGAACTGAGAAATATGTTCAAGATCGAAAGTGCTGAACATATCCAGCGACTTGAGGAAGGATTTCTGCGCCTTGAAACAGAGCCGGAGAATGCCGTATTGCTTGATGAGGCCTTCCGTGAGGCGCACAGCCTTAAAGGCGCTGCCCGCATGCTTGGACTGACCGACGTCGAGAAAGTATCTCATCGCATTGAGGATGTGCTCGGCAGTGCAAGAAAAGGCTCAGTTCCTTTATCTGCAGAAGTTATTGACCACTTATGCAAGGGGCTTGATGTGCTGGGAAACCTGGTGAAAGAAGCTGTCACTGGTGAACCTTCCGGTGTGATTGTTTCTCAGGCGCTTGAGTGGCTAAAAAACATACCGGAGAATAGCGTTCAGAGGTTAGAAACCAATGAAGCCAAATCAAAAATTAAAAATCAAAAATCAAAAATCGAAGAACCGCAAGACATTGCCCCGACTTCGGAGCCCAGAGGGACGGCCTTCGGGGATTTTCGCATAGATACAATACGTGTCGAGACAAACAGGCTCGATAAACTGATGGCGCAGACAGGAGAGTTAAACGTCACAAAACTCAGGATCGCTCAGAGACTAAAGGATATTAATGATATTTTGACCATATGGGAGAACCTCTCAAAGAATATTTTAGATTTTGAATTGAGAAACTCTGAGTATTTAAATCAAAAATCAAAAATTAAAAATCAAAAATCGCCAATTGAGAAGTTCGGGCTGTTGCTCAACACTCTAAAAAATGGATTATATGAGGATAGTTCAAGACTTGATTTAATTACTGCTGAACTTCTTGAGATTATCGGTCGGATTCGTCTTCTACCAATGTCAACGATATTCAATCTGTTCCAGAGGATGGTTCGCGATCTGGCAAATGACCAGGCCAAGGAGATCAGGTTGGTTATCGAAGGCGGGGAGACCGCCGCAGATAAGCGCATTATCGAAGAACTTAAAGACCCTTTGATGCATATGGTTAGAAATGCCATTGACCACGGGATTGAGAAGCCCGATGAACGGGCGCGGAAAAACAAGCCGCGCACCGGTACGATCACCTTGAAAGCTTATCAGACCCCCGCTAACGTAGTCATTGAGGTTAACGACGACGGGCAGGGGCTTGACATGGAGGCGATTAAACGGGCCGCAGTGAAAAGGAAAATGCTAAATGAGCATGAAATTTTTGGAATGACTCCTGCTCAGGCTCAATCGCTGATATTTGTTTCGGGAGTATCAACAAGTACTTTTGTCTCCGAGGTCTCCGGTCGGGGGGTAGGGCTTGATGTTGTGCGGGCAAATGTCGAACGTCTTAAAGGGACAATCCGGATTGAATCCTCACCTGACATGGGGTGCGCCATCAGCATTCAACTCCCCTTGACCCTCGCAACCTCAAGGGTGATGCTTGTGACAGTTGACAATATGAAATATGCTCTTCCTGTTGAGCATATTCAGACGAGTTGTCTCATAAACCGCCATAAAATATTCACCATCGGAGGACGGAAGACAATAGTATTTGAAAAACTGCCTATCCCTGTGGCCGATCTTGCCGACCTCCTCGAATTAAGAGGAGCGAACCCGGGTTTTACAGGTCACATCCTGCAATCAGCATCTATTTTTTGCATTATTATCTCCACAGGCGCTGACAAACTCGGTCTATTTGTTGATGAACTCCTCGATGAACAGGATGTAGTGCTTAAACAATATAGCAGCATATTGAAGCGGGCCCGGAATATATCAGGCTCGACAATTCTCGGTTCCGGCGAGGTTTGCATGGTTTTAAACCCTGACGACCTGATAAAGTCGGCAAGCAAGAAAAATACTCTGAACGCGGCAGAGGAGCCGGTCGAAGCGGCGGAAACCAGGAAAAGCATTCTGGTGGCCGAAGACAGCATTACCGTGCGAACCCAGATGAAACGTATCCTCGAAGGGGCGGGATATGACGTGGCTGTCGCAGTAGATGGGCTTGATGCCTACAACAAGCTTGAAGATCGTCATTTTGATGCCCTTGTATCTGACGTCATGATGCCGAATATGTCCGGACTGGATTTGGCTGAAAAAATTCGACAGAATAAAAAATATAAGGAGATGCCGGTTATACTTGTGACCTCACTGGCATCCGATGAGGACAGGAAACGAGGTCTGGAAGCAGGTGCAAACGCCTATATAACTAAGCACTCCTTTGATCAGAAGATTCTGCTGGATACACTCGGGAGGTTGATATGATTAAGGTTCTGCTGGTCGATGATTCGCCGGTCGCCATCACAATTCTTAAAAGGATACTGGCAAAGTCACCTATGATAGAGGTTGTTGGTACAGCCGGGAATGGCAGGGAAGCTTTAAGCCTTATTCCACAGGTAAAACCGGATGTTATCTGTACAGACCTTCATATGCCGGTGATGGACGGCCTTGAGTTTACCAAAGAGGTGATGGCTAGGCATCCTCTGCCGATACTGCTGGTGAGCGTTTCCGCTCTGGAAGGCTCTATTAATGCCTTTAAAGTTATTGAGGCAGGCGCTGTGGATATGTTTCTAAAGCCAAACGCAAGTTCTGGGCCTGATGGTGAGCGAGTAGCCTCTGAGTTGATAATGAAGATAAAGATACTTGCCGGAGTCCAGGTATTCAGAAAAATCAGGCCTGATTCAGTATCTGGAGCTGGAATTTCGAATATAAAAGAGTATAAATCCAAAGTCCAAAATCCAAAATCCAAAATCCGGATTATCGTTATAGGCGCCTCAACCGGCGGTCCTCTGGCTCTTCAGACAATACTGACTAACCTGCCGGCTGATTTTCCCTTGCCGATCATCTGTGTTCAACATATCAGTGATGGTTTCTTACAAGGTTTTATTGAATGGCTTTTCGGCCAGTGCAGGATGAAGGTCGAGATAGCAAAGTCAGGTGATATTCCCCGGCCGGGGAATATATATTTTCCAAAAGAAATGACGCATTTGAATCTGGACGGTACGGGCAGGTTTGTCTTGTCATCCGAACCGCCTTATGATGGTCATCGTCCTTCTATCACTATTACCATGAAGGCTATAGCCGGATACTATGGAAATTCCGCCTTTGGTATCCTTTTGACCGGGATGGGGAAAGACGGAGCTGAAGGTTTACTGGCTATTAAGCAGGCCGGCGGAATTACTATCGCACAGGATGAGGCGAGCAGTATCGTCTTTGGCATGCCCAAACAGGCCATTTTTTTGGGCGCCGCCGGCTATATCGCTCCACTGGAGGAAATAGGTCCGCTGATTTTAAATGTTGGTGGGCAGCTTTTAGAGCAGAAAAAAACATGAATAAGGCGGAAATAAGAATTTTAATTACAGAAGATAGTGCCATACAGGCTGAAAAGCTCCGGCGGGTGCTCGCTTTTGCAGGTTATTCCGTGGTTGTGGCAAAAAATGGAGTTGAGGGGCTTTTAAAGGCCAGGGAGTTAAAGCCGCAACTCGTTGTCAGCGATATCAATATGCCCGGAATGAACGGGTTTGAACTCTGCAGGCATATAAAAAGTGATACAAATATTAGTGCTACACCTGTTATCCTGCTGACTTCTCTTTCTGATCCTACAGATGTTATTAGCGGTCTTGAATGCGGTGCTGATAATTTTATCGTCAAACCTTATGACGAAGGCCATCTGCTTGCAAGAATCAAACACATTCTCTTGAATCGTGAATTGCCGGAAAATTTACAAACACAGTTAGGAGTTGAGATACATTTTGCAGGCCAGAGATATTTCATTACTGCAGAAAAAAAACAGATACTCGATTTTCTCATATCGACCTATGAAAACGCTGTCCAAAAAAATACTGAACTTGTTAAGGTCCAGGAAAAACTGGAACTCCTCAATGAAGAACTCGAACAGAAGGTGGAGAGAAGGACCGTTGATCTTACCAAAGAGATTGGGGTGCGCAAACAGCTTGAAGAAAAGTTGAGGGAGTACGCTCTGACCCTTGAGGAAAAAGTCAGGGACAGGACAAAGGAACTTGAGGATGCGAAAAACCTGGCTGACGCGGCCACGCAGGCCAAGTCAGATTTTCTCGCCAACATGAGCCACGAACTGCGGACGCCGCTCAACTCGATAATCGGGTTTTCCGAGGTGTTGCAGGACGAAATGATAGGCCCACTTAATCCATCGCAGCTTGAAGATGTTCAGTATATCCTTACCGCCGGCAGACACCTGCTCAGCCTGATCAACGATATTCTAGACCTCTCCAAGGTGGAGTCGGGCAAAATGGAACTGGAACTCGGCTGGTTCTCATTGCAGGAGTTGATTGAGGCATCCGTGGTAATGCAAAGAGAAAAAGCGATGAAGCATGGGATCGTCTTGAGCCTGGCGATACAACCGGAGGTGGATATCGAAATGGAGGCGGATGTCAGGAAGCTTAAGCAGATAATGTTCAATCTTCTGAGCAACGCTGTAAAGTTTACACCGGACGGAGGTGCCGTGTCTCTGGTCGTAAGGAAATTGATTGAAACAGGAGAGATTGAAATCAGCGTTTCGGACACTGGCATCGGAATTAAAAATGAGGACTTGCCGAGACTTTTTAGTGCATTTACTCAACTGCAAATGGCATACACAAAAGAATATGAAGGTACAGGGCTCGGACTGGCGCTCACGAAGAGGCTCGTCGAGTTGCACGGAGGAAGGATTTGGGTGGAGAGCGAGTTTGGCAAGGGCAGCAAGTTTGCCTTCGCCATACCGTTCAGGCAGTGGCCGTCGGATGAGAGAAGTTAGAAGAAAGGGACCTTTATGCAAACAATCCTGGTTGTAGAAGACAATGAGCAAAATCGGATACTCATGAGACAAATATTGAGCTTCCACGGCTTTGCGGTGCTGGAAGCTTCGGACGGTGCGACCGCTATGGCGATGATGAGCTCGCAACTCCCTGACCTCGTTCTTCTGGATTTGCAGATGCCGGTAATGGATGGTTTTGCCGTTATAAAGGCAGTGCGGAACACGCCGGGCTTAAGCAGGTTGAAGGTGATTGCCGTTACCTCGTTCGCCATGAAAGGCGACAGAGAATCGGCTTTGCAAGCGGGTTTCGACGATTATGTAACAAAGCCGATAGATACGCGGAAATTCCCGGAAATTGTAAAAAATATTTTGAACGAGGTGAGAGCATGACAGCCAGGAAGCCGATCATCCTCTGTGTGGACGACGAACAGCCGAATCTCAAACTTCTTGAAAACATACTCGTGCCGAGGGGGTTCGAAGTGGTCACAGCCGCTAATGGGCAAGAGGCCTTGGAGAAGATCAAGACCCAAACAGTCGATCTGGTGCTTCTCGATGTCATGATGCCGGTAATGGGCGGCTTCGAGGTATGCAAGAAGATCAAGGATGACCAGAAAAACAGGAATATCCCGGTCATTATGATTACGGCGCTGACCACAAAAAAGAACCGGATCAAAGGGATAGAGGCCGGTGCCGAGGAGTTTCTCTCAAAGCCTTTTGATCAGGCCGAGGTGCTGGCCAGGATTACGATGTTGCTGAAGGTGAAGGAACTTAACGATAAGCTTATTTGCGCCTATGATAATATTACCAGCCTTACCAACTTCGGTGAGGACATTATCAATAATTTTAATCCGCTTGAGTTCGACCTCATGTCGCAGGTAGACAGCATTGTCGGCCGGATCCTCAGGCAAAAGAGTGATCTGTTCGAGAAGCCTGAAACCGTGCTGGTCCGCATCCTTAATAATAGAAATAATTACGAGTGGTTCCGCTATGAGTTTGTTTTTGACAAACTTGAACGGACGCCTTTTCAGATAGTTCAGGAGCTAAAACTGCCGGAAGCGGTGGATTCACGGCTTCGTTTTTATACTGAAGCGATGATGGACGGCCCCCTGTTTCAACCTTTTGTCGAGAAACTCAGGGCTTACTTGATCTCCGTGAAGAACATGGTTTGCTATATGAGCAACAACCTCAGCGTCTTCGCTCTCAACTACGGCAGGGAGGTGTCGGCTTATGACTGTGCAGTGCTGAACAGCATAGTCATACAGACTCTGTTTCTCCGGTCTTTGTCGTCACAGGTCAAGGAGACTGAGGAGGCCTTTGAATATACCGTGCAGGCCCTGGCCAGGGCCTCCGAGTTGAACGATGAAGATACCGGAAAGCACATAGTAAGGGTCGGTTTTTACTGTGCCCTGCTGGCGAAAAAGTTGAACATGCCGGATTCCTTCGTAAATGCGGTGCGGGTCCAGGCGCTCCTCCATGATGTCGGCAAGATTCATACCCCTGCGGAAATTTTGCGCAAGCCGGGCGCCCTGACCCCGCAAGAGTGGAAGGTCATGCAGCAGCATACGATCCATGGGGCTAGAATAATCGGAGATCATGCGAGAATGAAAATCGGCAGCTCAATTGCCATCAGTCACCATGAACGATGGGATGGGAGCGGATATCCTGACAGTCTTAAGGGAGAGCAAATTCCGGTTGAAGGTCGGATAATGAATATTGCCGACCAGTATGACGCCTTAAGAAACGTCAGGGCGTACAAATTAGGCTTTGACCATAAAACGACATTCCAGACAATTACGGAGGGCGACGGTCGGACCATGCCTCAACACTTCGATCCTCAGGTCCTCAATGCCTTTAAAAAGTTAGCCTCAAATTTTGAAGAGGTGTACGAAAGATTGAAGGTGTAATCTGATTTGGTTTTTTCTTTATGACTTCACTCATAATATTGGTATCAAAAAGATACATGTCAGTTTTGCTCCGGCACTGATACCCTAAGTTTTTTTAGATGTCTATCCTCTGATATTTGTTCCATCTCCTTGAAAAAAATATCGTTTTCTTCGAGCCATCCCTGTGCTGATGCAAGGCCGGCTGATTTTGTTTCTGGGGCAGAAATAACAGCCACTGGTTTGCCTCTTTTGGTAATCACTATCTCTTCATGGCCATAAACTACCTTATTTATCAGCTCTGAAAAGTGAATTTTTGCATCTGCGATACTTATCTCTTCTCGAATCATAGTTTCTCCTGGTCATCTTAGTCATTATTGTTTTTAGGAGACAAATACTTTTTAACCCATTTTCATATTTTTAACAAACATCATTGATTTTCTGCATTGTTAATTTGCAAACATCCTTGACTTTCTATATTTCAAAGATAGAATATCATTTTACAGTTCTAAATATCACAACCTGGCGTTTCACGAAAGAAGATTGCCTTCATGAAGAGACTGGCAGAAAAACAAATAATTGACTGGAAGGATTCCCCACGTCGTAAACCGCTGATTATTCGTGGCGCGCGCCAGGTAGGGAAAACCTGGCTGGTCGATAATGTGCTGGCAAAGCAATTTGACAACTTTGTCAAAATTGATCTCGAAAAACGCCGCGATCTGCACGTTCACTTTTCCGGGTCTCTTGAACCCCGTACCATACTTAACTATCTGGAGTTGGCTGCCGGTCGAATCACCTCCGGTCGGACGCTGCTTTTTTTTGATGAAATCCAGGCCTGCCCACGGGCAATCATGGCTTTGCGTTATTTTTACGAGCAGATGCCGGAACTTCATGTTGTTGCCGCCGGTTCGTTGTTGGAGTTTGCCTTTGGCGATATTGCCATCCCGGTTGGTCGAGTGCAATATCTGCATATGCATCCGATGACATTCTATGAATATCTTCTGGCCATGGGCAAAGAACCAATGGCCGAATATACGCTCACCCCGCCCGAAAATGTTGCCGATCCTATTCAGCAAATGATTCTAAGTGAACTGCGGGGTTATTTTTTTGTGGGTGGCATGCCGGAGTGTATCAAGACCTATCGCGACTCCGGTTCGATGGTTGAAACATTCCGGGTTCAGTCGGAAATTCTTGACTCCTATCGCGATGACTTCTCCAAATATCGACCACGCATTGACACGATGTGCCTTGATGCGGTCTTTTTGAATGTAGCCCGGAACGCCGGCGAGCAGTTGAAATATGTCCGACTGGATCAGGGGCATTCCGGCCTGACTAATCGCAAGGCCTTGGACCTGCTGGTTAAAGCAAAGGTAATTCATAAAATTCCGTCCTGTGACCCATCCGGTTTACCGTTGGGAGCAACAGCCAATCAGAAGAAATTCAAGGCAGCCATGTTGGACATCGGGCTTCTGCAACGGCTTTGTCAGGTGCCCGCGGAATTGGAATTGCAGCAGGAAAATCTTCTGGCGATGTATCGTGGCAAGCTCGCAGAGCAATTTGTTGCTCAGGAGCTTTTGGCATGGCATAGTTCGGAATTGTTCTATTGGGCGCGAGAAGTACGGGGCAGCAATGCGGAAGTAGACTACCTCGTCGTTCGAGAAGGAAAAATTTACCCCATAGAGGTAAAGTCCGGTTCAGGAGGGAGTTTGCGAAGCCTGCAACTAATGCTGGAAAAATATCCCAATTGTCCGAATGGATTGGTGCTTTATAGCGGTACATACAAAAAATTACCTGAGCAGAAGCTTGTATTTATGCCCTTGTACTGCGTTGCCACCATCGGTGATAAACGTCCGCTCGTGGTTTGAAATGGATGTTCTCGTCTCACCCTTTACGCCTGTAAGACATCATGAATACTCACCGCATCCTTCGTTCATCGGTGTCCAGGCGCTCTGCCACTTTATGTTCGGTGTCCGATTCATAGACGATATAATCATACGGGGTACGGGAATCCTTGCTCTGCACATGATACATCCGGGTCAGATACTCCTCGATCTCCTTCTCTTCAAAGAGGCGCATTTCATAGAACTGGCCTGCTATGGGTTCGTATTTGATGCCGTCGATGATCAGTTCATGCAAGGCCCGGTTAATCAGTTTGGCGACTTCGGTCATGAAGGCCATCGGGTTGATACTGAACTCGGGCAGTTTCTCTGATTTTTCCAGAATCTCGACCAGCGTTCCCCTGGTTAATTCCGTCTCCCGTTACAGAAAGGCCAAGATGTCCGGCAGCGGTTGCTTATTGCTGACAATGTAGGTTCGATTGATGGTAATCTGACCGCCTTCCAGTCCAGACTGCTTGATCTCCAAATCGCGCTTGGTGATCTCAATCTCCACCTTCTTAATCGCCGCCATTTTACTAATTTTTTCAACGGCCCGTTTCACCAGCTCTTCGGTCTGGAATACCACCGAATAGCGGGTCTTCTGCCTGA
>MGTA01000002.1:0-3502 GCA_001799225.1 Deltaproteobacteria bacterium RIFOXYD12_FULL_50_9
CAAACTCTCCAGTTTAATCCTTTATATTCCTACTCCTGAGTTGCCCCAGGTCTTATTCTTAGTCCATTTCACTTCGGCTATTCAGTTCTCAATGATCGCTGCTTACTGCTCCCTAACCCACCATAAATGAGTCCGGCCCAAACCTCTATTCTTACCGCTCAGCCTCTCCTTGTCAAGCACATCTTTTCTTTAAACCTGCCCGACTCATTTCAGCCTCCCGTGTCCGAGAAGGCGCCAAAGTAATATATGTCGGGATGCTTGTCAACAGGATACTTGGCTTTTGGACAATATATTTTGGCGATCTCACTACAAAAGACGGAAACAGGACGAGATGCATGCAAGTTAGTCAAACACGATTAATAGAAGAGGCTGCGCAGGCTGCACCGAAACCGTTATCAATATTGACAACCATTACACCAGGAACACAACTGTTCAGCATTCCGAGGAGAGCGGCAACACCGCCTAAGCCTGTACCATATCCAACGCTGGTCGGCACGGCGATGAGTGGCTTGTCTACCATTCCACCAATCACGCTGGGCAAGGCTCCCTCCATCCCCGCTACCACGATAAGAACAGTAGCCTGCTTAAGCATCGCACGCTCGGCAAACAATCTGTGAATCCCGGCAACCCCGACATCATAGAGTTTCTTTACCTGATTACCAAGACTGATGGCTGTCACATATGCCTCCTCAGCCACCGGGATATCAGAAGTTCCGGCGGATATTACCAGAATTTCCCCGCGCCTTTTACAATCGTCAATGTTTGGCAGCGCGGTAGTCAACATTCTTGCCTCAAGATGATAGACCAATTCCGGCAACTCCCGACACACCAAGGAGGCTTTTTCAGGAGTGATCCTGGTCGCCAGTACCACAGAGGAGTGATTCAACATCCGTCTCATGATCACAGCAATCTGCTCAGCCGACTTGTTTTCACCAAAAACCACCTCCGGAACCCCGGTGCGAAGACGCCGCTGATGGTCCAAACAAGCAAAATCAAGGCTCTCGGCCGGCCAATGTTTGAGCATTGCCAATGCCTCATCAACCATGCACTCCCCGCTGCGCAGACGCTCCAGGAGATTACGCAATGCCGACTCATCCATAATTTCCACCTATAGTCAAAATATTTTTCCCATTCGACTGCTATGGCCTTCTTGCCGAACGACTTCCTTTTCCGCTTGCTCAGAACTCATAAGACTGCTACCATTCCTCATCTATATTTACCATAAATTCAACAACGAGTTTTCACTCTAACAATATAATTGCATATGACAACATCAACGTTCTCCCATCGTCCCCCCAGAACCTGGTTAAAAGTCTTTTTTTCCGTACCGAATTCCCTTGCTGAATCAGCTGCAGCCTTTCTTGCCGAACTCAGCGACAGTGGTGTTGAACTGATATCCGATACAGCACAACCGAATGACCAGCCTTTAGAAAAAATCATCGGCTATCTGCCAACAAATGATAACACCGCTGATCTACTTCGCCAAATTCGTGACTATCTTGGTTCTATGCAAAAAAGCTACCCGCAATGGTCGACTCTCGATGTCCATACCGAACCTGTTATTGAAGAAGACTGGGGAATAACCTGGAAAAAATATTTTAAACCTACAAAAATTACCAGCCGCCTGGTAGTCAAGCCCTCCTGGGAAGAGTATACACCGGAACCGGACGACGCAGTTCTTGAAATTGATCCGGGCATGGCTTTCGGTACCGGCCTGCACGCCAGCACCTGTCTTGCACTTGAAATAATTGACCAACTCTACCAAGGGCCATTGCCCCAACCCCAGAGTGTCCTTGATGTCGGCACCGGCACCGGCATCCTGGCTATGGCCTGCGTCCTATTCGGAGCCGGACAGGTTATCGCAATTGACAATGATCCGGATGCGGTGGCCGCAGCTCAGGGCAATATTTCCCGCAACAATCTCGATGCCATTGCGACGGCAAGTGCTAAGGATCTGGCCGCCATTAATGAAACATTCGATCTGGTGATCGCCAATATAACCCACGACACCATTATCGAGCTAGCTCCCTTACTCAAACGCTCCCTTAATATTGCCGGCAACCTGATACTATCCGGCATTTTGCAGGGAGAGCAGGAGAAGAACATCTGCCTGGAGCTCGCGGCTATCGGTCTCTCAGTCAACGACTCACGTTATCAGGAGGAGTGGTTTGCCGGCCGATTCACACTTAAAAGATAAGACCCCCCAACACTCAATACGCCGTTTTTTTATTGAACCGGGACAAATCAGGGAGTCCAGCGCTATTCTTGCAGGCCCTGAGGTGCATCATCTGAAAAACGTTCTCCGCCTGCAGCCTGGCGATCACATCGAACTAATGGACGGCACGGGCAATACGTTCTTATGCGTCATAGAATCTCTTGACAAAGACGAAATTCAGACGCGCATTCTTGCAAAGAATAGAGAGGAGAGCCCAGCTATCCGCCTTGTTATCGGCCAGGCTCTGCTCACCGGCAAAAAGATGGATCTGATTGTCCAGAAGGCCACCGAACTCGGGGTCCATACCCTGCAGCCCTTTCGCGCCGATCACTGCTCCCGGCAAGATATAAAGATCCACAAAGAGGAACGCTGGGACAGAATAATTCTGGAGGCCTGCAAACAGTGCGGCCGGCCCGTCCCCATGTTTTGTCCACAACTGACAGGTTTTGAAGAACTGCTTCGCCTGGGAGAGGCGAGCCAGATCAAATTAATTTTCTGGGAAAAGGAGGAGCACCAAACTTTGCAAACCATTTTTCACTCTCCAGCAGGTGAACCGCCGGCCTTGCCATGTCAAGTTCTGGCCCTGATCGGACCGGAAGGCGGTTTCAGCCCGACCGAGATTGAAAAAGCAAAAATCGCCGGTTTTATCCCGGTTACCCTTGGCAAACGCATCCTGCGGGCCGAAACCGCAACCATTGCGGTCATGGCAATTCTGCAATTCCTGCTGGGCAATCTGGCCCGCAACCCATAAATACAAGTTGTATATCTTTTTATAAGGATGTGCCTCTGACCCCAAAATCCAGAATCAATCCGCTAAAGACAAATCATGGATAGCTTAAAAATATACTGAAATAACAACATGTTGTTTCTGTTTATTGCTATTATTTTCTAGCTAATCCTTGTCTTGTCTTGGCCTTTTAGCAATAAATTTTTCCTTAACCAGCACCCAAACACCTAGATTCAGGCTGTTTGCCATCAATAGCCGGTGAGTATGAACAGCTTACGTGACATAGTTAAGTTTGTTTGATGGTATCATTTAATTGCCAATGCTAACTCCCCCCCGACTACCCCATGAATACATCTGTTTTGAATACCACGTCCTATTTTCCAGGTTAATCAAACCTGTTCATGTTCATATATTTATCCTGCACTTGGCAAGCTAATCCGCGCAGTCATGGGCTGTCGCCAAACCTTTTTCACTGGCTCTCCAGGAACCGCAAAAACCGGCTGACGACTGGCTCTTCGGAGCACCTAGATTTCAGCCTTAAGGAATTTTTTCCCTATTTC
>MGTA01000002.1:3575-16020 GCA_001799225.1 Deltaproteobacteria bacterium RIFOXYD12_FULL_50_9
CCGATATTTTTGCATCCGGCTCCTGGGCTTATCCGGTATGGTCATCTCAATCAAGCCCGTACCCAGAGCTGGCAAAAGGTAGGCCTTTCGGAAATGCTCTTCGTGCTTGAGTCCCAGGGCCTGTTGAATCTCAACTCGTTTCATTGCCCCTTTCATCACTTGAAGAAGCCGCTCGACTTCCCCGGTGACTTCCCCGGTGACTTCCCCGGTGACTTCCCCGGTGACTTCCCCGGCAAAAAAGGTCAATGTCCCACCATGGCCGGTTTCCGAGCGCCAGACAGGCTTGGGCAATTTACGTTCGAGGCAGGCTTTCTGGATCATCATGCTCCCGCGGCCAAATTTCTCCATCAACCCCCGTAGATACAGAACATGCGAGATGTCCGGATTACGCAGTACCGAAATATGGCCGGTGAGCAATTTATCTACCGTGACCCCCTCCGGCAGGCTGCCGGAATTCCAGATTTCCAGACGGCGCGGATACACATGGACCGCTATGCCACCGGAGAAGTCGGCATAGTCCCGATGGGAAAAAGCATTGATTAAACCCTCTCTCACCGCTTGGGGCGGATATAGAGGTTCATCGCTTCTAAACAGTGCATTTTTGCCGAATTGAGCACGTGTTGGCGTATTTCGCAAAATAAAGGCGTAAACCTGCTTAAAGACGGAAACCAATGGCCCCTCGTAGGATTGCATGTCCTTGTATGTTTCATCGGTTTGATCAGAAGAAAAACATACCGCGCGCACCCGGGCCTGGGGATGGCGAAGGGCTGGATTTTTTCCAAAAAGGACATCGCCGCCGTTGGTCAGGCGGCCATATTTTGCCAGCCCTAAATCCTCCAGAACCATTAAGGCGTCGTTGCCATTGCGGAATTGCACCCGAGCCATTTTATTATTTACTTCATCCACAAGGACGACTATTTCATCACTATCCAGATCGGATTCCGAATCGGCAACGGAAAAGCGCCGTTCCCAGCGCTCAGGCTCCTCCTGGCGTTTCAGTACCATTTCCCGGATCGTCTCAATATCTGCCGGAAGTGTCTGGCCCCCGGCCCGGACAAAGATCCGGTTGTTAAATGCATACGGAATGTCCTTGCCGGCCGGCACTTCTAGGACAAGCACCTGCTTGCCTGCTATCTCATAAATCTCCGTGGCAACCAGGACCTTAGGAGATATATTGAGGCTAAGTTTCCGTTCAATAGCGGGCACATTGCATTTCGGACCGACACCATCCACTTGGCCGGTATCGCTAGCCCCGCACACGACAACGCCGCCCCCGGAATTGAGAAACGCACACACCTGGCGGCCAATGGCATCCAATCCGCAACCGGCCTTAAACTCCACGTTCTGACCTTCGCCCAACAAGAGCATATCCCGCAAATCCTCCTTATTCACCACGCCCTCCTTTCTGCCTGGTCATGCTGCTGATTTTAGCTGGATCAGACAGGTTTTCGTGAATGAATGCCTCTACTTCCTGATATCTCGAGAATTGCGCGGTGGCAAACAGGAAGGCGTCCTCATATGACTGGAACTTCTGGACCCAATTTCCTTTTCGGTCTCGCAATGGTTCGCTCTGGCGGATGGCCTCCTCGTAGACGTCGATTACCCGCAAGTCACTGATGGATGTCGCCTTAGTTTTGAGTTTCAGGCTGCCGCGGCCATCGCTGTCTTTGTAACCAAGATCGCCAAGGAACTTACGAGCGAAGACAACCTGATCGTGGGCCAGCAGCCAGCGGGGCTTTTTCAATTCAATAGCCTTGAGGAGTTCCTGGTGGGTGATGGAAATATTCCCCGGCTCAACGCCGCTTCCATAATAAGGGGTGATCAATCCCAGAAACAGATCACACTTTTCAACCGCCTTGATGCAGTTATCAAAGGCAGACCGGTTCGAAAAAACCGGCATGGTTCCCTTATGCGACATCCATACCTCATAATCAAAGGCGGTCAGCAGGGTATATATGCGGTCCAGAAGCTCTTCGATACCGTATACTGTGGAAGAGACCAGCACTACCAATTTTCTGGCGGAACTCATCTGTTACACCTCACTGGAAGCATTTTTCCCAAAACCTCTCGTATATTCCCCTTCAAATTTTGCCTTTTCAAGGACATCCATAAGGACTGCACACTGCTTTTCCGGGGGAATTCTGGCTGAGAATCCGGCAGGCGCTTATAAGTATCCCCATTTTCCTTTAAAGTCAGGACAGGTCTGCGGGATGGGTATATTTCAGCAGCCAATGATTTACGCAAGTTGTTTTTGCACCAGCGTCCCGGAGTTCCCTAATAATCGAGTTGGTTTTCACCACACCCAGACCAGGTGTTTCCAAAAGACGGAGCAGGTTGTATGCAACTTCTTTATGTATCATCTTCATCGCCGACTCACGTACCCATATTTCTAAGCCGTTTCGGTAATAATTTGGAGTGATGAAATATTCATGAAATCCTTCGCGTTATGGGTGACCAGCGGCACGCCATGCCGAACGACACAGGCGGCGATCCAGGCGTCATTGAATGAAATAGGGGTTCCGCCTCGCGCACGCTCTGCAACAAGCCGTCCATAACATCGGGCAATTTCATGGTCATAGGGAATCACAACAAAATTTCGTAGTGTCGTTTCCAGTATTTTACGCTTCTTCTCACCCCAACCTGCTTTCTCAGCGCCAAAATACATCTCACCGACGGTGATAAAAGAAATGGCGAGCAGTCGCCCTTGAACGTGAGGCGTATATGCTTCGGCCAAAGGACCACCTCTCATCAGATAAGAGACGATACACGTATCAAGGATGATCTTGGCGTCACTCATGACACACCGCTCCCCACCACATTTCGATGGCGCAGCTCGTCAACCGCCGCCTCGAAGCCATCGTCCACTTCTCCAGGCCAAGTACCGAATAAAGCCCGCACATCCGCCATCGGATTCACATTTTGGGAAAGTGCCAGTTCGGCGAGCGTCGGCGACTCCCAAAAATCCCGTGAGATCGGCGTGCCTTGCGGTAGGAGATCGGTGGCCTCGCCTTCATGGTCCTCCAACCGCTCAATGTCATGAATTTTGATACTCGCGATCTTCCCGGTCACAGGATCCTCCTTCGCCTCGCCCACGATGCGTACATACTGAAGAATGTCTTCCAGAACTTCATCCTTCTGCTCCTCGTCGAAGAGACAAAGCACTGGTTCACCGACGGCAGGATGGACCCGGCACCGGGTACCATGTTCCTTAAAATCAGCCATCAACAGCCGCCCCTCAATGGTTCTGATGTTAATAAGCGGCCCCTTGATTCGTTCCTGAATCCGCGCGAAACCATCCGGCGTAAACAATGTCGTCACCGGACTGTCGCGGTGATTGAGGGTAAACTGGATAGAACTAACCCCCTGTCGGAACAGAACGCCCGCGTCCCGCCAGGCCATCAACACGCCTGCGTCGTATCCCGCCGGCATAGCCCCGTTGGTTTCTTGCGTGACCGTTAAACCTCCTAGCGCCTTTTCCAGGATTTCCAAGCCAAAGTCCATGCCCGGCAATGAAGGTTGCGTCTGCCGCTTCTCGAATCCGAGGACCGCCGCCGGACTGCCATGCGTTAATAGCACCAGATCAAACGCTACTTCATCCTTGATGCTACGGAGCTGCGGCCCCCGGCGCGCGCTATCGCTCTCACCCGCAAGGACTCGCCCTGTCCGCTGCAACGCCTTATTAAAACTAACGAGGAACCTTAACAGGTGCGCCACGGGAATCTTGCCGGGGCCGACCGCTTCGCCGTCGAAGCGAATTTTTAATATGGGATCATGTTCGGTCATTGGTTTTCCTCCTTAATTTACAACTCGTTCTGTCAAGAACGATTGACTTGTTTTAGGTGCCAATACTAATGTTTTTGCTATTAATTCAAGTAGTTGACTTTCTTGAAATCCCCGGTGGATTCCCTCCCCCCTGATTAGCTGGCTAGAACGGAAGGTCACAGTCAATGACTCTCACAACCCCTTAAAAACGCCACCGATAAACCTAACCCCTTGCAATCGATTTATAATTTGTCCTAATCTCGTGCCTTGAGCCTGCATTTCTTTTTGCAAAGTCCCGATTTCTGCCTCTTGTACCGGAATTTTACTTGCTGCCACTTGCAGAGTGCCGATTTTTTGGTTCATCGTTTGCTGTTCAGAGGCCAAGGTTTGGGTGGCACGTTGAAACCCGTCTATTTGCTGTGTTAAGTTTTGAATTAACATATTCTGTTTGGCAAGAAATTCAGTTATCTGTCGTTCGACCCCCTGCTGGTGAGCAATGAGATCATTCTTGACTTCCACCCTAAAGGAGACCAATTCTTCATCCAAACCTTGCTTCAAACTGCCAACTTGTTCTTGCCACTCCTTCTCAATTCCACCTAACCGTTTATCCGTCAGAGCTTCGGTCTTGGTCAGCCTTCCATCAATTTCAGCGTTGAGGCTTTCTTTTACAGAAGATAATTCCTGAGATAACTTTTCGAAATCAGAAGAAATTTCTTGCCGCTTTTCTTCCCAATCGTTAGCAATTGTGTCAAGCCGTGAGACAACAACTTCCTCAATCTGGACCAGTTTGCTGTTAATGGTAGTATGGAGGTCTTTCTCGATTGTCGTCAGTAATTGTTCTGCCTGGGAAACCAAATCGAGAACAACATCACTCTCCTTAATGGCCTTCTCCGCATGCGCACGGGATGCCTCAACAAACTGCGAATGTTCTGATCAAGATTCTTTGTTGCCTTGGTGAAGTTTTTGTGCTGCCTCGTTGAAACGCATTTCAAGGGCTGCTTTTGTCTGATCGAAGCGCTCCAGTAGTTTCTGCTGCGACTCCTCGGTATGTTCCATTGTCTCAGAGATGCCCGCTTTCAGCTCTTCCCATTCTTCCTGAATATGCTGAAGACGCCACTGTATTTCACTACTAACCTCCTGGGTCTCCTGGATGGACTCCACGAATTTCGCGACGTCTTCCTGGAAACGCACTATGATTTTTGTGGCGGCAAGCGCGCCATCCAGGCGCTCGTCAAACTCCTGGAGCTTTGCCTGGACTTGGTCTCGACTGGTAATTTCAGGCATTGATCATTTCCTCCATCATAAGAGCCTTCTTTCGGAGACGTTCTGTGTCGGGTGGGAGTTCCTCGACAAGCATAAAAAACTCAAGACAGTCACGCAGGATCGCAACCTGGGTGTTCCCATAATGTTGGGGATGTTGCGCCTCTTCGGCCAAAAAATCCCATCCTTCCGGGCTGTCACAGGTCGTATCCTGGTCATTTAATATCAACAAAAGTTCGGATTGCAATTGTTGGTTTGAAGTTTTGTACAACTCCATCATTTGCGTAAGGGGAATCATACGTTCGTTGGCTGTCCGCAAAAATCGTTTTGTGTTGGCACCAAGCTCGGCAGGAGGTGAAAATTCTCGCGTCAGGTACAACGCCGGAAGATTATGGGGATTCCCCTCCAACTCTCTTCGGCCTTTTGTATAAGTTTCGTCCGGGTAGTCTTGAAACTCCTCACAGAGCTGTCGGAGTTTCGCAATATCCAAGGTATTACTCCGCAACAGCAACTTGTTAAGCTCAATCATGCTTGCATCAACGCTCGGATTTTGTGGCCTCGGCCTGACCCGGTCAAGAAAATCAAGCTCCGGTGAGCAAAAATTGCAGCAGCCACAGCGGTAGGCCGGGACGCCCCACTTCTCGCCCTCAAAATAGGGCAATATCCTAACCCGCTGACATTTCTTTTCCTTCGCACTGTTAACCACGCGGCAGAGGTTCCACAGCATATCATACCGCATGGTGATAACATCCTTATAAGTATGATCAAGAAGCAGGAGTAGGTGTTCATACACGGTATCGAAGAATGCGTACTGTATAGATGAAGTATCGAGATGTGGAAAAATTATGAACCTATTGGTTCTTGTGGCAAAATCGGTCAATGGCTTATATTTCTCACGAACCCCGGCCAAACTTAATGCCTTCTTGCCGACATCTTCCCAGTGGCTCATATAAGCTTCTAAACTGATCTGCATCAGGCTTTCCTGGGACTCTACCTCTTCAAAGCTGACAGGCAGGCCGTCAAGACTAAGAATTACCTCAAAACGGGGTGACATTCCATAGTCAACCGTATAGTCTTCAACCAGCCCCAATGAAAGTAACCGGTACAAGGCAAGCTCAGGGCGACTGATATCATCAGTATAATTAAAACGAATGGGGATCGGATTTTCACCGGTTTGAACATGGGCGGCCAGCAGTTTGTCCAACATACGAAGGGCGTAGATGGCATCTGACTCGGCTCCAGGATAACTCCGGGAGATAAAAAGATGTTGCTTGCCATAATCGCAGATGGAATTCCGACCATGGTTACAGCCTCTTGTCCAGCTACATTGGGGCCGCTTGAGGCCTGCTGTGTTTTTCAGTTCACTGAGGCATGTATCGTTGGGAGGGTCAACCAGTAACACAATATGCGCCCTTTCGTTATCGCGTCCGGCCCGCCCGACTTCTTGGTACCATGACTCAATGCCAGATGAGAACGAGGTGTGGATAACAAAGCGAACGCTGCTCTTGTCAATCCCCATACCGAAACCTTTGGTGGCGACAAGGATGTCGAAACGGCTGTGCTTGAAATCATTTTGGTTGACCTTAATAAGCTTCTCCCAGCCTGGTGGAGATAACGCTTTGTCAACGGAAAATCCGCGCTCACACCGCAGGCAGGCTTTCAGACCAACCGCCGTGGTGGTAGATTCATTTTCATCTTCATTATCATCATCCGTGCCCACAGCAATCTTACGGAGGCTGGTGTACTCATACGAATGGCATAGTGGGCACAACGTCGGTGGTTTACTAGAAAAAGCGCGTACTTTGCCGACAGAAAAAGCACCAAGATCGTATTTTGGATATCTTCCCCTTCGTGACTCAAAAACCTTGTCTGATTCCAGAATGCCCATAGTTTCAAACAGGTAGTGAGTTGTTCCATCCTTGACTGTGGTTTTGCCATGCGGATCAGCATAGATACAAAATACAATGCCAACCGCCTTCTCATTTCGGCTATTGCGTTGGGTAAGCAGAACAGACAATGATTTTTGCTTCAGTGCAGTGGCTAAATCATCCTGTAAAATTTTGCGGAAGGCTACAGTCTTGCTGGCGCCATCGGAGACCGGGACAATTTGATAACTAAAACGCTCACGGTCGGCCATCGGCTCACGCACGACATCGGTATCGGCCAGCTTAAGGATATTGCGCATATCTTTTTCGACCTCTTGCCCTGCCGTTGCGGTCAGAGCAACAAGCCGAAATTCTGGATTCCTTGCGGCCAGGGTCATTCGCATGGTCGGCAATTTCAAATAGGATGGCCTGAAATCATGCCCCCATTCCGAAATACAATGGGCCTCATCAACGGCAAGGATATTGATAGGAACAAACTCCTGCAGCTCTTCCAGCTCCTCAACAAATTTCTTGATGCGCAACCGCTCCGGGGAAATATAGAGCATGCGCAAATAGCCCAGCTTTACCTCTTCCATGTACCGTCGTTGCTCAATGACGTCGATATCGGAGTTAATAAATTCCATTGAGGTGATGCCATAATTTAACAAGGTCAGGCGCTGATCACGCATCAGGGATCTCAACGGGGCAATGACAATGGTCAATCCTGGTTTAAGCAAAGCCGGCAGCCAGAAACAGAACGACTTACCACTACCGGTTGTGGATATACCAATGGTCTCCTTACCGTCAAAGATTCGCTGCAGCACCTTATCCTGAAAACGGTTTGTGCCAGAACTATAGCCAAAGACCTCACGAGTAATGTAGCCAAGACGTTGATGGATTTCTTCAAGTGTCAAACCGCTCCTGAATGAAATTGAGTCTTCACTACGCAATGGGGTGGGAAGAGAAGCTGAAGAGTTTTGGATGACAAGAGGATCGACGCTTTTTTCCATCAATTGCCGTTGGCGGGTGGCGGTAACGGTAATGGAAGGATGGAGGTAGACCCGCCATGTATTAGCCATAGCCGGCACGCTTACCTTGACGGTCGGCAGATCAAATTTCACATCAACTACTGCGGCCACGGTATCGAGGAAATGATACAGAGAACTGAGGGCAAGGCCGACAAGAGGAAACTTATAGCCAAACTCATCCCGCAGTGCCACCTCGGAGGCTGAATTTTCAATGGCAAACTCTGCAAACCAGTCTTGAACGTGATAGAAACCGTTGACGAGATCAAAGACATTTGGTCCCGTATGGCCCTGCAGACGGAAAGCATCAAATAAGTTCAGTTGGGGTTGGACAAGCCCAGGAATAAGAAACCTATTACTGTGCTGGTCGGCAGTTAATACGTCATGCAATACCCGCAAGGTTGCTGAGGTGGCATGCATGATCTGCCCGTAGGTGAATCGAATTATCTTCCAGCCCTGGCAGGTAATGAAGTTCTGACGTTCAATAAATTTATCAAGATCATTCCGATGGTTGAATTTCCCAAAGCCGTCGACTTCCAAAGCAAGCTTGGCCGGACTGCCAAAGGCAAAGTCAACGTAATAAGGCCCGATCCGTTTTTGTGGCTGAACAGAGGCCAACCCATCCTCGTTTAAGAGCGGGGCAAGTATTTTTTTAACAAACTGGATTTCGAGAAAATTATCCGCGCCCTTAATGGCACCTTCACCTTCAAGGGCGTTTTGGAAATATGAATGGCTGCCGAAAAAGGTATTGGCGCGTCGTGAATTGATATCTTTTGGATTCTCGTCCAGCAAAAGTTGCTTGCTGACCGAAGCGAAGGCCTCATCCAAATTCACACAGCGTCGGATTGGTTCAATCAGAGAGCATGGTAGAAACCGAAGCTTGTTCTCGGCAAACAGATCGTATGACGCGCCATCAATCTGACTGAATGTCTCGTCAAAGCGATATACGCCGCGTACTTGCGAGGGGAGGAAATATCTAACGAGATGATTCACGGGATTAGCGCACCAGATTAAATTTCCAATTCCAAAAACAAGATTATGAACATAAGACAAGCTGGCCCTAAACCTTTTAAAAAAGGTTGGTCGTGTGGACGATATATTTGGACCAGCTGATTTCTGCAACTAACGGTTGCAGATTTGGCTTATCTGTGTAAGCCCGATTTAAATCGGGCATCTTTCAAAAGATTGTATGAGCCAGTGGGACATTATTGTCTATTATTCTAATTTCCCCTTCACCCTGTGCCACCAAAAATTTTAAGGAGCATCTTCACTCATGCAATCCCAGACACGCAGTCCTTCATTAACAGCGGCTTTGGCTAAATCTGAGTCACAGGTAATAAATATGGTTTTTGAATCCCCATGAAGACCTGAAGGAAATCCTGTCTTCATCGTAATAATTTGAAAAGCATCCGCTAAATCTAATGAATAAGATTTTGACATTTTCTCTACCTCATTAAAAGTAGATATTTGCGTAATATCAATCTCTTCAATGGATATCGATCCATTTCTAAAGTGGGCGATAAGCTCTTCTGAGGAAGATAGGTATTTTTCTGCTGTTATCTCTTTTCTGTATAAATGTTTAACTTTCAGAACACCTAATGCCTCAACAAAACATAGGGAAGTTGTCCAGAAAACAGATTTATCCGCAAAATATTTTCTAATCTTTTCGCTACCAACTTCATCTACGACAAGTTTCACAAGAGCAGATGCGTCTAACAGATGGGTTCTTATTGTTTCCATAAATCGTTACCTCATAAGCCATAAAATGCGCAATTAGAGATTCCTCCGGCGGCAGAGTTCGAATCAGTTATTTTTAACCGTCCGATTTTTTCGGACACTTCAAATACCCTTCCTGTGTCAATTTTTTTTCAAGTCGTTCCAATATGTTCGTGGTCGATCACTCTCTGCCAGAACTTCGACGACATCAATAATGGAAAACCACTATTCCAGTCGTGGAACAGCTTGCCCTCAAACAGCGCCACCTTGCAACTGGCCAATTTCTGTATCATATTGAATTTTCATCTGAATATACTGATTGTTTCTGTCACACTCCAAGTGTCCAAACGTAACTGACCTTGAGAGTTTTATTCAGAAGAGAATTCCACGGCAGAAATCCCTCTTTCTGCATTCTGCCAACCACTATGCCAGGGGCTATCCCCAATTGTTCGGCAAACGACCTTACCACCACATCTGACTTTTGTAGGGTTGCCAGACTCCGGGCATGCTGCGAAGGGATCAACCAATCACTGGCAAAATTGTTGGCCTCCTCTTCATGTACGTTGGTCAACGCCCCTTCCATTTCTATAAAACGCAGTCGCTTACCGTGACGCAACAGATGCCCGGCCTCATGAAAGAAGGAGAACCAGAAGTGATCATTAGTCTTGTGACGCAGGCTAAGCATCAACAGGGCCTTGTCTGGAGAAAGCCAAAGGGTGGCCCCGCTGACCGGACAGCCTTTCGGCGCCGGCTCGATGACCACGGCAACACCGGTTCTTGCGCAGACTTCAGTCAATTGCGGGATAAATATCTCCGGGTCCGATTCCTTGGTCAGGGCGCGCAATGTCCCGAGAGCTTCCTTAAAAAATGCCCGATCATATGGCACTGTTTTTATGGCTGCCGCCCGACGCTCGCCTTGACGGAGCCATGCCGCAACTGAACCGGTGTGCTTGACAAATTTGTCGGATGAACGGAAAGCCGCCGATGGCTCCCCGTATTCCTCCTTCCATAATGCGACAGCAGCTACGCCAAAAAACCGGAGACATTCCGCGACCTGTTCCCCCTTGTCCGCAAAAGCCCGTACCCAGCCAAATTTGATCATTTCTTTTAAAGGAAGCTGCTTGAGCCAATCCGCTTCATCCTTTAACGACGCCCTTTCGACGATCCGAAACTGGCTTTCCCGATACTGGGCTTCACGGCTAAGCCAGAAGTGAGCAGTACTACCGATAACGCGTTCAAGTTTGATGGCGGTTTCGTCGGTAATCGGTGCCTTTCCATTGATCAGCAGACTGATATGCTTGGTGGTATAACCGGTGCGCTTGGCCAGTTCGGTCTGTTTCCAGCCCCGCTCTTCGAGCAAGTCAAAAATTGTGTCGCCCGGTGGCGAAACCCAGTCCGGCGAGAATGTCGATACTGCTTTAGTCATGATAATCACCTATAAAAACGATACGAACCTTTGTGACAAGATCCCAAGCTATGGATTCATCTTCACGTGTCGGAACAGGGTTGTTTGCCGGTTCAAAAACAAGACGTTTACCCCCATGAAGGTCAAGAGCAAACTGCCCGGCACGATCAAGCCTTAAAGGATGAGGCCGCCCGGCAATTAGTTCGGCCACATTGCCAGCTGCCCGGAGGTCAGCTAACCGGGTACGGAGTTTGCGACTGCAATTCTCACCAAATTTTTTTGCCATGAGCCGCTGTTGTTCACAGAGCGCTTGCAGGTCGGCAGAGGAAAATTCAATATCCATCCGATTGCCATTTTATAGTTTAGTTTACCAAAAAGGTAAATACTTTTTCAAGATAGTTCGAAAATTGAAATTATACATACCTACTTCTCCAACTTCTTCCGCCCCTTCCCGGTCAAAACCTTGAAATTATCGCTCGTCACAACCGGCTTGTCCGACCGCCGCTCAATATCCAGGCGAGCACTGCCGGCCACTGCGCCACCTTCCTGGGCATCTTTTTTGAGCGGCTCGAAACCCTGAGTATCTCGATCCTGGTGCAGCTTGGTGGTTGTGGCCTCGGCCAGCATGGTCAGAATCAGCTCGATGTCAGTCATGTGGTCCCGGAGATTTTCTCGTTCCAGACCCTTCACCTGTTTGTATTCATCGACCTTGAGGTCAAACGCCCCTTGCATGATTTCGTTGGTCAAGATTGCATATTCAATACTGGTTTGCGCACCCCGATTCTGCCACTCATCGGTAAGATCCTGACGAACAGCGATGCCGCGCATCCTTTTGTCGATCCATTCTTTCGGATATCCCTTCTTCTCATAGAGGACTTTCATCCGTTCCATGGAAAGTTCGGGATTTTCAATCTCGTCGATCCGTTCCTTGCCAACCCGGGCCAACCACCGCTTGAGCGGCTCAACTTTCGGCGACGGGATGGACTGGATGACCCGGAACAAGGTTTCGGTGTCGGCGCAGTCTGTAAACCGCATCTTGCCGTCTGGAGCGGACATTTTCAACTGTCCGATTTTTTCGGACACTTCAAAATACCCTTCCTGATTCAATTTATTCTTCAAGTCGTTCCAATACTTTCGTGGTCGATCACTTTCTGTCAGAACTTCGACGACATCAATAATGGAAAACCACCATTCCCCGTCGTGGAATAGCTTACGAATCCGCTTGCCCTCAAACAGCGCCACCTTGCAACTGGCCAATTCCTGCGACATATTGGATCTCCAATTAGAATAAAGGGTCACCTCCCGTATTCTAATACCTATCAAAGCCTTTTTGGCGTGAACAGTCTGAAGGTTAAAAAGTTACTCCGGTCTTATTCCGTCTTCAGTAGCCGTCGTCATCCTGCGATGAGCAA
>MGTA01000002.1:16249-20452 GCA_001799225.1 Deltaproteobacteria bacterium RIFOXYD12_FULL_50_9
TCATGGGTGACCAACTTTCTCGGGAGCGTTTTGTCCGGTTTGATAATAATGTCAGAAGGCAATGCTTATGAGAGCAGTCGTCCAACGCGTCAAGAACGCATCCGTCACTGTACAGGGCAGGAGTGTCGGCAAGATCGAAAAGGGCCTGCTGGTCTTTCTCGGAATCAGCCGGCAAGATACCCGGCAGGATGTTCTTTCGCTGGCAGCCAGGATTGCTCATCTCCGGATTTTCGCCGATGACCGGGACCTGATGAACCTGTCGGTTCTCGAGATCGGCGGCGCGATCCTGGTCGTCTCACAATTCACACTGTACGGCGACTGCCGGAAGGGCCGCAGACCTTCATATGCCGATGCCGCCGCACCAGAGCTTGCCAAAATCCTCTATGAGGATTTTATCCAGGCCATAAAAGCATTCAATATACCGGTTGCCTCAGGTGAATTTCAGGCAATGATGGAGGTGACTCTTAGCAATGATGGTCCGGTCACCCTGCTGCTCGACTCAAAGAAAATTTTCTGACTATCAGTCATCAACAAGAATAATATTGCATATTCCGCTTGGTTATGTTGATAATTTACAATTATCTTTAATTCTATCATCATTATCGCTAACTATCTGGAGAATCTTGCATGAAGATTGATTTAGGCCCAGTCTCACGAATCGAAGGCCATCTCAATGTGCGGACGACCGTCGAAAACGGCACAGTGATCGATGCTCAGTGCATGGGAGAGATGTTCAGGGGGTTTGAGGTCTTTCTCAAAGGCCGAGATCCGCTGGATGCCCAGCAGATCACCCAACGAATCTGCGGGGTCTGCCCATACGCCCATGCCATCGCCTCCTCCTATGCCCAGGAAAACGCCTACGGACTACGAGTCCCACCCAACGGCCGCATTCTTCACAATCTCATCCAGGGGGCAAACCACCTCTACGATTACCTGCTGCAGTTCTATCAACTCTCCGCCCTGGATTTCGTTGATGTAACCGCCATCCTCAAATATCAGGGGGCAGATCCTGACCTCGTAAAGATCAGAAACTGGGTCAAGGCCGAGCTCGCCTCGGGCAAACCCTATCCTGCCGCCCCTTTTCTGCCCAGACTCTCAGGGAGATACATCGCTAATGCCGAGATCAATATCGGCGCGCTCAAGCATTATGTCGAGGCCATGGAACTTCAGAAAAAGGCCAACTCAGCCTCGGCCATCTTCGGCGGCAAATTCCCGCATGCCACGGCCATATTCCCCGGCGGTTGCACCCAGGACGCCCGCATCGATCTGATCACCAACTATCAGGCGCTGATCCAGGAAGTTCGCAACTTCATCCACAGCAAATACATCCCGGATCTCATAGCGGTTGCCCAGGCCTTCCCCGAGTACTGGAATATAGGCGCCAGCAAGGGTGGCTTTCTCTCCTTTGGCCTGATGCCGATGGGGCCGACCCCGGAGAGTAAAAAGCTCTTTGCGGCCGGGGCCCTGTTCAATGGCCAGGTAACGCCGGTCAATTTCGAGCTGATCACCGAGGACACCAAGTACTCCAAATACTCCTCACCTAGCGGCCTTAAAGTCCGCGACGGCCAGCTGACGCCCAATCCCCGCAAAGCCGGCGCTTACTCCTGGATCAAAGCTCCCCGTTACATGGGCAAAATGGTTGAGGTGGGCCCGGCCGCCCGCGTCCTGGTCGATTACTATCAGGGCAATAATCCCAAGGTCAAGGCCCTGGTCAAAAAATACGCCGGGATTGTCGGCATTGCCCCGGCGAAAATCAACTCGGTTCTCGGCCGCCATCTCTGCCGCGCCATCTCTGCCGTCGTCATCGCCGATTTTCTTCTGGATGAAACGGAACGCCTTTCGCCAGGCGAACCGACCATGGCCGAGATCAAGGTGCCTTCCTCGGGTGAAGGATTCGGGGCAACCGAGGCGTCACGCGGGGCGCTCCTTCACTATATCCGGATCGAAAACCACAAGATCGACAGGTACGAATGCGTGGTGCCGACCACCTGGAACGGTTCCCCCCGGGATGATAAAGGCCAGCCCGGGGCCATGGAATCAGCGTTGATCGGCACCAAGGTCAAGACACCGGAAGAGCAGATCGAAAGTCTGCGGATCGTCCACTCATTTGACCCATGTATCGCCTGCGCGGTACACTGACAGGTAGGGACAGGGTCTTCCTGCCCAAAAAAACTGGGCGCGAGGACCGCGCCCCTACAATAAAAAACGGGACATCTTGTAATTCTAACTTCCTAAGACAGCCTATCACCAAAAAACAAGAGAGGGAACATGTTAGATAGACGGAACTTTCTCAAACTGGCAGCCGCGTTAAGCACCGCTTTCGGTATCAGCAATCTGCCGGCGCCTGTGCAGGCAGCTCTCAAAAAGATCAATCCGGCGACACTCCCTAAAATTATCTATCTGCAGGGCATGTCATGTACGGGCTGTTCCATCTCCCTGCTGCAGGCCAATGCCCCTTCTCCTGCCGCTCTGATCACCGAATATTCCCAACTTGCCTTTCATGCCGACCTTTCCGCCACCTCAGGCAAGCAATCCCTCAATCTGATCAACGCCTTCATCAGCGGCAAGGCCGGTGAATACATCCTGGCCTTGGAAGGTTCTATTCCCGACCAGATGCCGGAGGCCTGCGTGATTGGCGATAAACCTCTCGCCAAGTATCTGGAAGAGGCGGCCAGAACCATGACTGCTGCAGTAGCTGTTGGAACCTGTGCCTGCGATGGCGGCATTCCGGCGGCTGAAGGCAATCCCACCGGCGCCATCGGCCTGCGCGAGTTCTACAAACGCCGCAATATCGACAAACTGGTGGTCAATATCCGGGGCTGCTCAGTCCACCCTGACTGGGTATGGCATACGATTGTGCATCTTGTCAAAGTCGGTCTCCCCGAATTGACCGACGGCGGCTCTCCTAAGCTCTTTTATGCCAAAAAAGTCCATGAACAATGCCCGCGCTACCATGATTTCCAGCAGGAGATCTTTGCCAGAAACCTAGGCGAGAAGGGGTGTCTGTTCAAACTGGGTTGCCTGGGTCCGGACACCTATGCCGACTGTCCGACGCGCTGGTGGAACAGCGGCCAAAACTGGTGCGTCGATGCTAACGCGCCGTGCATCGGCTGCGCCTCTCCTAACTTTGCCAGGCAAAAACGCATCCCATTTTACCGTCTAGCAGAAGCCGCGACTCAAAAAATATAAGGGATAGAATCAGATGACAGGAAAATCCTTATCCAGCTTACCAGTTTCATCCAGGGTCATGATCCCCGTACTCCTGGTCTTATCCGGAGCCTTGCTTATCGGCACCATCTCCCTGACCACCTTTGTTAAAAGTAAAATGACCAAGACATATATTCAATCCATCCATACCCTGTTCAGCTCCTTTGAGCAGGGCGTCAAGGATTCTCTTGAGCGTGGTCAGATGAAAAACTTCCAGCGCCTGCTGACCCGGCAGAAAGAGATAAAAGGGATCATCAATGCCTCTCTGTACGACCGCGACGGCAAGATCAACCTCTCCTCTTCCGACAAAGCAGCTGCCGACCAGAGCTTAGGCCAGGATCTGCGCAACGAACTGCTGCAGAAGAAAGAGATCGTTGATAAAATCGATGGCAATATTATCCAAATCTACTCACCACAAATCGTTGTCCAAGACTGTATCCGCTGCCATCAGGCCTGGCAGATTGGCGAAAACGGCGGTATTCTCGCGCTCTCTTACGATTTAAGCGGTCTGCACAGCACAATCAGGCTCCTGCAATTAATCCTGTTCGTCGGTTCCCTGCTCATGCTGCTCGCTATCTGCGCCAGCATCTATGTGGTCATCCAACGGGTTGTCACAAAACCGGTAGATAGCATAATCGAGCATCTGACCGAGAGTTCGACCATGGTGGGCAATGCCTCGCATCAGGTGGCTGAAGCAAGTCAATCCCTGGCGGATAACGCTACCCAGCAGGCAGCCTCGCTTGAAGAGACGGCAGCCTCGCTTGAAGAGCTCTCCTCAATGACTGCAAGGAACGCCGAAAGCGCCTCTCAGGCCAATACCCTGATGACTGAGGCAAACACCTCTATGACCAACGCCAACAATATCATGGTCGAACTTACCAAAGCCATGGAAGAGATAGCACAGGCCAACAAAGAGACCTACGACATTCTTAAAACTATTGACTCGATCGCCTTCCAGACCAATCTGCTGGCCCTGAATGCCGCTGTTGAGGCGGC
>MGTA01000002.1:20463-25517 GCA_001799225.1 Deltaproteobacteria bacterium RIFOXYD12_FULL_50_9
TGCCGACGAGGTAAGAAGCCTGGCCAAACGGGCAGCCGAGGCGGCCCGCAATACCACAGCTCTCCTCGACGGCTCAAATATAAGGATCAGTAACGGTGTCAAACAAGTACAATTTGCCGGCGAAGCCTTTGAAGACGCGACCGAAAAAACCCGAAAATCCACGGAACTGCTGCGTGATATTGCCTCCGCCTCCAAAGAGCAGGCGCTCGGCATCGGCCAGGTCAGTCTGGCTGTCCAGGAACTTGACAAACTCACCCAGCACAATGCCGCAGAAGCGGACCAGGCATCAAACATCGCCAACGACATGGAGAGCCAGTCAGAACAATTGAATCAAGACGTCGAAACACTGGTTACCGTGGTGCGCGGAGCAGGGGCGACAGTCGACGTAGGGGCGGTTCACGAACCGCCCTTTTTATAAACCGAGAACCGGGACGATTCTTGAATAAGGACGGGCGGGTTTCCCCCTCAAGGGGGTACTAAAAAGAGTTAAACCCGCCCCTACGAGTGAGCCATAATCCACATCTGCCTGAGGAGATCCCGGGTTGATTTGTCCTCAAGTGATTCAAGGATCTTTTCAAACTCCTTGAGTGCTTTTTTGTCCGGCGGTCTTTTAGTTCTCTTGATTTCCTGCTCAGGCTCAATTGGCATCACGCCACCGATGGCCATTTCAAAACGGATATCTTCCAGGGTTTCACCGGCTAGACGCTCATTGATCTTTTCGAGAAAAATCATCTTCTGCAGGTGTAACTGCTGCATCCAGACCGAATCGCTGACCCCAACCCAGAGAACACGACCACGGATCAGATTTGGCCGGGCATGCGCAGCCACGGACTTGCCAACCAGCTCGTCCCAGAATAAAAAAACCGCGTGCAGACCAAGCCGGCGCAGCCAATCCTTCTCCTTGAACAGCACTGCCAACACACCGGCAATAGAGGAGATGTTATCACTATCACTCATTATTTTCCGCTCTCCGGGCCTCCTGCTTCAGCCCATGCCGCCCAATTGCACCAAACAGTGCTTATCCACATGCAAAATACAGTAAACCCTTGCCCCTTTGCAAAGAAATCATTATATAGCATGGCTGTTTCTGATCAAAAGTATGCAACAATAATATTTGATCCGAGACCGGCAGCCTTCCGCCAGTCTTTTTTCGGATGCCGTTGTTCTAACTGTTTATCCCTCCTGGCAGGGATTTCTAAAGGAAAAAATCATGGGTTTTCGTTGTGGGATTGTCGGATTGCCGAATGTTGGCAAATCAACCATATTCAATGCTTTGACCGCTGCAGGTATCGAGTCGGCCAATTACCCCTTCTGCACTATCGAGCCCAATGTCGGTATGGTGCCGGTGCCGGATGCCCGGCTCGACATCCTGGCGCAAATGGTGAACACCAAAAGAAAAGTTAACGCTCAGATGGAATTTGTCGATATTGCCGGCCTGGTAAAAGGCGCCAGCCAGGGCGAAGGCCTCGGCAACCAGTTTCTGGGGCACATCCGCCAGGTCGATGCCATCGCGCATGTGGTCCGCTGCTTCGAGGACGACAATATAGTCCATGTCAGCGGCGCCATTGATCCTCTCCGGGATCGGGAGATAATCAATACCGAACTCATCCTGGCCGATCTTGATACCGTTGCCAAACGCCTGAAAAAAACAACCTCGCAGGCCAAGACCGGCGACAAAATTTTCAAGGCTCAGCAGAGTATCCTCGAAGGCCTCGACCAACACCTGAACAACGGTAACCCGGCCAGGTCGTTTGCAACTGATGAGGCAGGCAGTAAATTCCTCAAGGAACTCTGCCTGCTCACCGCCAAACCTGTACTCTACGTGGCAAACGTCTCGGAAAAAGATATCCTTACCGGTAACGATTTCGTCCGCAGACTTGAAGTGGCAGCAGTAACGGAAGGGGCGGTCGTGGTAGTAATCTCCGGCGCCATCGAAGAGGAACTGAGTTCGCTCTCGCCCGCGGAACAGCAGGAGTTCCTGGCGGAAATGGGCCTTAGCGAATCCGGCTTGTACCGTCTGATCAAAGCCGGCTACCAACTCCTTGGCCTGATCAATTACTTTACCGTCGGTGAAAAAGAGACGCGGGCCTGGACTATTTCAAACAACACCAAAGCACCGGCTGCGGCCGGTGTCATCCATACCGACTTTGAAAAAGGCTTTATCCGGGCCGAGGTTATCGCTTATAATGACTTGGTCGCCTGCGGCAGCGAGGCAGCCGCCAGAGATAAAGGTCTTCTGCGCCTGGAAGGAAAAGAGTATGTTGTCCAGGACGGAGATTGCATGAACTTTCGATTTAATGTTTGAAACATATCCAAATCAATATATGGGACTCCGTAGGGGCAGGGTCTTCCTGCTCAAAAACCTGGGTGCGAGGACCGCGCCCCCTACAATAAAACAAACCGGATGCAACAGGTAACGCCATGAAAACCAACTCCATTCGTACAAACAGGGAAAAGCTGGTCTGCCAGTCGGTGATTGGCGAAATCACCTCGCCGCTCGGCGGGATCAACCCTTACCGGGTCAACCCGGACGGCCATGCTGATCTCTATCCGGGCGTCGGCGGCATTACTTACAATCTCCGGATCGGTGACCCGGCCGGCAGTCTATTCGCCGACCATGTCGAACCGGGCGTCAGCATCAGCAATTTCACCCAGTTCCAAGGCCAGCCCGGCCCCAACCGGGCGCTCAACCTCTTCTCCTGTGCCGGCAATACGGCCAAGGTCGTCTCAGGCCCGGCCCAGGGCAAAATCGGCATGGTAACCGGCAAACACGGCGGCATTGAGCATGTCCTCATCGACTTTGAACCGGAAGTTCTTGAGCAACTGGTCATCGGCGACAAAATCCAGATCAAGGCCTATGGTTGCGGGCTTGCCCTGCCCGATTTTCCCGGGATCAAGGTGATGAACCTCGACCCGGACCTCCTGCAGGTGTTAAAGTTACAGAACCGGGGAGAAGGCCGCCTCGAAGTCCCGGTGACCCATATCGTTCCGGCCAGGATAATGGGCTCAGGCATCGGCTCGCCCCACAGCTTCAGCGGCGACTACGATATCCAGCTCTTTGACGCGCCGACCGTATCTGAGTATCACCTTGACGATCTGAAACTCGGCGATTTCATCGCCATCAGCGATGCCGACGCTCTATACGGCCGGATCTATAAAACCGGCGGCATGGTTATCGGCATTATTGTCCACTCAGACTGTGTGCTGGCCGGACATGGTCCTGGTGTCATGGTGGTCATGTCCTCCAGAGACGGTCATATTGTCCCGCTCCTTGACGAGCGAGCGAATCTCAAGTTTTTCACAAAACTGTAACGGGGAAAAAACCGGGATTAAACCAATTGCCTTTTATTGCCCGTAGGGGCGGCCCCTGTGGCCACCCTGGGTGGAAACCCAAAACAGGGCGGCCACATAGGGCCGCCCCTACATGAATACAAACTGTGTCAAATGTGAGGATACCAGCAATGACCGACAGAGAAAGACTAAAACAGCTGCTGCTTGAAAAATCATACCGCAAAGGCATATTCACCCTGTCTTCAGGTCGCACCTCTGATTTTTATATCGACGGTAAACAGACCACCCTTTCGGCCGAAGGCGCCTATCTCTGCGGCAAGCTCCTCTATAATATCATCAAGGAGAACAGCGAACAGATCGGGGCGGTCGGCGGCATGACCCTGGGCGCCGACCCGCTGGTCACCGCAGTTTCACTGATCAGCTATCTGGAAAAAACACCGATTCCGGCGTTCATCGTCCGCAAGGAATCAAAAAAACATGGGACCGAAGACTATATCGAAGGCCGGAACAATATCCCGGTCGGCACCAGGGTCGCCCTGGTGGAGGATGTGGTCACCACCGCCGGCACCCTGATCAAGGTGATAGACCGAGTCGAGGCTCAGGGCTATCGAGTCGGCCTGGTAGTCACCGTTGTCGACCGTCAGGAGGGCGGCAGCGAGGCCCTGGCTGACAAAGGCTACCCGTTGCGCGCCATCTTCACCAAACAAGAAATGCTGGTCTGAGTTTTGATCCGATATATGGGCCCCGGCGGTTTATCAAGACTTAAAGATCCTGGATGTCACGCCCCACCCCGCCCGGACCAGTTGGTATGAAAAAACTGCCCGGCCGGCCTGTCCAGGCGTTCATAGGTGTGAGCGCCGAAATAGTCCCGCTGCGCCTGCAGGAGATTCGCCGGCAGACGTTCTCGGCGATAGCCGTCAAAAAATGCCAGGGCGCTAGCCATGGCCGGCAGGGGCACTCCCATGGTCACTGCCTGCTCAACCACCCGCCGCCAGGCCGGTTGAGCCGCCAGGATCTCTTCTTTAAAATATGGCGCCAGCAGCAAATTGGACAACCCGGGTACCTGGTCATAGGCCTCTTTTATTTTTTCTAAAACAGCGGCGCGAATAATACAACCGCCGCGCCACAGCAAGGCAATTTCACCATAGTTCAGCTGCCAGTTATATTCTGCCGAGGCAGCCCGCAACAGCATATAGCCCTGGGTATACGAGATGATCTTCGCGGCATAGAGAGCATCCTCGATGTCGGCCAGAAAGGCTTCCCGGTCGCCCTCAAACGATATGCTATTCCCTGGAAAGGCCCGGGCAGCAAGCCGACGCTCTTCTTTCAAGGTCGACAAAAACCGGGCAGAGACTGCCTCTCCGATTATGGTCAGGGGCACACCGGCCGCAAGCGCTGCCCCGACTGTCCATTTTCCAGTGCCTTTCTGGCCGGCTCGATCCTGAATCTTGTCGACCAGAGCAATACCGTCCTCATCCTCCACAGCCAGAATATTGCTAGTGATTTCAATCAGGTACGAGTTGAGTCTGCCGTCATTCCACCTGCCGAAAACAGCGCTCATCTCCTTGGGACTCAACTTCAAAACGGCCTGCATCAGATCAAATGCTTCACAGAGCAACTGCATGTCACCATACTCAATACCGTTATGGACCATTTTTACGAAATGGCCGGCGCCATTTTCTCCTACCCAGGCACAACATGGGGTGCCATCGGCCGCCTTGGCGCTGATCGTCTGAAAGATCTCCTTGAGATAGGGCCAGGCG
>MGTA01000003.1:0-496 GCA_001799225.1 Deltaproteobacteria bacterium RIFOXYD12_FULL_50_9
CCCGGCATCGCCATCGGCAAGCGACTCAACACCTCGCTGACCGCCGGCGCTATTCTCTATGCCGCGCTTCTAACCTCGCCGCCTCTGGTGGCACGCGGCGACCTGGTCACCATCCAGATCCGCACAGCCAATCTCCTGGTGACTGTACCTGGTGAAGTTCGCAATGGCGGGGCGGCCGGCGATTTAGTACGGGTTAAAAACCTCATGAGTCGCAAAGAGATCTTTGCCCGGGTTATCGACCCGGGAACGGTCGAAGTACCTTATAAATAAAAGAGGGTTCCGAGATGAAACATCCGACTTTTAAAAACCTGGCTACCGGGGCGCTCCTGATTTTGCTGTACGGCTGCGCTTCCACCTCTCCCTTGCCTACGGCCACTACTATGGATCTGCCGGATCGCTACAGTCTGCCCAAAAACGAAGCGCCAAGAACGCGCCCCGAGGAGGGATCGATCTACCAGGTCCAGTCCACGCTTGATCTCTACCGGGACAGTCGGGC
>MGTA01000003.1:515-5897 GCA_001799225.1 Deltaproteobacteria bacterium RIFOXYD12_FULL_50_9
TCCACTAAAACCGCCCGCGACTCTTCTGTCACCGGCGGGGTCGAGGCCCTTTTCGGCGTCGAACAATGGCTGGCCGGCAAGAATCCCAACTTTACTCCTTCGGCCGCCTCACTTAAGGCCGGGCTGCAAAACGATTTTGACGGCTCAGGCGAAACCAAACGCGATTCCAATGTCACGGCAACGATCTCGGCCCGGGTAGTCGACACAACCATGGACGGCAACCTGGTTATCCGGGGCTTCCGTGAGGTCCGGGTCAACAACGAAACCCAGTTCATTATCCTCTCCGGCATTGTCCGGCCCAAGGATATCGCCCAGGACAACTCCATCCTCTCCTCCTATATCGCTGATGCCCGCATCGAATATAGCGGCACCGGCTCAGTCAGCGACAAGCAGCAGCCCGGCTGGCTGGCCCGCGGCCTCGACATCATCTGGCCGTTCTGAGTATCGGGCTGTGCCGGTAGGCAAAAAATTCCTGCCTGGCTCGGGCCAGCGGAAACGATCAACAGCTTTCATACCGGAATACATAATGCAACATATTGTTATAATTCAATAAGCAGAGTTGATGGCGCATTTGCTGGCGCTTGGCATTCCATTTGCAATCATTAATAGTTACGGAGCTAAGCAAAAACACTTTTCAAGGAAGATACTCATGAACCGATATAATGCACCCCGGCGATCCACTGCCAACTCAAAACGGTTTCTGGCTCTCTGTCTGGCAGCCCTGGCTTTAGTGTTGTCGGCCACTACCAGTGCCCTGGCTGTCCGCCTGAAGGATATTGCCTCGGTAAAAGGGGTAAGGAACAACCAGCTGATCGGCTACGGCCTGATCGTTGGCTTAAACGGCACCGGCGATGGCGCCCAGTCCTCCTTTACCACCCAGGGATTGATCAACATGCTTGAGAACATGGGCGTCCACGTCAATCCTACTGCCATCAAAGTCAAAAACGTGGCCGGCGTTATGTTGAGTGCCACACTGCCGCCTTTTATCAAGGCCGGCCAGACTATCGACGTCACCGTCTCCTCTTTGGGGGATTGCACCTCACTGCAAGGCGGCACCCTGATTGCCACGACCCTCAAAGGCCTGGATGGCCAGGTCTATGCCATGGCCCAGGGCCCGGTCAGCGTCGGTGGTTTTGAACCGATTCCCGTCCCCAGGGGCGTCCAGAAGAACCATCTGACCGTAGCACGCATCCCGAGTGGCGCGACTGTGGAGCGTGAGGTGCCGGTCTCCTTTGCCAATAAGGAAAAGATTATCTTCAGCCTCGGCGTTGCCGACTTCACCACGGTTTCACGTCTGGTTTCGGTGATTAACGCATCTCTGGGCGGCAGTTTCGCATCGGCCCGCGATGGCGGCACCGTTGAGATCAAAGTCCCCGAAAAATTCAAAGAGCAGGAGGTGACCCTGCTTGCTGCCCTGGAGAGCCTTGAGGTAATTCCAGACACGCTGGCCAGGGTTGTGCTGGACGAAAGAACCGGCACCGTGGTCATGGGTGAAAACGTCCAGGTCTCCCAGCTTGCCTTGTCGCACGGCAACCTGAGCCTGCAGATCGCACCCGGCAAGCAGAAACCCAGACTGCCCGGCGAGGAGACCAACGAAAACATTGTGGCCAGGGACATGGAAAACCGCCTGATCACCCTGCCGGAAGGCACCTCGCTAGGCGAGGTTGCCCGGGCACTGAACTCAATCGGAGTGACCCCGCGCGACCTGATCGCCATCTTCCAATCGATCAAGGCCTCCGGGGCGCTTAAAGCCGAACTGATAATCATCTAGCAGGCAACCTATGAATATCCAACAAACACCATTGGCAGGGCTCAAGGAAACCAAGGTTTCAGCCGATACTATGAAAGAGAAGAAACTGCGGAAGGCCTGCGCTGATTTTGAATCGATCATTTTACAGAAGATGTTAACAACAATGCGGGAGAGCGTCCCGAAGAGCGGTCTTCTCGAAACCGGCTTTGCTCAGGCAACATATCAGTCCATGCACGACCAGGAACTTGCTAAACAACTAGCGAACGGCAAGGGCATGGGACTAGGCAATAAACTCTATCATGATCTGACTGATAAGCACCGGTTAACAATCAAAAAATAGGCACAAACCATGGAAAGCCAGCAGATCCGACTAGAACCATCCGCCATCCAGAAGATTTTTGATATCCTTGACCAGGAGATCAACTTCTCCAAGGACCTCCTTGAGATTCTCCGGAAAGAACAGGCCGCCCTCACTGCCATGGATCTGCAGACCCTGGTCAAACTCAGCCGACAGAAGGAAGCCCAGCTGAAGAAAATCCAGCAATATGATGCGGCTCTGCAGGAGACGGTGGTCAGATTGACTAAGCTGCCCGAAGGCAAGATCGTCAAAATCAGTGACTTAAGGCCTTTTATCGCCAAATCTGCGGCAGACAGACTCGAGCAGTACAGGGACCAACTTGAAGCGCTGCGCCAAGATATTCTCGACCGTAATCATATCAATAAGCATTTTGCCAAAGATACCCTGGGCTACTTAGGTGATGCCATCTCACTCATCACCGGCGCCATCCGTGAGCAGTCAATCTACAGTGCCCGTGGCGGACCCAAAGCCTACGCCAACAGCCCTACCATGATCAGCAGAGAGGTTTGAAATGCCCGGCATCTCCAATGTATTGAATATGGCTAAAGAGGCCCTGATGGCCCATCAGCTTGCCGTGCAGGTTACCTCGCACAACGTCAGCAATGCCAATACCGCAGGCTTCACCAGACAGGCGCTTGAGCTTTCCACCAATATTGCGACTCCAACAGCTTTCGGTAATATCGGCGGCGGCGTTATCGGCAGCGGTATTATGCGCAAATATGATGCGTTCATGACCCAACGGCTGATGGGCCAGAACTCCACCATGGGTAATCTCGAATCCCAGCAGCAATCTCTGCGCGTTGTGGAGAGCATCTTCAATGAGGCGCCCGGACTGCAGCTCAACGATCTCATGAGTCAGTTCTGGAACAGCTGGCAGAACCTGGCAAACTCGCCGGACACCCAATCATTCCGCCAGGAGATAGTCCAGCAGGCCCAGTTGTTCAACCAGCAGATGCAGAACATGACCACCGAAATCGCCAAGACCAAGTATGACCTCAATATCAACCTGGACAGTGCGATCAAAGATGTCAACGGTCTGACCAAACAAATAGCCAGTATCAACTATCAGATCAGCTCTTCCGAGACGACTCAGCAGAAGGCCAATGATCTCCGCGACTCCAGGGATGAACTGATAAAAGATCTCTCGGGCTATCTGGACATCAGTTATTTTGAGAACAAGATCGGCGAATACACTGTTATCCTGCCGGACGGCCACTCCCTGGTTGATTCGACCCAGAGCTGGAAGATCGACTGGGCCGACAACACCCTGCAGTGGGTTAATCAAACTACCAACGGCAGCGCTATGAACGTCCCGATCGGCCAGAATTTCGACCTGGGCGGTAAGATCGGCGGCATGCTCTCAGTCTTTAACCAGCTAAGCGAAGGAGACCCGGACAACTACCTGGGACGCCTGAATGGCCTGGCCAACGCCTTTATCCGCGAGGTCAACCAGCAGCACAGTCAGGGCGTCGGCCTCACCTGTTTTTCCGAGGCGATTACCGGGACCGAAATCGCGAACAATGCCGCCCGCCTCACCACTACTGTTAACGCCGTCTCGGCGATTGAGACCATAACTGCCAACTCAATGCAGATCAACGGCCGCGATATCGGCGAGATCCGGGGGGCAGCGGCAGTAAACGGTCTGGCCATGGGCAAGGCCGCCAACGCGGTATCCGCCATCAACAACGGCATTGCCGGAGTTACTGCCAGACTGACCACCCTGGTGGCCGGCTCGGCAGTGACCCCGATGCCCCTTCTCCCACCTCTGGCCAATGATGGCGACACCGTTTCCTTTAGCATCAACGGCATCGCGGTCAATTACACCATCGATAATGACGGAGTTGGTCTCGATGACGACAGCGATCCGGCCCTTTATGCCGACCACCTGGTCAATGCCATAAATAGCGCTATCAATACCTACAATGCCGACCCGACCACCCCGGTTTTCATGTCTTTGCAGGCTACGGTTGGCGATGACACGAACGGCGGGGCACTGAACTCGATTGTCCTCAGTAATACCAACGCCGGCGACGAATCCCAAATCATTGTCGGTGACCTGGCATCGCTGCCGCCCGGCCTGGAAAACAGCCTGGGACTTACTGCCGGAACCTATATTGCCGACAAAACCCATAATACCGGTCAGACCACCATCTTTTCCGACGAAGATTTCACAATCGAGGCCGGAAACAATGACTCCCTGCTCAGCCAATTGGGCATGGCAGGCGGCCTCCATCCCGACGACACCCCCAACGACGGCAAACTGACCTATGCCTTTAACAATCCCGGCGGGGTGGCCAATGCGCTCATGGGCTTTAAATATGCCGATCAACTGGTTACCGACAATGCCGGCTTTGATATCTGGCTTTACAAAAGCGACGGGACCCTGGCCCTGCCGCAACCGATCAACGTCTCCCTGGAGCGGGCTTTTACGCTCAACGATGTGGCCAAGGCGATTAATGTGTCGATTACCAACGCCACTGGCGGCGCCGCTCATATTACCGCTTCAGTAAATGAGAACGAACTGACCATGTCGCCCGCGGTCGGGTACAAATTCGCCTTTGCCAACGACACCTCAAATTTCCTGCAGGTCAACGGTCTCAACACCTTCTTCAGTGGCTACAGCGCCAGCACCATCTCGGTCAATCAAGGGCTGGTCAACGATCTTACCAAGGTGACCGCCGGCATGGTTACCGAAAACGGCCAGATCTGGCAGGGTGACAACAGCAATGCCCTGAAGATCACCAACATCCAGCGCGATGAAAACATCAAATTCTCGAATGGCACGGTCAATACCCTGGATGATTACTATAACTCCCTGGTCGGTGAGATCGGCATTACCGGCAAGAATGTTGACCGGGAGCTTGAATTCAATACCCTGGTCACCAATCAGATGACCCAGTTGCGTGACTCGGTTTCCGGGGTCTCGCTCGACGAAGAGATGGCCAATCTCATCAAGTTTCAACAAGCCTTTACTGCCGCAGCCAGACTCATCACCACCGCTGACGAGATGATGAGCACTCTGGTTGATTCTTTGAGACGTTAGGAGATATTGCCATGCGGACAACCCTTAATATGATAAATATGGTCTCTCTGGGCAATCTCAACCAGATAACCTCGACCATGAATCGCCTCAACACCCAGATCTCTTCCGGCAAGGATTTTTCCAAGATCTCTGAAAACCCGAACAATATGATCACTGCCCTGGGGCTGCGGACCAGTCTATCGGAAATCAAGCAATTCCAGGATAACATTGTTTACGGCGACAACCTGATTA
>MGTA01000003.1:5972-18519 GCA_001799225.1 Deltaproteobacteria bacterium RIFOXYD12_FULL_50_9
CGGCTCCATGTCGACAGACAACCGAAAATCCATGGCGAGCGAGATAAAAAATCTCTTTGAAGAGGCCATGACCCTCGCCAATTCGCAAATCAACGGCAAATATATCTTTGCCGGTTTCCGCACTACCGGCTACAACGAAATCGAACCGGCGCCGTTCATGGCTGACAAGGTTGACGGCTACCGGGTGATCGGCAGCCCTCCCGCAGCCATAAACGCCGATCTAACCGGCACGGTCAGCAATACAACCATTAATGCCGGCGACCTGCTGCTCAACGGCAACGCGGTCGGCGCCATCAGTGCCGTCGCCGTCACCAACGGCTTGAATATGGACAAAGCCGCCAATGCCAAAGCGGCGCTCAATGCTGCTGACCCGACCATGGACGCCACCCTTACCACGCTCTATGCCGGCGGCGCAGCCACGGCCGATGCCGGTGGCGGCAGCACCATCTCTTTTGACCTGAACAACGTTACCCTGACTGTCACGATCCCGGCCGGCACCTCGGCCACCGACGTCTCCGCCCTGGTAGCCGGAGCCGTAAATTCGGTAACCGACCAGACCGGCGTCGTAGCCGTGGTCGGCGACGGCAACAACGGCGGCGCTGCCGGTGCCGACTCCGTTGTGCTCAGCAACAGCCGGGCCGGCGATGAAGGGGCCATCACCATTGCCAATCTGCAGGAACCGGACTCTGCTAGAAGCGGTCTTATTGCCGATACTTACTCAATAGCCATCGACCCCAATTCCAACACCGGCAAGATCTCCCTGGCCTCAAGCGCCTCCTTCGTGCTCAGCAGCCCGACAGTGGTCGACGATTCGATCCTCACGGAACTCGGTCTGGCCGGCGGCACGGGTGGATTTGGCGATGAAGCAGGCGATGGCACTCTGGTTTACGGCCCCCGCCTTGCCGATAGCGACCTGCTGCTCAACGGCCTTGAGCTGACCGGAATCAGTGATGACGGTCTCTCCGACATCTATGCTGACACCTCGGCAGCAGCCAAGGCCGATGCCATTAATACCTTGACCGCGGCAACCGGGATCACCGCCGTGGTAGAACCGGCATCGCTTACCGCCGTGCAGGCGGTTGAAGCAGGTATCGAAAAAACCGGACTGACCGGGGTAGTGACCAACGGCGCCATACCGGCCGGCGATCTTTCCATTAATGGCATCAGCATCGGCGCCATTGCCGGCGGCCCGGCAAACAACGGCCTGAACATGCTGAAAGCCGCCAATTCCAGAGCTGCCATCAATGCCGTAACCGTCCGGACCGAGATCACGGCGCGACTGACCACCCTGACAACAGGCGGAGTCGCCGCCGCCGGCACCACCACTACTGTCAGTTTTAATCTCAACAATGTCGGCATCAGCTTCAGAACCAATGCCAATCCGCTTAGCGATGCTGCCGCCGCCATTAACAGCGTCAGTGACCAGACAGGGGTGACGGCAGCGCTCGGCACCGGCAATAACGGCGCACCGGTCGGACAGCTGGTTCTAACTAATACGCTTAGCGGCGACGAATCAGCCATTGTTATCACCAATTTCAACGGCGGCCCCGGCACGGCTGACACCGGCCTCAGCAACATGAACCAGCAGCCGGATACCACCCACAACACCGGTACGATAACCTTCACCGCTCCCCGATCATTTACCCTGGCCGGCCCTGATCTGCATAAAATTGGCCTGGATGGAGGAGAAGACGTCACCGGTATACCCGGAGATATCGCCAACGACGGCAACCTCACCTATGGTTCAACCGCCGCTTATATCGGTACAGGCGATCTGATCATCAACGGGGTCGACATTTTCAGCAAAGCCACCCTGGCAGTCGCCAAAGACAGCACAAATTCCCTGATTGGCGCCATCAACGCCAAGACAGCCGAGACCGGCGTCAAGGCCGGCTGCAATGCTGACGGCCAACTCATCCTCACCGCAACCGATGGCCGCAACATCCATATCCGGACATCGGCAAACGGCGAGCGCATCACCCATCTCTCCGCCGGCTCACCGGTTTCCCCGCAGAACAAGGTGTACTTTGGAGCGCTCAAACTGGTATCCGACCGGGTCTTTTCAATCGCCACTACGCCCACCGCCAACTTCGAGCCCGGCCTGGAATCCCTCGGCCTGGCCGGCGGCGCAGCCGTCACCGACGAAGATAGCGATATTGCCGGGGACGGCGCCTTAAATGTGAACACCATCCATATCCAGACAGATGGCATCCGCTACACCGGCGATCGAGTCAACGACTTGAGCATCAAGGTTGGCAGCCGTACATCCCTGGCCATCGGCACAAACGGTAAAAACGCCTTTATGGATACCGGGGTATTGCAATCCCTGAAAACCCTTGAACAGATTCTAATGGGCAGTCAGTTCACCCAAACAGCCGGAAACGTGATGATTGCCGACACGCAAGTAGCGCTCGGCAGCAAAGCGAGCGGTCTTGAGCGTTATGCTGAACTGATTGCCGGTTCATTTACCGTCACCATCACCGATAATGATTTCTATCCACCGCAGACCAAAGATATTACCATTCAGTTCGATCCCGAAGTAGATACGGCAGAGAGTATCACCCAGAAGTTTAACGGCGTGCCGGAACTTAGCGCCGAATGGCAAAAAAACGGTGTCCTGTCCATTACCACTACTGATCCAAAACGTTACTCTTTTGTTCTAGGCAATGATTCCAGCGAGCTGCTCAATGTGCTCAATATCAATAATGAGGGCAATCAGAACTACGGACTGGAAAAAACCATCGCCAGTCTGGATGAGATAATGGGGGCGCTTACCACCCATATCTCCGATTTTGGCGCCAAGTCAAACCGCATCCAGGTCCAAAGCTCGATCTACACCAGTCTGGAACTGACCAACTCGGAATATCTTTCCGAAAAGGAAGACACCGATATAATCAAGGCCCTGATGGACCTGAAGACCAAAGAGGTAGCATACCAGGCTGCCCTGGCAGCCTCAGCCAAGACCATGCAATTAAGTCTTGTGGATTTCCTGCGCTGATGACGCTATAATCCTGATGAGCACCAAGGTGGATATTCTGATCTCCGCAGGAAACTACTCTTTTTGCCATGGAGGGCGCACATGCTGATACTTGCCAGGAAGACAGGCGAGGCAATAACCATCGCCAACAACATCACCATCAAGGTGCTGGATATTAAAGGTGGAATGGTCAAACTGGGAATCGAGGCGCCAACTGATGTCTCCGTCCACCGCGAAGAGATTTATCAACGCATTCTGGAACAGAACCGCCTGGCTGCCATGGGAGGTCCAATTGACATGACCGCCCTTACCTCGGCACTGCAGAGTACCATGGGACCACTTGGACCGGGCAGCAATAGCGGTCAACCGGAAACCGAGCCCAAAAAAGAGTAAAACGGCAAGTGTAATATGGAAACAGCTAACCAGGACAGCTCATTATCAGCATGCCACACCGGGACCTCAGCCCGGCAGCAGGTTCCTCAAACAGTTACCAGCAAGGGAAATAATACCATGAAGGTGCAAACCAGCAGATTCGGGGTTCTCGAAATTGACGACGCCAAGATAATCACCATGACCCAGCCATTCCTGGGCTTTCCCGACTCGAACCGCTTTATTCTGCAACCGCACGGACCGGAATCGCCCTGCATGTGGATGCAATCCCTTGACGAACCCGGCCTCGCCTTTGTGGTTATCCCGCCGGCCACAATCCATTACCAGTACAGACCTGAACTCCCCAAGTATGTAAAGGATGAACTACAGGCTGACGAAAGCTCGACCCTTGACACTCTGGTCATCCTGACCATTCCCCGCGACGACCCTTCGGCAGTGACTGCCAACCTGCTCGGACCGGTGGTCATCAACGTCAACAAACGCCTGGCCAAACAGGTTCTGCTTGACCCGCTCAAATATGACTGCTGCTGGCCGATCGGTTCCAAGGCTGCGTGAAACAAGAGAGCACAACAAAAAACCCGCCGAAGCGGGTTTTTTGTTGTTGAGTTGAATAGTTCAGTTACGATTAATTTTTATGGACAAGCTTAACGTCCTTTATGGTATTCGGTCCATGGCAGTTGATACAGGCGGCATCAGAACCAATACCTGCACTGCGGAGCGAATTGACCGTACCCGTCATACCCTTCATATGATCAGTCGGACTCACGCCCAGGACAGCGCTCACAACAGTGCTGGCATGACAGGAAGCACAGGCTGCGGCGGTGGGGCTGGACACCTTGTTGTCAGCTCCCGGCAGATTAACGCCGGAACGGGCCGTTGTAACCTCGGCCGCAGTTGCGCCGTCCAGAGCTGTCTGGGTATTGCTGGCCAGTACATCAGCCGGCAATGGCAAATCACAGGTGCCAGGCAAATGACAGACATCGCATTTATTGAGTAAAGCAGGGTAAGTCACTTCACTCCAGTCAAAGCCATAGGAGGTTCCACTGCGAGGCCTGACGAACTGGAACGGCGCAGTCGCACCACGCTTGGCTCCACCATGGATACCATGAATCATATCCTTCAGGTTGTTGGATGCCTCGGGCCAGGTTCTGGTGTTTTCATCAGTTGGGGGTTGAGTCCCAAAAGACAAAGTAACTGCATCAGCACCGGCGAGGGTGGCGACAGTTCGACCTGAAGAGCTCAGGTTCGGATTGTGACAGACCACGCAGAGCTGCGGGTTATTGACCCGATTGCCACCGTGGCCTTCGATAATCTCGTGGCATTTCAGACACTTGTCCTGATCAACCACTGTCCGCCTGACTGCATCGCCTGTAACAGCCACAACCGGGCCCCTGGCATGACGGGCGACTTTGCCTGCCGGCAGGACCTGGGTGAAATATCCTTGGAGGGCTACTGCCCGCAGGGTAGCGCCGACCGGGAACGGGGCGGTCGTCAGGGTAGCGGTGTAACGGTTATTGATGGTCTGGTGTTCAACCAGGGTGGCGTACAGTGCCGAGACATTAACACTGGCAGGTTGAGCTGCGGCTCTACCAATGTTGTTGTAATCAGCCGGGGTAGCAATACCATCCTGCGGCAGCGCATAAACGACCAGGAAGGACGGGGAACCGGTCAAGTCAGCCGGTTGAGCTGAAAGATCCATTCTCACACCGTCTCTCTTGATCGCAAAATCAACTACCGGCTGATTGCTGCCGTTTACGGTAACACCGTAAATTTCATAGGTAATCTCCGAAGCACCCTCAGGGGTCAGCGGGTTGTTCGGGGTCTTATTGATGGTCGTGTGGTACCCGGTGATTTGCTCAGGTATATGACAGAATTTACAACCACCATTAGCGGCCACAACATGATTAACACCATTAACAAAATCAACCGTATAATGGCAGGAACCGCAAGCCTCCTTGGTAGGATTGGTTTTCCAGAGGTCCGCAGCCGCACCATTATGGCACTTGGTGCAGTTCAGCATATCCTGAGGATAAGTGATTTCAGCCCAACTCATATCAGCGGCTGGATCATCAATGGCGCTGTGGATCTGGTGAATCATGGTGACGAAATCAAACTTGCTCTGGCCCATTGTTCTGTCTTCAGTTGCAGCGGGGTTACCTAATCCAATGCGTTGCCATTGGAAGCTGGGGTTATGGCAGGTGATACAAACCGCGGCGTTATCATTCATGTTGGCGTTGTGGCCACGGGTTCTGCCATTGTGGCAATCTCTACAGGCATTGGTCGTCACGGTCTGCTTAGTTTCGGCCAAGGCAACATTCAAAGCAGCAATCTTAAAGTCGCGGATACCGCCGGCAGCCAGGAACTTTACCCCGGCGACTGTAGCAGCGGAGAGATTGATTCTCACCCGGTTGATCGCGGTCAATTCCGGCGCTGCGTCCGGCATTGCTGTTGAAAAAATATAGGTGTAATTACCATTGCCGTTATCTGCCAGGGTGCCGATCGGGTATACCAGACCTGTATTATTGTTGATGCTGGTGCTGACCCGTTCGTAGGCCCACTGTTTCCAGTTGTCCATGTCGCCATTCGCTCCGGGGATTAAAGCAAGCCCGAAGATGCGGAGGTTAGAAGCTGCAAGGCCAAGGACCGGGGCACCCGTATCGTCCAATTTCACATCGAAATTGACTACCGGTACGAGGGCCGGCTTGGTAATGCTGACAATGCTGATAGTGACTGGTCTGCCTGCTACCGTGCCGACTGCGCAGCCGTTGGTCCCTATCTTCAAGGCACTGGCGGCCATGCCGATTTTTTTAGCCTTAACCCGGTAAAAATAGGTGATCTCTGCAGGCCGGGAGATTTCCGCCCCCAGGTTCACGCCGCTGTATGCCACGCGCAGGTTTGAGGTAAAGGCCTCGTCAGTCGCTTCTTCAAGTACATAATAGCCACCCTTTGTCCTAGAGGCGCCCCAGGTTACCGTGAAATTGCCGTCAGCATCGGTAGCTGGGACAGTAATGCTGGCTGGTTTGGCACAGGGGGGCAATATCAGTACACCATGATTAACTACCGTCCAGGCAGATGCTGTAAAGCCGGCTTTGGTGGTCGCAACTCGGAAATACAATTTGCTGCCGATAAGTTTGCTGGTCGCGGTGTAGCTTAACCCCGTGCCTTTGTGAACCGCAACCGCACCGGTGAAGTCGGCTGCTGTTGATTGTTGCAGCGTATAGGATGCCCCGACCGAAGACGACGCCGTCCATGATACCGTGTACGTTCCCTCTGAATTGTCTTTAGGGGCAATAATTCTTCTTGATTGCTTCAGATCAATCTCACAGGGATTGGCACCTTTGACAAAAGCGCTGGGCACCATGCCGACTTTGGTGGCCTTGACCCGGTAGAAAAACTTCATGCCGGACTGGCGTTTAATGATATCAACCGTAAGAAGCTGACCAGTGTATACCTTGCGGACGTTGGCAGTAAAAGCGAGATTAGTCGCCTCCTCCACGGCATAAACAGCAGCAGCGGTGGCTGAAGCGGCCCAGGTTACCGTGTAGGCCCCGTCCGGGTCATTAACCGGCACCACCGGGGCACCCGGGCTCCCCACCGTTGCTGCTTGCGCGGCTGCGGCACAAAGCAGCATTATCCCCAGAGAGAGCAGGGATCGCAACAGGTAGACATATTTTCGCTTATTCATATCTGTCTTCTCCTTTGATTTGGGGATAATACCGACCAACACACCTCATGATAGTCAGTTATCTCCATATTAATAGCTGCAATGGCAAGCTAAATTAGTAAATGTTAATAGTCTATTATTGGCCTAATTTTTTTCCATAGTCAAGAGGTTTTATATGCCAAAATCCTTATTAATTATAGTCAAAAGAAAAGATATTGAGAGTATTAAACTACTATTTTATATATTTACTCCAATACCTCATTAAAACACTCCAAATCATCCATTATCACTTTTGATTTAAAGAGATAATCTTTTACGACCAACAGAGAATATCGAATAAAACTTGTGCCCCCCTTGCGAGGTATACACTAAACCGCAGAGTTATGAAGTAGTTAAACTTCGATACTCCTTGTTTCTTCTGCATGGGTTACAAACGTGATTCTGCAGCTTGAAAATATAGAATTTGCTTAAATCAACGAGATTGCGGCCTCCTCTGATCCAGGGAGGCCGCAACGCGTTTAAAAATCTCAATTATCTATCTTTAAGGACGGTCTTCCACCACTGCGACCGGGGGGACGGTATGATTACTCAGGTCGTCGATGGCATCCCACAGGAGCTGCTTTATATAGACCGGATTATGGATATAACCGGCCGGTTCCTTGTCTGCCAGTTGCCAGTTATAACAAGCCTTAAGTTGAGCGCCGCTGGCTATACCGCTGAAGTAAGGAGGATCGGGAAAAGCGGTCACTCCTGACCCTGTGATCAAACCAAGCAACTGAACCTTGAGGAGATTGATGTCGTCATAGTCTTTACCGACACCAAAGCCCATGGTACTGAAGGAGGTGGACAAACCGGTATCATGACAAGCCAGACATCCGGCCGATACCGGTTTGAAATCATGGTTTATGAAGTTTGCTCCAGCGGCATCGTTCAGATGACAGCCGGTGCAGGTCGTATAGTTTGAACTTGGCTGACCCAAAGCGACATGAGCTCCATAATTATTCTGACCGGCATACGGCTTGCCGTTGACGTACTCATAGCCACCGTGGACTACGCTGCCGAACAGAGAAGCAGCAGCAGCAAACTGATCAATATTGACAAATTTGAAATTACCGGCGGCAATCCTGGCATCCACCGTGGTGGTTGCTGCCCGCCCCTTATGGCAGGTCATACAAAGCTTGCTGTCATTGGCAAAGAACGCCGGGGTGAAGGGTGTAGTACCGGATTTAAGGATAACCCCGGAAGGGAAAACAACCTTGGTCGGCTGGATTCGCTCTGGATTCGGCTTTACCTGATAGGGTTCAATATGGCAACTGTTACAGCCGAGATTGCGGTGGCCGCTATCCCGGGTCAGCAGACTAACATTCCCGCCAAGCGCTTCGATCGAGTCGTAAAGGATCGCGACGATGTAGGAGGGGTTGTGGGCGTAGACGCCTGGGTCCTTCCGGGAAAAATGATAGTTATAGGCCGCCCTGAGCAGGGTGGCATCCATATCCGTATACCGATTATTGTAGGTAATCGCCCCGGTTTTAAAGAAATATGGGGCCGTATTCGCATTGTACTGGATGGCATGGCCAACGGTGTTGAGTGCGTAGTTTTTCAGGGCGGCAAGCAATTGGGCCTGCAATCCTTTCACCTCGTAATACATACCCTCGTTCATTTTCCCGTCACCATCGTAATCGGTATATGAGGCACTCATGGCGATTTTACGGACCTGGGCCAAGGCCCCGGCATAATCGAGGTCCGGATCAATCGTAATATTGGTGTGGCAGGTATTACAGCCGGCCGGACCTGCCCCGCTCTTGATGTACAACTTAACGGAGTGAGGGTCGTGACACTCGATGCACGTATCATGAGAGACAACATGCTTCAACCTGGAGGTGTACACCTTGCCGGTGAATTCATAGGCCCCTCTGGCCTGATTGCCATACAGGGTGGCGCCCGCCGCCCGATTATGGATATCCAGGAAGCTGTAAGGCCCGGCCGAAGCGGCTATCTCAGCATCTACCGTGAAGGTGGATTCCCGGCCGCCATGGCAGGTTATGCACAGGGTGTTGTCGCCCAGGCCTGCTACCGTCTGCAGAGTAGCGGCCGGATTGGTTTGGAGCTGCTTGACATGATCGGCTCGCCAATAATTAAAGGCAAAGGCGGGCATGGTCCGCCGGACGCCCAGTTCAAAGGCATCACCGGCAAAATTTTTCGCCTGCAGGTCATGGCAGCCGACGCATCCTATGACCCGTGCTTCCGTGACTGTTTCGGCGTAAGCAACCCCCATGGCCAATTGCACCAGACCCAAGGGGCTATGACATGGGATACAACCCTGGCCGGTAAAGGCCTTTCCTTGATAATCTCCGACAAAGTCTTTGGTTTGTCCCCACTTCCGGGCGAAACCGACGGCTGCTGCTTGAGCAAACTTGGTAGCCCCGTGGGCATCATGGCAGTAAAGGCAAGCCATTTCGTCGGCGGCGTTGATATTGAAGCCCTCGACAGCCGGGGTGATCGGATCATCGAAATGGCCAACAGCGCCAAAGACATCCGTATGTCCGAGCAGCAGAACCTTAGCCGGATCCTGCTTATAGGTGAATTTTTTAGTGGCGACATCCCAGGTGGGGGTCAAGAAATTCATGTGACAGGTGGAGCAGAGATTAAAGGAGGCAGAAAAAACGACCTTGGAGACATTAGCGGTGGCCGGGTTGCCGTCGTCATCCACGGAGAGAGTCGTTGCCGCCATCCGCAGTTGGCCGGAATGGGATTCGTGACAGGTCCGGCACTGCACCGGGGAGACATTGGCAAGCGGCGGCAGCGTATCAAGAGCGGAGTGCAGAGCAGTATCATCGAACCCGGTGGTGGTAGAGGCATACTGCCGGAACCCTTCATCAGAGTGACAGCGGCCGCAGAAGGCCGTAATCGACGCCGAGGTAAAACCGGCGGTCGCGATAGATTTAAGGTGGCCGCTGAGCTTGAAGTTCTCAAAGAGATTATTGCCGATAAACAGGTTGTTCGCGAGGTGCGGGGTGTTGGCATTATGGCATGCTCCGCAGGCGTTGAAATCAGGCTTGGCAACAGGAATTGGCACTGTAGCCCCGAAGTGCTTGCCGCCGGCGCCGTGACAGGCTTCGCAGCCAATCGCTGCCAAGCCGGCCGCCGGGATGGCATTGGGATTAGCGGCGGCAATCGCCGGATTATCAGCTAAAAAGGTTTTCAGGCGTGATTGGACCAGGCCGCCATCGCCGATCGGATCATGGCAATTCCGGCAGGTAGCCGGGCTGCCGGCATTGACCGTCAAGCTGTGGATAACATGTTTACTTTGGAGATATCGGCTAACTGCATTCGGATTGACAGTATCCGCTTTATGACAGCCGAGACAAGAGTAGGAGCCGACCCGGGCTATGCCGGTGGTCGGATCAACGCCCAGGGCATAACTTGTATTGGTTGTCGGGTCGGTCACCGTTCCGGGGGTAGTTGCAGAGGCTGTCCCGCCACCTGACTGATCTCCGCCTGAACCCGTGTTATTGCAACCCCAGAGCGCCATGCTGCCCATCACCAGCGCCAACAGAATCATTTTTCGTCCTAGCATGATGTTCTCCGCTTATTAATCAACGCCTTAATGGCACTTTCGGCATACACGACCATCACTGGCCTTGCTGATTCGCGTCTGAATTTTATCCCAATCGCGGGGATGGGGATTAATCTGCAAGCCGCTTACCGCACTGTGACATTTCATACAGACGTCGCCCTGCGGATGACATGCTTGACAGGTCATCAAATTTTTTCGGGCCTCACGGGCATGAACGTTGCTCCAGTTGTGGGACGGCAACAAGGTTTCGTTTAACACCGAATTATGCGGATGGCAGTTCTGGCACTGATCGGCAGTGAATTGACCATGGGCGTTTATGCCACCGAGATCGCTCCAGCCGCGGCGATGGGAGAGGATAGCCAGGTCGGCCGGCGCAAAACGTTCGTGGCAATTGCTGCAGTACTTCATCTCATGACAGGAGATGCACAACTGGGGGTTGGCACGGGCTGTAAGCGGGTGGCTGACATGAAAATCAGAGCGATGGACATTGATCAGGCTGGTGCTGAACTTCCCAGCTTGATCGCCAAATCCAGCCTGATGACACTCCAGGCAGAACTTCTGTTCGTGGCAGGCTGCACAATCCATGGTCTTCGCCTTAACTTCATTACGATGGTTCATCGGCCAAGTCAGGTCATGGGTTTTCAGGCCGGGGAAGACAACCTTGTCGATAAACTCCTGATCATGACACTCCAGACAGACTTTACTATCCGGCTTGATACTTTCGGCGTCCGGCAGATGACAGCTCGGGCAGGCCGGGGTCTCGGATTTTATGAGGTGAGTGGCATGATCGAAATCAGCGGCCCGGGCAGGCATTACCGTCAGAAGCATGAGCAAAGCAGGAAACAATATATAACGTATCATGGGACACCCCCTTAATCAAAAGCTTATGTTCAGCCGGGCCTGGCCTCGAAAATAATCATTGTGGACGGTCTCCGTCACCCGTTCGAGAATAGCCTGGGTGCTGATCCTTCTCGTCCAGGCATAGTCAACATCCGCCCAATATCGACCGCTGGTGGTTTCGTCCGTTTCATTATCTATGCGACGTTCCAGGACATTAATATTGACGCCAAGCCCGCACTGCAGATTTTCCAGCAGCAGATAGGCCCCTCGCGCCTTGAATCCCTGCAGATCCTGGCCATCTTCGTCATCCCGGAGCACGGCGCTGAAATAGCCGGAAAAGTTTTTGGTCCGGATCTTCTCAATTCCTGCCTCAAAAACATTGGCGTCACTCGTCTCTTCATAGAACTCATGGTGATAGCGGAAGAAGCTGTTCAAACCCAGGGCCAGCCGGTAGGTAATCTCGCCCATTGCTTCCTGGTAATGATCGGTAGCGAAAACCGAGTAGATCGAACTGGCTGAGAAGACCGGCAAAGAGTAGAGATACTCGGTCCGCAGAGACCAGTCAGGGGTGGGGTGAAAATTCAGACCGGCATGAAAATAGCTGATGGTATCAGCCAGATAATTGACTTGGACCTCACTGTATAGGGAGAGCCGGTCTTGATAATTATAATCGGCATCCAGCCCGATCAGTTCGTGAGTGAGCTCGCTGTCCTTCCTCTTCTGGAGGTAAGATAGTCCAAGGCCCAAACTTTTAAGGAAGGTAGTACGGATTTCAGCACCGCCGATCAGATCTTCGGCGTTATAGCCTTCGTAGTAGGAGACATCCCCGCCGCCGAACAACGAAACGCTAAATGGGCCCAGGTTGCGATATTTGAGCAGCACGCCGTCCATGATCGAAGCACCGGCAGTAGTGGACAGAAACTGACGGCCCAGCTTTACATCAAGGTTATCAACAATACCCTTTTTTTCCAGATAGGCATAATAGAGCTGGCTGTCAACATCCTCTTCATTACTGAGATCCGTGGCCAAGCGGCCATAAGACCTGAAGTTCATACCAGCTCTGTCAAGATCAAGACCATTGATCATCAGATACTGATAG
>MGTA01000003.1:18535-22798 GCA_001799225.1 Deltaproteobacteria bacterium RIFOXYD12_FULL_50_9
CTGCTGCAGCTACCGAATTGGGCAGTACCGAGATCAGCTGAAACACGACACTGCCAATTACAATACATTGCCGAATCTGCATGTTGACTCCTTTTGTGTTTATCGGATGTCCGGGACTTTGCTGAAGAGTAATCCCCCAAAGTCCGTGGCAAATCGCATCGTAAATGTTAAGGCCTTTGTGCAAACGCCTCGCAAGAGGCGCTGTTAACTGACCAAATGGACAAGCAAAACCGACCAAAATTACTGGTGCGGATCAAAAAAATGCAACCTGTTGATTATCGCCATATATGGCGTTTCATGTGCCGCAAATACAGTGATAAAATGCGATTTTTAAATTAAATGGTAAGAAATAGTGAGATAAAATTAAATGGTTTCGCTATTTCACGCCTTCTCCCCAAAAAACAATATAAATCAAGCTTGCATATTTAAAAAACAGTAATGTTTTTAGCATATACAAATTCGAAATTGCAAGTCAACTTTTTTATGTCAATTTTTTTTATAAAAGAAATGGCTGTAAATTCGGGCTAATATGAAATCTTCAATATTTCATAATATTTTCACATAATCATAAATATTACCAAAGCAAATTACTCAAACATAACGACAGTACTTACTTTTTGCCAAAAAGCAGAAAAGCAACTAACGTGCCAGAGAAAACCTGCGAATACTTATTGCACAACCCCTTGGCTATACAGGTAAAAATTGAACTAGAGGGGAGTAGGTGAAGGGAAAACCATCAGCGGAATCTGTCATATTTAACGCAACTGTCATATATGACAGACTACGTCAGTTATTCCCATCAAAAAAGCCGGTCAACTCGACATCTCCCATCCCCTAGCCGCCCAGACTCAATACCATTATTTTATATACGTTGTATATTTTAAAACGTTTTAATTGACAAATCGTTTTAAAAATGCAAACATCTTACATATTGCAACTAATATGGAGGCTAATAATGGAGAACATAACCGGCAAAGCAGTCACCCAGGACAACTATCTAAAAACACGCCTTTATCTTGTGAGCGAACTAAAGATATTGGCAAAGAGTCATTCGGTAATTATTGAGGCGCCACGCCGGTTCGGGAAAACAAGCGTGATCAAGGAGCTGATAAGACAGGAGAACGCAAAACAGGAAGATGACAAAGAATTCAATATAATTTTTCTTGAGCTTGAAGGCGAGGAGACCATAGAAAATTTTTGTTGCATCTCTGCCGGGAGGCCTGCCGTGAGCAACAGATGTACCAATCTTTTTTTCACGAAAAATGTGATTACGAGATATTTCAGGAAGTAGTTGACCGCTTAATCTTTGAAGGCTATCTGACCAGGGATTTGTCCGACAATAACAACCTCAGGTTTATCTCTCCCCTGTTGAAGGATTGGTGGGCCTGTAAAAAGACAGGGGGATTCTGATGCATAAATATAACCCTCGAAAAAAAGACTATCAACAGCTTGACAGTTCTCTGGTAGGCGCAGCCCGCCGGGATTTCCTGAATACCATAATCAAGGAGCTGTCCCTAAAGAGTGACGAAAGCCCAAAACAGCATTGGCTGGTGGTAGGACCACGAGGAATCGGCAAGTCTCATCTGCTGACCCTTCTTTATCATAAGGTGAAACTCTCTCCCGAATTGAGCCGTCTATGGATACCGGTTTTATTCCCCGAGGAGACGCGGATGGAGTCGAACCTCGCCAAGTTTCTGGAAAGGGCGGTCAATGAGATTATCCATGAATTGCATGAAAATGACCTCAATACTGCGGAAGCGATCCGCGACAAAATCGCCAGGACCAAAACTCTGCCCGCCCAGGAAAGAGACGAGTATCTTTTTTCAGTCCTGGCCTGGATCACGGAGGCCACCGGCAAGTACATCCTCTTTATCACCGAAAACCTGCAACACCTCCTGGGGAAAAAGCTAAGTCTCCTTGAGCAGAAAAAGCTCAGGGCCTTTCTGCAAACCAGTGATACCGTGACCTTGTTGGGTTCTGCGACCACTGTGTTCAATGCGCTGCATGACCACAGCAATCCCTTTTATAATTTTTTCCATATCCATCGCCTGACCGACCTTACTTTTGACGAAATGAAGGTCATGATCGGTGCCATACTCACCGCGACGGGCCGGACGGATCTCGCCGAGCGGGTTAATCTGAATGAGGCCAGAATTAAAGCCTTTTCCGTGTTTACCGGCGGCAATCCGCGCATGGCGGTATTTTTGGCAGACATCCTCAAAACCGATGTCCCGGAAGAGACGCTCGATCTGATGGACGGCATCCTGGATGAACTGACCCCCTATTTTGAAACGATTTTCAAAGACATCCCCGATTGCCTGGAAGCGGTCATCAACACCCTGGCTGCCTTTGAGCCCGCCCAAAGCCCGACCGAGATTACCGCCCATCTTGAAGGCCAGTCCACCACCATCAGAAATTATCTCAAGCAGCTTAAGGATAACGGTTATGTGCGGGTAGCCTTTTCACGGGGGAGATCAAACTATTACTGTTTGAACGAATACCTGTACCGAATATGGTTCCAGATGCGGGATAGCGGCCACAGGGAAGAGACCAGGTGGCTCCTGGAATTGTTGCTGATGCTCTACTCGCCGGCCACGCTCCTTGAAGAATTCCTGCCTTACGGTCGAGCCCTGGCAGTCGCATCCGACCAGGAAGGCGCACTGGATGCCTATCTGAAATACATCAAATTCAACCTGGGGAATTACTTTACCGACCTGGATTTCCAGAAGCTCTACCAAGAGGATATCCAGCCGGTATTGGCGAAGATGACCCCGGGATCTTATATCGAAAAACTGTACACCCCGGCAGAGGCAAAAAATCTGTCCCGGATTCGAAACTGCATGATCCTGGTTCTTTTTGGCAAGCATGAAATCGTTCATGAGCATATCCCCGCAATCCTGGCGGCTACTAACGGACAAAACAAAGCAGAGAGAGATGCCCTGGAGCTGCTGTTTTTTTCGATCAAATTGATGTTATGGATCAATTTATGTCTGAGTAAAACCCATGAAGCGCTCAGCTTGACTGAACTCTATGGGGAATACATCAAATCTCTTCCGGCAATGAACAAGAAAGAAATGGAGGTGCGCAGTCTGGCACTAGGACTCTTGAAACTCCAGATCGCCAAGAATATTGAACCGGAATCCACGAGAAAAATTTTCCTACAGTTGGCGGCAGACCCTGATATCCCCTTTGCCGAGGTGCTGCTCAAGGTTTTAACATGTATAAGCGAGCCGGACTCGCTGCAGTCACAACAGTTCCTGAGCGATAAAATCATTGCCGAGGTGGTAAAGGGGCTGGCCCCACCAAAAAATAAAAAGGAAACACCTTGCGATTCATGCGGAATTTCTTGTTGATCACGCATTCTGGACGGTGGATTGCAGATGAGCTGCCTTCGAAATACCGCTCTTGGGGCCATCGGGGTCGTAGGGGCGAAAGATCTTTCGCCCCTACAGCCGTCGCGTCGTACAGGATCGGACGTTTTTAAGATCAAGACACGACCGTATCGGACGGGTCAAAAAACCGCCATCTCAAATGCTCATTGAAAATACCTATGCCGACTTCCCAGGCCTTGACTTGCTCAGATAGTACTCGTAATCGCCCTCATAGATCCGCATCTCCCCATGGTCGATCTCAAACACCCGATTAACCAGAGAACGGAGGAAATGGCGGTCGTGGCTCACCAGAACTACTGTGCCGGTAAACTTCCTGAGCGCCTCCAGCAGAAACTCCCTGGACAGGATATCAAGATGGTTGGTCGGCTCGTCGAGGATCAGAAAATTTAGTGGCCTGGCCAGGATGGTCGCCAGGACCACGCGACTTTTCTCGCCGCCTGAGAGGTTGGCGATCCGCTTATCAACGCTGTCGCCTTGAAACAGAAAAGCGGCGCAGAGGTTACGGATGGCGCCGATGGTGGCATTAGGCATGGCGTCCTGAACAGTGGTAAAAACCGTCTGCCGAGGATCGAGCAGATCCATGGCATGCTGGCTGAAGTAACCGGGAAAGACACTCGCCCCTAAGGTGGCGCTGCCGGCGGTTGGCGTGACCTGACCGGCCAGAACCTTCAGAAAGGTTGATTTGCCGGCGCCATTGACGCCGACGACGGCGATCTTCTCCTGCCGGCGAATGACACCCGACACCCCGCCGAAGACCGATCTTTGCCCGCCATCCGGCAAAGGCCAGCTCTTGCCAAGCCCTGCCAACCGAACGACATCGTCGCCACTCCGCGGCGGCTCAGCAAATTCAAAGCGAACGGTTCTCTGTTCC
>MGTA01000004.1:0-1117 GCA_001799225.1 Deltaproteobacteria bacterium RIFOXYD12_FULL_50_9
AAAAATCCGGGCAGAAATCGGGAACAGACCAAGTTTCAGACAATTGTTTCTGACTATTTACCGTGAGTGAATTTGCTCTACGGCTATGACTACTGAAAATAAGGAACCCATGTTTGAGCAAGCATTTAAGAACATCGACGACGCTCTCCGGAAAGAAGCCGGTTGTGCCAGTGAATTGGATTACGCAGAGCAGACCTCCTGGCTGCTGTTCCTGAAATATCTGGACAGTCTGGAGCAGGACAAGGCAACAGAGGCTGAACTGGAAGGGAAGAAGTATTCGTTTATTCTTGATGAGCCGTACCGCTGGGAGAGCTGGGCCGCTCCCAAGAGTGCCGATGGCAAGCTCGACCACAACAAAGCTCTGGTTGGCGATGATCTGCGGGACTTTGTAGACCGTAAGTTGTTCCCGTATCTGCACGGTTTCAAACAGAAGGCCAGCGGGCCGAACACCATCGAGTACAAGATCGGCCAGATATTCGGCGAGATCAAGAACAAGATTCACAGCGGCTACAACCTGCAGGAGATCATCGACCACATCGACGAACTGCGCTTCCGCTCGCAGACCGAGAAACACGAACTCTCCCACCTCTACGAAGCCAAGATCAAAAACATGGGCAATGCAGGGAGGAATGGCGGCGAGTATTACACCCCCCGTCCGTTGATCCGTGCCATTGTCCAGGTGGTCAAACCAGAGATCGGCCAGCGCATCTACGACGGCGCAGTCGGATCAGCAGGCTTCCTGTGTGAAGCCTTCGACTATCTCAAGTCCCAGCCCAACCTGACCACTTCCGACCTGAAGACGCTCCAGGAGCGCACCTTCTACGGGAAGGAAAAGAAGTCGCTGGCCTACGTCATTGCCATCATGAACATGATCCTGCATGGCATCGAGGCCCCCAACATCATCCACACCAATACCCTGGCCGAGAACCTGGCCGATGTTCAGGAGAAAGACCGCTACGATATCGTGCTGGCCAATCCTCCCTTTGGCGGCAAGGAGCGTAAAGAGGTGCAGCAGAACTTCCCGATCCGCACCGGCGAGACCGCCTTCCTCTTTCTCCAGCACTTCATCAAGATGCTCAGGGCTGGAGGCAGGGCTGGCGTGATTATCAAAAACACC
>MGTA01000004.1:1129-2973 GCA_001799225.1 Deltaproteobacteria bacterium RIFOXYD12_FULL_50_9
GCCTCGGTGAGCCTGCGCAAGCTGCTGCTGGAAAGCTGCAACCTGCACACGGTGCTTGATTGTCCCGGCGGCACGTTCCAAGGGGCCGGGGTGAAGACCGTGGTGCTGTTCTTTGACAAGGGCGCACCGACCCGCAAGGTGTGGTACTACTCGCTTGACGTTGGCCGCAACATGGGCAAGACCAATCCGTTGAATGATGCTGATCTGGTTAATTTCATCGAATTGCAAAGTACGTTTGCCGATTCGCCAAAGAGTTGGAGTGTGGATGTTGCCGGTATTGATCAGAGCACCTTTGATCTGTCGGTAAAGAACCCCGATGGTGGTGAGGAAGTCGTTCACCGCAGCCCTTTGGCTATAATGGATGAAATTGCCGCCCTGGATGCCGAGAGCGCCGAGGTGTTGGCGAATATCAGGGCGTTGCTATGAGGGCGGGGTGGCAAACTAAAACGCTGGATCAGATTGCCGAGAATCTGGATAGTAAGCGCATCCCGATCACTAAATCAGATCGCAAAAGCGGTGAATATCCGTATTACGGAGCTTCTGGAATTGTGGATTTCGTTGCCGATTACATTTTTGACGGCGATACTCTACTTATTTCAGAGGATGGAGCAAACCTACTTGCGCGTTCAACTCCTATTGCGTTCCCTGCGTCTGGAAAATATTGGGTGAACAATCACGCTCACATCCTGAAGTTTACAAACATGACAAATCAGCGATTCGTTGAATTATTCCTTGAGAGCATTCCACTCGATGAATACATAACAGGTGCAGCTCAACCGAAGCTGAATCAAAAGGCTCTCAACTCAATTCCGATTCCGTATCCTCCGCTCTCCGAACAACAGCGCATTGTCACCATCCTCGACGAAGCGTTTAACTCCATCGCCACCGCCAAAGCCAACGCCGAAAAGAACCTCCAGAACGCCCATGCCCTCTTTGAAATCCACCTGCAATCAGTCTTTACCCAGCGTGGTGAGGGGTGGGTGGATACCACGTTAGAAAATTGCTGTGCAAAAATTCTTGCGGGAGGCGATGTTCCAAAGGGGCGAGTTTCACAGGAGCGCACACCGCAATGTGGCGTTCCAATCTACTCCAACGGCGTGAAAAATGAAGGCCTGTACGGGTTTACTGACGTTGCGAGTGTGATGAAGCCGAGTGTCACGATTTCTGCCAGAGGAACTATCGGCTTTTCAGCGATCAGAACGGAGCCGTTCTTGCCCGTGGTTAGGTTGATTGTTCTAGTTCCGGACGAAGAAACTATAGACATATCATTCTTGTACTACGCAGTTGTGGGAATGAATTTCGAGAACACAGGCACTTCTATTCCGCAATTAACCGTGCCAAACCTTAGGGAACGCCAGGTTTACATCCCCCCGTTGGCGCAGCAAAGGGTGATCGTCGCTAATCTGGACGCAATTCGCGAAGAAACCCAACGCCTCGAATCCATCTACCAGCAGAAAATCGCCGCCCTCGACGCCCTGAAAAAATCCCTCCTGCACCAAGCCTTCAGTGGCCATCTGTAAGGAGCCAATCATGTCGATTCAGCCCGTGCTTTTTGAAACCCACGCCATCCGCCGTGTCTATGACGAGAAAACCGAAATCTGGTGGTTTTCGGTGGTGGACATCATCCAGGTGTTGATCCAGCAGCCTGACTACCAGACGGCACGTAAATACTGGAACAAGCTGAAGGAACGGTTGGGCAAGGAAGGAAGCCAACTGGTGACAAATTGTCACCAGTTGAAAATGACCGCCGAGGATGGCAAACAGCGCCTCACCGACGTGGCCACCGCTGAAACTCTGTTGCGCCTTGTGCAGTCCGTCCCCAGCCCGAAGGCGGAGCCGATCAA
>MGTA01000004.1:2983-5154 GCA_001799225.1 Deltaproteobacteria bacterium RIFOXYD12_FULL_50_9
GCTGGCCAAGGTCGGTTACGAGCGGATGCAGGAAATGGCCGATCCGGCCTTGTCGTTGGATCGTGCCCGCGAAACATGGCAGAAGCACGGGCGCAGCGAGAAGTGGATTCAGCAACGCATGACCGGCCAGGAGACGCGGAACAAGCTGACCGATTACTGGGCAAACCACGAAATCAAGAAAAGCGAGGAATTTGCCATTCTCACCAACATCATTCACCAGGAATGGTCGGGGGTGAGCGTGAAGACGCACAAGGCGATGAAGGGTTTGCGAGATCACAATCTGCGTGACCACATGAGCGAGGCGGAACTGATTTTTACCGCGCTGGCGGAGTTATCGACGCGACAGATCGCCGAGACGGAAGAAGCGACCGGGATGGACGAAAACAAGGTAGCGGCAAAGAAAGGTGGTACAATTGCCAAGCAGGCGCGAAAGGCGCTGGAGGCCAAGACCGGTAAAGCGGTGGTGACTGACGAAAATTTTCTGCCTCCGGGCAAGGCAGTAAAGAAGATAGGGAAGAAAAAATGAACGAAGCCGAAACCCGCGCCGAACATATCGACCCCGCCCTGAAATCCGCTGGCTGGGGTGTGGTTGAAGGCAGCCGCATCCGGCGTGAGTATCCGATTACCCTCGGACGCATTGAGGGCCATGGCAAGCGGGGCAAGGCGCTGACGGCTGATTATGTGCTGGAGTATCGCAACACCAAGCTGGCCGTGATTGAGGCCAAGGCGTGGGATAAGCTGTTGACCGAGGGCGTGGGACAGGCCAAGGACTATGCTGCCAAGTTGGCCATCCGCTTCACCTACGCCAGCAACGGGCAGGGCATCTACGGCATCGACATGGAGAACGGCGTCGAGGTCGAACTGGCGCAGTACCCGACCCCGGATGAATTGTGGAACCGGACCTTTGCCATTCAAAACGTCTGGCGTGACCGCTTTGCAGCCGTACCCTTCGAGGATCGGGGCGGCTACTTTCAGGGCCGCTACTATCAGGACATAGCCGTCGAGCAGGTGTTGGCGGCCATTGCCGCCAATAGACAGCGCATCCTGTTGACCCTGGCAACCGGCACGGGTAAGACCTTCATTGCCTTCCAAATCGCCTGGAAGCTGTTCCATAGCCGCTGGAATCTTGCCGACTGGAAGACGGCGGGTGAGCCTTCCCGACGACCGCGCATCCTCTTCCTTGCTGACCGTAATATCTTAGCGAATCAGGCGTTCAATGCCTTTTCCGCCTTTCCCGAAGATGCGCTGGTCCGGATTGAACCTGATGAGATCAAGAAGAAAGGTAAGGTGCCCAAGAACGGCAGCCTGTTTTTCACCATCTTCCAGACCTTCATGAGCGGGCCGCCCAAGGATGGACAGCCCAGTCCCTATTTTGGCGAGTATCCACCGGATTTCTTCGACTTCATTATTATCGATGAATGCCACCGGGGCGGCGCCAACGACGAAAGCAACTGGCGTGATATTCTCGACTACTTCGCCCCGGCTGTACAGCTTGGCCTGACCGCCACACCCAAGCGCAAGAACAACGTGGACACCTACGCCTATTTCGGCGATCCGGTCTATATCTACTCGTTGAAGGATGGGATCAACGACGGCTATCTCACGCCATTCCGGGTGAAGCAGATTTCCACCACACTGGATGAATACGTCTATACGACTGACGATATGGTTGTGGAGGGCGAGATCGAGGCAGGCAAGATTTATGAGGAACCCGACTTCAACAAGATCATCGAGATCAGGGAGCGGGAGAAGAAGCGAGTCGAAATCTTCATGTCTCTGATCGACCAGCGGGAGAAGACCCTGGTATTCTGTGCAAATCAGGCTCATGCCCTGGCAGTGCGCGACCTGATCAACCAGATGAAGAAGGGCACTGATCCTAATTACTGTCAGAGAGTGACCGCCAACGATGGCGCACTGGGTGAACAGTATCTGCGTGACTTTCAGGATAACGAGAAGACCATCCCCACCATCCTGACCACATCTCAGAAACTCTCCACCGGCGTGGATGCCCGGAACATCCGTAATATCGTTCTGATGAGGCCGATCAAGACAATGATCGAGTTCAAGCAGATTATCGGCAGAGGTACGCGCCTGTACGACGGCAAATATTACTTCACCATCTACGACTTTGTGAAGGCGCACCATAATTTTCTTGATTCTGAATGGGACGG
>MGTA01000004.1:5164-5310 GCA_001799225.1 Deltaproteobacteria bacterium RIFOXYD12_FULL_50_9
GATCCTGAAGTCTGTGAAAAATGCGGCTGGCATCCCTGTCTGTGTGTCAAGCCGGCGCCGCAACTCTGCCCTGTCTGTCGCCTGGCCCCATGCCTCTGCCTTAAAGAACCTCCGCCACCCTGCGATAAATGCGGCCAGCTACCTTG
>MGTA01000005.1:0-4502 GCA_001799225.1 Deltaproteobacteria bacterium RIFOXYD12_FULL_50_9
GGGGTAGCTAAAGCCAAGGGTGAACTTTTCAGCGGCATCAAGCCAGCCGGCAAATTGGCAGTGAATATCGACGATCCGGAGATCAGCAAACTGGCAAAAAATAACAGCAATCAGCAGATCTCTTTTGGCAGAAGCCAACAGGCCTATGTCAGGGCCACCAGAATTCGTAACAATGGTGAAAAGGGGATGAGTTTTACCCTGAATATCGGAGAGGAGAAGGCGCGGGTTACCATCCCGGCCATTGGCGCCCATAATGTCATGAATGCCTTGGCCGCATCAGCCCTGGCCGCTGGTGCAGGGATCACTATTTCCGAGATTGCCCGGGGGCTTGCCGCTTTCAAGCCTTATGAGAAGCGGATGCAGGTCGAGATCTTGCCTTGTGGCCTTAAGCTGGTGAATGACACCTATAATGCCAATCCCTCTTCAATGTGTGCTGCTTTGGAAGCCCTGCAGGGTATGCGGCGAAAAAACAGCCGGAGTGTCGCCATATTAGGAGATATGCTTGAACTGGGGGAGAAGAGTATTGCGGCGCATCGCTATATCGGCAAGTCGGTAGGTCGGCTTGGTTTTGATTATCTGCTGAGCATCGGTAATTTCGCGGGCCATATGGTCAATGGAGCCCAGGAAGCCGGCATGACACGGGAACAATCCAGGGTCTGTGCCAATAAGGAAGAGGCGGCCGGTTTGCTTCTGCAGCTTTATAAAAGTAATGATCTCGCAACTGGTGACTGGTTGTTGCTGAAAGGCTCGCGCGGCATGCGTATGGAAACCATTATTGCTCCACTGATGCAAATTGGGGCAGGAGAGTAATCCGGGATGTTCTATCAGTTTCTCTACCCCCTGCATACGGTTTTCAGCGGGTTTAACGTTTTCCGTTACATCACCTTCCGGTGCGTTGGGGCTATCCTGACCGCTTTCCTGATCGTGCTGATTGCCGGGCCGGCATTTATCAGGCTTATGCAGCGTTATCAGATCGGCCAGGTAGTACGAGAAGACGGCATGGAAACCCACTTTGGCAAGCGCGGCGTGCCCACCATGGGGGGACTCCTGATTCTGGTGGCCATAACCGGAGCCCATCTTTTGTGGGTGGATTTTGCCAATCGGGTTGTCTGGGTGTTGCTTGGCCTGACCCTATGGTTTGGACTCATCGGTGCATATGACGACTACCGGAAAATCAAGAAAAAAAACAGCCATGGTCTAAGCGCCAGAGGTAAGCTGTTCTGCCAGGTTCTGGGCGCCTTGGGCGCCGGTCTGATTCTTTATAAAAGTACAGGATTCAACAGCGAACTGAGTATCCCGTTTTTTAAGAATGTCACTCCTGATCTGGGTGGATTTTATATAGCTTTCGCGGTAGTGGTTGTAGTCGGCTGCTCGAATGCCGTAAATCTCACTGATGGTCTGGACGGCCTGGTCACCGGTCCGGTGGTGGTGACCAGCACCGTCTATCTGATTTTTTCATATCTGGCAGGACATGCTCTGCTGGCCTCATATCTCCAGATACCATTTGTCAATGGAGCCGGAGATGTGGCTATTTTCTGCGGGGCGATCATGGGTGCAAGTTTAGGTTTTTTGTGGTTTAACGCCTATCCCGCCCAGGTCTTTATGGGTGATGTCGGCTCTCTGGCTCTGGGCGGCGCCTTGGGATTTATTGCCATTATCATTAAACAGGAGATCCTGCTGGCCATTGTCGGGGGGATATTTGTCATGGAGGCGCTCTCCGTCATGTTACAGGTTGGTTACTACAAGATGACGGGCGGCCGGCGCATCTTTTTGATGGCGCCGTTCCACCATCATTTTGAAAAAAAAGGGTGGCATGAAACCAAGGTAGTTGTCCGGTTCTGGATTATTTCGATAGCTCTGGGACTGGTGGCGCTTGCCACTCTGAAATTGCGATAAACCAAACAGAAAATGGCGATGATGAATAACAAAAGCGGAAAGATTATAGAGGCAGGCTCGCATGTCCTGGTGGTAGGGTTGGGGAAAACCGGGCTTTCGGCGGTCACCTTTCTGCAGGGTCTCGGGGTGCATGTTTCGGTCTCTGAGTCGCAACCGCTTGCCAAACTTGACCCGGGAATGGTTAGCGCATTAAGCCGACAGGACGTATTTCTTGAGGCCGGCGGCCATTCCGAAAAGCTTTTCACCTCGGTTGACCGGATTATGGTCAGCCCCGGCATTCCCTTGACGATACCCGCCTTGGTCGCGGCGCGAAAACAGGGGATTACGATTTTTGGCGATATGGCGCTTACCCCGTATTTTCTGCAGGCCCCGATGGCAGCGATTACCGGCACGAACGGCAAGAGCACAGTCACCACACTATTAGGGGATCTGCTGCTTGCCTCAGGAAAAAATCCTTTTGTCGGTGGTAACATCGGTACCCCGCTTACCGATTTCTTCATGAGCTCTCAGGATGCCGAAAGTGTTGTCCTGGAAGTAAGCAGCTATCAGCTTGATACCTCGGGAGATTTCCGGCCGGATGTTGCAGTGCTACTTAATATAACCCCCGACCATCTTGATCGTTATGAGTCATATGACGCTTATGCAGATTCCAAGTTCAGAATTTTTGCAAAACAGTCCAGACAGGATGCCGCAGTATTAAATCTGGATGATGCCGAGATTATGGCGCGACTGCCGGCCCGGTTTAACGCTCGAACCTTTTTCTTTGGCACTGATTTGGGCGGAAGACCGGGAGCGACAATTCGTGATGGCAAGGTCCTGCTTAATTTACAGCAAGGCACAGCCGATGAGATTTATGATCTGGCAGATACGGCACTCTCCCTGCCGCCGAATACCCAAAACGCCATGGCGGCGATTATTGCTGCCCGCCTTATGGGCTGCCGGGCAGATAAGGTTGTTGCAGGTCTGCACTCTTTTCGTCCCCTTGCCCATCGGATTGACCTGATAGCTGAAATCGATGGGATCAGGTTTTACGATGATTCCAAAGCCACTAATGTCGGAGCTGTATATGCAGCGCTTTCGGCAATGGAGCGACCGGTTGTTTTGATCGCCGGCGGCCGGGAAAAGGGTAGCGATTATAGGTTGATCCATGAGCTGGTGCGAAGGAAGGTCAAGGCCGTGGTGGTGATTGGTGAGGCTAGAGCGCGGATGCTTGCGGAGTTTGGACCGTTGACCCGGGTTTCCAGTGCCGGCAGTATGGTAGAGGCAGTCGGTATGGCAAAAGAGTTGGCCGATGCTGGTGATGATGTGCTCTTGTCACCGGCATGTGCCAGTTTTGATATGTTTAACAGCTACGCCCATCGAGGAGACGTATTTGCACAAGCAGTGCTGGGATTGACAAATCGAACCGCAGCTCCCATTAACAATTAGAGAATAGCAAGAGGAGAGGATCATGATCACGATTTGTTGCATTTGTAAGGAGGTAATCAAACAGTGCGGTTGGTCAAGGCAAGTGGTGAGCAGGGACGTTAAGGTCTCACATGGATATTGTCCGGATTGCTACAAGAACATGATGAAAAAGTTCAAGCTTGACACCTCACCAACCTCTTCGAACTCTAAAAGATTGATGCAATATCATTAATTGATGAAATAATCCCCTGGAGCCAGCTGGTTTCACCAGGTCCAGGATGAATAAATGACCAGAAAGGATAAAATATTGGGATTGCGAGTGGTTTTAACCGGTGGCGGTACAGGGGGGCATCTTTTTCCTGGAATTGCTGTAGCAGAAGCATTGCTTACGTCATTTCCAAGTGGTAAGGTGATGTTCATCGGCACCGGCAGACATATTGATAATAAGACCCTGGCGCAACGAGGTTTTCAGGTGGAAGCCATTAGCTGCCAGGGTCTAAAAGGCAAATCAATCAAGGCGGCGATTGCCTCTTTATGGCAACTGCCTTGGAGCCTGTGGCAAGCCATCCGACTTCTGCGCGAATTCAAACCGGTGCTGGTGATTGGCGTAGGTGGCTATGTCACTGGTCCGGTCATGCTGGCCGCGCGGCTTTTGGGCAAACTCACCTGTATCCATGAACAGAACTCGATACCGGGTCTTGCCAATCGTTTGATCGGCGGTTTTGTCCACAGAATTTTTATCTCGCTGCCTGGCAGTGAGCGCTACTTTCCTGCCCATAAGACAATCTTCACTGGTAACCCGGTGCGTCGAGAGCTGGTTGCACTGGGGGCCAGGGAATCGCTGGATGCCGGTATGACCCTGGTAGTGCTGGGCGGCAGTCAGGGCGCCCATAGAATAAACCAGCTTGTGACAGGGGCATTGAGTGCGGTTAAGGATAGCCTTCCTGCTAGTTTTCAGGTCATTCACCAAACCGGAGCAGATGATGAATCCTGGGTTCGAGAGAGATATGAGCGGATGGGGATTTGCGCTGAAGTTGCCGCTTTTTTTAACGATATGCCTAGAATTTACCAGGAGGCTGATCTGATTGTGTCGCGAGCCGGGGCGACGACCTTGGCTGAAATCGCGGTGGTGGGTGTAGCTGCACTGCTGATCCCCTATCCTTTTGCGGCAGATGATCACCAGAAGATGAATGCCCTTT
>MGTA01000005.1:4571-16790 GCA_001799225.1 Deltaproteobacteria bacterium RIFOXYD12_FULL_50_9
AGGCAAAGAGTATGGGCCGGCCTCGAGCTACGGAACTGATAGTCGAGGAGTGCATTGGTTTGCTGGCCACCAAGGGGTATAGTTTTGTCTCCTGATTATTGAGTAATTACCTGTCAATTGGTGAAAATAGTTAAATGTATAAGAAAAACCTACACATACACTTTGTTGGCATCGGTGGCATCGGTATGAGCGGTATTGCCGAGGTGCTGTTGAATCTGGGCTATATCGTCAGCGGTTCCGATCTGCGTGAAACTGATATTACCAAAAGGCTGGTTAACTTGGGGGGCCGCGTTTTTCTGGGCCATGACAGTGAATGGATTATGGATGCCGACGTAGTGGTGACATCTACGGCGGTGCACTCTGATAATCCTGAGGTGGTTGCCGCCCGCAACGCCCACATCCCGGTAATCCCCAGGGCGGCGATGCTTGCCGAGCTCATGCGACTCAAGAAATACGGGATTGCCATTGCCGGCAGTCATGGCAAGACAACTACCACCTCACTGGTAGGTTGGGTGATGGCGCGGGCCGGTCTTGATCCGACCGTGATTATCGGTGGCAAGGTCAATAGTCTGGGGTCGAATGCCAAACTTGGTCAGGGAGAGTTTCTGGTTGCCGAGGCTGATGAGAGCGACGGTTCGTTTTTGCAGCTTTCACCGGTTTTGGAGGTGGTGACCAATATTGATTTTGAACATGTCGACTACTATGCCGATTTTGAGGAGGTCAAAAAGACCTTTTTGGAATTTATCAATAAGATTCCATTTTACGGTGCGGCAATCTTGTGTCTGGAGGATCCCGGGGTTCTTGAACTACTGCCGGAGATTCGCAAACGGGTGATCACTTACGGCATGACCAGTCAGGCCGATGTCTATGCCAGAGGCATTAGCATGGACGGCCTGGTTTCCCGGTTCGAGGTGATGAGGCATGGCGAATCGCTTGGTCAGGTAGTCTTGGCTCTCCCCGGTGTCCATAATGTCTTGAACGCTTTGGCGGCTGTGACCATCGGGTTTGAGCTCGATATCTCTTTCAAGGTGATCGCCGAGGCCCTGGCGAGTTTCACCGGGGTGCAGCGACGTTTGCAGATCAAGGGTGAGGTTAAAGGCATAACGGTCATGGACGATTACGGCCACCATCCCACCGAGATCCGGGCTACCCTGGGTGCCTTGCGAGGCGTCTGGCCCCGCCGCAGGTTGTTGGTGTTGTTCCAGCCACATCGTTACAGCCGGACCCAGGGATTGATCAAGGAGTTCTGTATGGCATTTCATGATGCGGACCTCCTGTTTTTAACCAATATCTATTCGGCCGGCGAGATACCGATAGAAGGTGTTACCGGTGAAGCTCTGGTCGAAGGTGTACGGCAGCACGGGCATCGCAATGTTACCTACATAGCCGAAGTGAAGGACCTGCCGGCTGTTATTCTGCCGATTCTCCGGGAAGGCGATGTGGTCTTAACTCTGGGCGCCGGGAATATTCTGCAAGCAGGTGAACAGTTACTCAAGCAATTGGAGGAGTTACCGCATGCTGGGTAGTGGGTCGGATAACCTGCATATGAGGTCCGGCGCCGGTCGACTGATCGAGGAGGCTTTGGCTGATCTGTGGCAGGGTGTCGTCCTGTGGGATTATCCGCTTTCACGGCTTTCAACTCTAAAGGTCGGTGGCCCCGCCAAGGCCGTAGTCTTTCCGGGTAATGCCGGTGAATTGCTTAAATTGATCAAGGGCTGTAAGCAGATAGGCATTCAATGGCGGGTTATGGGTCGGGGCAGTAATATCCTGGTTGCTGATCAGGGGGTTGCCGGAGTAGTTATTGTACTGGGCCCTGATTTTTCAGCGATTGAAACTGTTAATGAATCGCCGGAGACAGTGTTGGTGCGGGTGAATGCCGGTTGTTCGCTTGCAAAATTGGTGAGTTGGAGTGAGCGGCAGGCGTTGTCAGGTCTTGAATTCGCTGCTGGGATTCCCGGGAGTATCGGTGGCGCTCTGGTAATGAACGCCGGAGCCTGGGGTAGTGAGATCAGCAACGTGACGACTTCAATTACTCTGCTTGAGCAAGATGGCCAGATTTACGAACGGGATCGTGCTGCTCTGCCTTTTGTTTATAGATCTTGGGGGGCGCCGGTCGGAACAATTGCACTGAACGGGACATTCAGATTGGTCAGAGGTGAGCGGGTCAGGATTGCCGGGGCCTGCCGGGAGGTTCTCCGCCAGCGGCGCGAAAAACAGCCATTAGATTTGGCGAGTGCCGGATCATTTTTTAAGAATCCCGTGACGATGCCGGCTGGACGTTTGATTGAGGAAGCCGGGTTGAAAGGCTGTCGTATCGGCAATGCCATGGTTTCTGATAAGCATGCGAACTTTATAGTTAATGTCGGTGGTGCGACAGCGGATGAGATTAAAGCCTTGATGCGATTGGTTCAAGAGAAGGTGTTTGTCCGTTCAGGGATTTTGCTCGAACCGGAAGTCCATATCTGGGATGAGTGAGCGGTGTTTGTTAATGAGTCGAGGGATGCTTGAAGCGCCAAGGATAGGGCGCTCCTAAGATTGAGATTCAAAGAGAGTTCTGGAATTAAGATGAGACACTCAAAATCATGGAAGGATAATTCAATCCGGAACAGGACAAATGCCCGCAGCAATTTTGTCAGGAAGGTTTTAATCAACATTGCTGTAGGTTCGGTGGTGGTAATCTCTTTGGGCTTGCTGGGAGTTTTTGGAATCCAGACGTTGTCCAGTTCCGAGATATTCCGGATCAGTGCTATAGAGGTCGAAGGAGTCAGTCGAACGAGCAAGGAGGAGATTCTCCGTGTAAGCGGGGTTGATACTCAGACAAATCTCCTGGCTATGCAGTCGGCAGTAGTCAGGGATAGAGTTGCCGGTTTGGCTTGGATCGAACAGGTAGAGGTGAAAAAGGCCTGGCCGAGTCGCAGTCTGATTATCAAGGTTAAGGAGCGACAGCCGATTGCCATGATTAATCTGGCGGATGGTTTGTACTTTGTTGATAAAAATGGCGTTGCTTTTGCTCGGGTGCACACGGCTGACTATCGGGATTTTCCGGTGATCAGCGGGGCGGAAGAACGGGTGAATATGGCAGGGCAGACAGGAGCATACATCCCGGCTATCGGTAAGGTCCCGGATGCCAAAAAAGAGGCGGTTGCTGAAGCACTTCTTTATATTATCAGTGCCGGTCAGATCAATTCAACCCTGCCCAAGCAGAATATTTCGCAAATTCACATCTCTCCTGGTGATGAGTTAGTGCTTTTTATGGCTGATCGACCAATTCCCGTGTATCTTGGACGAGGGGATGTTAAGAAACGCTATGCGAGGCTTGTAGCGGTTTTGCGAAGTATTTATCAGAAAAGGGAATATGGGTCTGTCGCTTATATCCGCATGAATTATAGAGGTGAAAATGTTTTGGTTGGACAATCATAAACTGGAAGAATCTGCCGGGCAGTTGGTAGAACATGAGGACGATAAAGAGGAAAAAAAAGATGACAAGAGTGCTCTTGGCAGTCTTAAGAAGGTGAAGGAAATGGCTCGATCTGAAAAAGGCGAAATAATTGTTGGTCTGGATATCGGTACTACCAAGATATGTGTGGTGGTCGGCGAGGTACATGGTGAAGAAGTAAATATCCTTGGTGTTGGTGTCCATCCATCAGTAGGCTTGCGGCGTGGAGTCGTCGTCAATATTGAGAGCACGGTCAACTCTATCCGAAAGGCGGTTGAGGAAGCCGAAATGATGGCCGGTTGCGAGATCAGCTCGGTTTTTGTCGGGATCGCCGGCAGTCATATTAAGGGCTCGAACAGTAATAGTATGATTCCTATCCGGACCAGCGAAATCCGGCGAGAAGATATCGACAAGGTTGTCGAAGCTGCGAAGGCGGTGCATATTCCGCAGGATCAGGAGATCATCCATGTCCTGCCTCAGGAGTTTAAGGTCGACAACCAGGAAGGCATTCAGGATCCCATCGGCATGACCGGGGTTCGTCTTGAAGTTAATGTCCATATTGTTACCGGTTCGGTGACGGCGGTACACAATATTATTAAATGCTGCAATCGGGCCGGAGTAGAGGTTAATGACATTGTTCTTGAACCGCTTGCCTCCGCAGAAGCCGTGCTGACCAAAGAGGAGATGGAACTGGGCATCGCACTTCTTGATATAGGTGGCGGCACCTCTGATTTAGCGATTTTTTCCGATGGGGCAATCAAACACACCTATGTTCTCGGACTTGGAGGAAACAGTCTTACCAATGATTTATCCATAGGCCTGCGGACGCCGTTGAAAGAAGCTGAACGGCTGAAAGAAAAATATGGCTGCGCTCTTGCTTCAATGATAGATAAAAACGAGATAATCGAAGTACCGAGCGTCGGGGGCAGACGTTCAAGGAAATTGTCAAGGCGGGTCATGGGCGAGATTCTCGAGCCACGGATCGAGGAGATGCTCAGTCTGGTAAATCAGGAGTTGGGCGATTCGAGGTTCAAAGACTCGATTAATGCCGGACTGGTGGTGACCGGCGGCACCGGGTTGCTCACCAATATCGTTGATATGGCCGAACAGATTTTTGATCTGCCGGTCCGAGTGGGGTACCCTCTGCAATTGGCCGGGATGACCGACATCGTTAATACCCCCCAGTGCGCTACCGGTGTTGGTTTGGTATTATATGGCATCAGGCACGCCAGTGAGGGCAGGAGTTCTCGTAATAAGGATCAGGGTGTTTTCAGCGGTGTTACAAGGCGTATGAGAAATTGGTTTAAAAAGAATATTTGATTTAGGAATTTTTGTCGGGTTGTACGATGACCTGATTTGATAAAAGAATGAAGGGGGCTGAAACATGTCATTCAAACTGGTGGAAAATGGGTCACGGGCCAAAATCAAGGTGTTCGGAGTTGGCGGCGGCGGCGGTAATGCCGTAAATACCATGGTGGAGAGCAAAATTCAGGGTGTTGATTTTATTGTCGGCAATACTGATTTGCACGCCTTGGAAAACTCGTTGGCCGACATTAAGGTGCAGTTGGGGCCCATCAGGTCTAGAGGCCTGGGCGCCGGAGCAGATCCTGAGGTGGGCAGAGAAGCAGCAGAGGAGTCGATAGAGGAGATCCGTAAGGTGTTGAAGGGCAGCGATATGGTTTTTATCACTGCCGGCATGGGCGGGGGAACCGGTACTGGTGCGGCTCCGGTAGTGGCAAGGATCAGCAAAGAGTTAGGCGCTCTTACCGTGGCTGTGGTAACGAAACCATTTTCCTTTGAGGGCCGATCCAGATTGAAGGCGGCAGAGGCCGGCTGGCAGCGCTTAAGGGAACATGTAGATACCATTATCACTATCCCAAACAATCGGTTAGTTTCATTAGCCCAAAAAGGTTGTAGCTTTAAAGATAGTATGAAGATGGCAGATGATGTGCTTGTCCAGGCCGTCAAAGGTATAACCGATCTTATTAACCTGCATGGATACATTAATCCTGATTTTGCTGATGTTAAGGCGGTCATGAATTGCGCAGGACCGGCTTTGATGGGTGCCGGTCTTGGTTTTGGTGAAAACCGGGCTATTGAGGCCGTTAATATGGCGATTGCCAGCCCACTGCTCCAGGATATCAGTATCGACGGCGCCAAGGCGGTGCTTGTCAACATTTCAGCCCGAGAGGATTCGCTCACCATGGCTGATGTCACTGAAGCCACCACCAGAATCCAGGAAGAAGTTCACGAAGATGCCAAGATAATTCTGGGTGTCGTCTTTGACCCTACTCTTGCGGAAGGTTTGCGGGTAACGGTAATAGCGACTGGAATCAGACAAGTTGAGTTTGCCGAACCCATACCTGACAGGGTCAACTTGCCGTTAAGAAAGAAGGAGTCGGTTATTCAACCATTGCCCTTTAACGGGGCGGAAGGAATAAGCGGCAATAATAATGGCAATCACCCAGCCAATCAACCGGCCAAGCGCAAACCTTTTGCCGGACCATTCTTGGATGAAGAGCAACTTGATCGTCCAACTTTTTTGCGCCGGAATGAGAATTGAAGTTTAAAATACTGATTTTTGCCGGTAGGTAGGATGATGCGACAGCGGAAGCCTATCGGCAAAGATCTATTAGTCCGAGAGCGAGGCAGCGTTCGGAAGAAGTGGAAAGACCAGCTGCCGATTGCTCTTGTGTTTCCCAATACCTATCATGTCGGGATGTCCAATCTCGGATTTCAGATTGTTTACTCTCTCCTTAATAGCCATAGTCATATAGTTTGTGAGCGGGTATTTTTGCCGGAATCGGCTGGATCTCGTCCGGTGTCGGTCGAATCAGGTCGGCCATTGGCTGATTTTCCCGTGGTTTTTTGTTCCATCAGTTTTGAGCAGGACTTTTTGACCTTGGTGCAGATGCTGCATGTGGCTGAGATTGATTTTTTGGCAGCAACACGACAACCTAATACTATCGGGAGTGAGCCGGGGGGGCACTTGCTGGTAGCTGGAGGTGTGGCGACTGCAATCAACCCTGAACCCTTGGCGCCGTATTTCGACTTGATGATGATTGGCGAGGGCGAACCTGTTTTACCTCTCGTTATTGATCTGCTGGTCAAAAGCTGGCCTGTACGGGATCGTCATAGCTTTCTGGTGGAGTTGGCGAGTAGTATCCGGGGCTGTTATGTCCCGGGGTTGTATGATGTAGAGTATGCAGACGACGGGACAATTGTTGATATGGTGCCCAGGTTTGGTGTTCCGGCAAGAATTCGTCGAACAGTGTTGGGTGGCCGGGATCAGGTCGGTCATTCGACAATTTTTTCGCCGGACACCGAATTTGCTGAGATGTACCTTGCCGAATTGGGGAGAGGATGTAGCCGAGGATGTCGATTCTGTGCGGCCGGTTTTGTCTACCGGCCGCCGCGGCTCTGGTCGCCGGAGGCGATTGTTCGCGTACTCGCGGCCCGTCCTGCAGATATCAGCAGGGTCGGTTTGCTTGGTATGGAGATGGTTGGTCCTGCAGACTTAAAAAATCTTGCTGAGCATCTTTTGGAGGATAACTGTTCTCTCTCTTTCTCTTCCCTTAGAGCTGACAACATGTCGGATGAGCTTCTTGACCTGCTGAAGAGAAGCAGATTGAAAAGTGCGGCCATTGCACCCGATGGCGGCTCAGAAAGATTGCGGAAAGTGATAAATAAAGGGATTACAGAAACTGATGTTTTTACTGCCGCGGAGTCTTTAGTCCGGGCAGGCGTAAACACAATCAAGCTCTATTTTATGATTGGTCTGCCCACGGAAACCGAAGAGGATCTGGAGGAGATGGTAAGGCTTGTCTTAGAGATCAAGCAGAAGATTCTTGAGGTCGGGAGATCGCGCGGCAGGTTGAGCAATCTAGTCTTGAGCGTCAACTCATTTGTCCCCAAGGCATGGACACCGTTTCAGTTTCATCCGTTTGAGGTATTAGACGTCTTGCGTCGAAGGTTGAAGTACCTACATAAAAAATTGGGGAATCAACCAAATGTCCGGATTATGTCAGATCCGCCGGAAAAGGCATTTTGGCAAGCGGTATTGGCGCGTGGGGACCGCAGGGTGGGAGAGGCTCTGCGGATGATTGCCGTTGAACGGGGAAATGGGTTGAAAACCTTAATTGCGGCAGGAATCGAGCCTGAAAACTTTGTGTACAGGAAGCGCTCAAAAGAGGAGCTGTTCCCATGGGATATTATAGATCACGGTATATCCAGACAATTCCTTTGGCAGGAGTACCAACTGGCCCTTAAGGCAAAAACAACGCCAAAATGCGAAACAGCTCACTGTAAAAGATGTGGTGTCTGTTTATGATATCTTTTTATCTTTTTGCATCTGATCGCGGAGCTGTTTTAGCTCGAAATAGGTCTCTTCGGCTCGTTTCTCAGCCTCTGATTGTTTTTTCTTATGTTCTTCAACCTTAGCCGCAATTTTTTCCTCACTTATCTTCATCCCTTGTGTTCCGAAAAGTGATGATGCAAGAAATTGGAAGGAAAATTTCATTAAGGCGATATCATCAGTACGAATATTTTCGAGAGTTTCCGGATCGAGTTCATAAATCTGTAAGAAGGAGCTGTTAAATATAAAGGACCGGAAACGGTCAAGGTCGGTAGTTGCCATAAAAAACATCTTTTTGGCTTGTTCACTTAAGGTTGCCTGCAGGCCAAAAGACTTGCGGCGCATAACAAGTTCCATCCATCCTTTGTTCATCTCGTCGCACAAATCTACGCCTTGATCGGCACGCCATTCGCGGATTGTCCAGGTTTTATCTTCCTCATGCCCTTTACAGTGAGGTTCCTTGACGACGAAATAAAACTCTTCTGCAATCTGATTTTCCTGAGCACCCTCATGGAAATTTGCCATGCCTATCGGATAATAGCGACATGCCGACGGCCGGTCTGAGTAGATCAGGCACCCTACCGGAGTAACAAAAGGACAACGTCCATCCGGATCAAGTTTGAGGCAAACACCGGGCATATCGGTTTTTTCAAGAAATGTCGGGGCGGTAAAGTGCAGAAGGAAGTCGTCCGCCTCAAGCTTCAGGCGTTTGCGCAACCGCAGGATATCGAAGGGAGTGAGTATGATTTTTATTGATCCACAACAAGCTGTAAAACAGGAGACTCCGGGATGGCAGCGAAATTTAATGTTACTGTCAAGTGAAAGTTTTGATGGCACGATATTGCTGGGATTCTTGTTGCTTTTATCAAAAATTTCCGTATTAAACATAAAAAATACCTTGTTATTAAAAGGAATAGGGTCTGTCTGGTTGTTGCCGGAATAATTTCTTGCCAAGAATAAATATCAAGAAACTTATTTTTAAATTATTGTGCCACACAATAGCCATCACCAGCCGGCAATGTCAAATTATATATAGTTTTTTTAAAAAAAGTTTAGGCAAAAATTAAAAATTCATGATTTTGCCGGTCGATATTCTTCCTAAAGTTTTTTTCTTGACATTTGTGGTTTGAAAAATTATAGAATCGTTTGATATTAAAATGAGTGAGCCCTCATTTACAGTAAATTACTGGGTCGGCAAATAACGAAAATAGTGAAAAGTTGTTAGATCAATTTTTGACAACTAGTGCTAGTAATATACTGGATTTGTTGCAAATTTTGTTGTAATTTTTGCTTTAATGTAGTGGTTTGAGGCGCTTAAAAGCGTGAGTTTGTAGTTAAGGTGTTAAGGTGAAAGTTGGTTTCATCTTTGTAGGTGAAGCCCGTTATCCAATTCAATTTGAGGAGGTTAGTGAATGCCAAGCTATGTAGATCCTTCCAAGTGTGATGGTTGCAAAGGCGGCGATAAGACTGCCTGCATGTACATCTGCCCCAATGACCTTATGGTCCTTAATAAGGAGGCGATGAGAGCTTATAACCAAGAACCTGATGCATGCTGGGAGTGCTACTCCTGTGTGAAGATCTGTCCTCAGGGCGCGATCATGGTGCGCGGTTACAACGATTTCGTGCCAATGGGCGGTCAGGTTCATCCGATGAGGAGTTCAGACTCCATCATGTGGACAATTAAGTTCCGGAATGGCAATATCAAGCGTTTCAAATTCCCGATTCGTACTACGGCTGAAGGCGCTGCTAATGCCTATGAGGGTCAAAAAGGCGGCAGTCTTGACGATGAGTTGTTGTTGGGTGAAACTGCTCTCCCGACCCCAAAAAAGTAAGCTAACCTATCTTGATAGAATTCGAATCTCTTTAATATTAAAAAAATATTTTGAGGAGGAATTGATTATGGCGTTACCAAATAAGCCGCTGGGCGAACTGGATGCAGTAGCTAATCCGGAGATTGCTGAGCATGAGTGTGATGTATTGATTGTTGGTGGCGGTATGGCTGCCTGCGGAACTGCTTTTGAAATTAAGAAGTGGGCTCCTGATAATATGAAGATTATCTTAGTTGATAAGGCTGCCATGGAGCGTTCCGGCGCAGTTGCTCAGGGCCTTTCAGCTATTAATACCTATATCGGCGAAAATCCGATTGAGAACTATGTAAAAATGGTTCGGAATGACCTTATGGGTATTGTTCGCGAAGATTTGATTTATGACCTTGGCCGGCACGTTGATGAGTCGGTTAAGCTTTTCGAAGAGTGGGGTCTTCCTGTTTGGAAGGTTGCCGATAATGGTGACACTTTGGATGGCGCCAAGCCGGCCCCGACCCTGCGTCAAGGTGGCAAACCGGTTCGTACCGGTAAATGGCAGATCATGATCAATGGCGAGTCCTACAAGTGCATCGTTGCCGAAGCCGGCAAAAAGGCCTTGGGTGAGCAGAATATCATGGAGCGCATATTCATTGTTAAGCTCCTCCTTGATAAAAATGTCGAGAATCAGATCGCTGGTGCAGTTGGCTTCAGCACCCGTGAGAATAAAGTACACGTCTTCAAGTGCAAGACCATGTTGGTTGCTTGCGGCGGCGCTGTAAATATCTTCCGCCCACGGTCCACCGGTGAAGGCAAGGGCCGCGCCTGGTATCCAGTTTGGAATGCCGGCTCTACCTACACAATGTGCGCCCAGGTTGGCGCCACTCTGACCATGATGGAAAATCGTTTCACACCAGCTCGTTTCAAAGACGGTTACGGCCCGGTTGGCGCATGGTTCCTTCTTTTCAAAGCTAAGGTACAGAATGGTCTTGGCGAATTTTATGCCAATAGCCCTGCTGTCAAGGATGAATTGGATAAGTTTATGCCTTATGGCGGTTCTCCAGTTACACCAACTTGTCTGCGTAATCACCTGATGCTCAATGAGTTGAAGGCTGGACGCGGTCCAATCTACATGGCTACCGAGGTTGCATTGAACGCCTTCCTTGATGCCAAGAAAGCTGGTGGCATGGATGATAAGTCTGTTGCCAAGTACTGGAAACACCTTGAATCAGAGGCGTGGGAAGACTTCCTTGACATGTCAGTTGGTCAGGCTGGCCTGTGGGCTGGTATGAACATTGAGCCGGAGAAGGTTGGTTCAGAGATTATGCCGACCGAACCATACATGCTCGGTTCCCATTCCGGTTGCTGCGGCATCTGGTGCTCCGGTCCGAACGAAGACTGGGTACCTGCTGCCTACAAGTGGGGCTACAACCGCATGACCACCGTTAGGGGTCTGTTTACGGCTGGTGACGGCGTTGGTGCTTCCGGTCACAAGTTCTCCTCCGGTTCCCATGCCGAGGGACGTATCGTTGCCAAGCAGATGGTAAAATACTGCCGCGACCATGCGAGCTTCAAGCCGGAACTGGCAGAGACAGCTCAGAAATTGGCTGATGATATCTATGCTCCGGTTAAGTTGTATCTTGCACACGCTGGCGCGACCACTGCTACGGATGTCAATCCTAACTATTGCAAACCAGCCGGTATCATGATGCGTCTCATGAAGGCCACGGATGAGTACGGTGGTGGAGTTGCTACCTACTATATGACCTCTGGCAAGCTTCTGAATATCTGTCTTGATCTCCTCAGAATGCTGCGCGAAGATGCGGCGTTAATGGCTGCCGGCGACCTGCATGAACTTATGCGCGCCTGGGAAAATTATCACCGCATCTGGTGCGTTGAGACCCACATTCGTCACATTGAATTCCGTAAGGAAAGCCGTTATCCGGGCTTCTATTATCGTTCAGATTTCCCGAGTGTTGACGAAGCGAACTGGAAATGTTTTGTTAACTCCACCTTCAATCCCAAGACCCAGGAATGGAAGTGCGAGAAGGTTGATGTTGTTAATGTTGTAGCAACAGATCCTTGGCTGTAATTCCAGTTCGGTTTGGTTTTTAGTATGTAGATATCTCCAGGCGTCCAAATGGACGCCTGGAGATTTTTCTGTAATGTGTATGCCGTGGTCTTGATTTGGTTGGTTGAACTGGTTACGACTGGGAAGCAGAAAATGAGTGTGACAAATATTGTTGATATGTTAAGTAGAGCCAGTTGAACCTAAAAAATCATCCCATAAATACTTATTCATTGATTAATGGAGGAATGGCATGACAGACGAGCGCAGCGCACCTGGAAAGGGTGGAGTACTGGTCGTTGGTGGAGGGATTAGTGGATTGACAGCTGCTCTAGAAGCTGCTGAAGTAGGCAGTGATGTCTTTTTGGTTGAAAAAAATGCGTACATGGGTGGACGTGTGGCGCAGCTCAATCAATATTTCCCTAAGATGTGTCCCCCTACCTGCGGACTTGAGATCAATTTCAAGAGAGTCAAAAACAATCGCAAGATAAGAATGTACACAATGACTGAGGTTCGGAATGTTACCGGATCACCAGGTAACTATCGGGTCGAACTCGAA
>MGTA01000005.1:16813-22210 GCA_001799225.1 Deltaproteobacteria bacterium RIFOXYD12_FULL_50_9
TGCCTGTAATGCTTGCGTTGAAGCCTGTTCAGAAGAGCGAGCTAACGCTTTTAATTTTAACCTGGATACCACTAAGGCTATTTATAAAGCTCATGATATGGCATTTCCAATGAAATACGTCATTGATATGGGAGCTTGTAACAAGTGTGGTAAATGTAAAGAAGCGTGCAAGTTTGACGCAGTTGAACTGGATCAGAGCGCTCAGACCTTTACGCTGGATGTTAGTTCCATTGTCTGGGCAACCGGTTGGAATCCTTATGATCCGACAAAGATGACTAATCTGAAGTTTGACAGCAGTAAGGCCATTATTACCAACATGATGATGGAGAGACTTGCTGCGCCCAATGGACCGACCGGCGGCAAAATTCTCCGTCCCGGAGATAACAAAGAGCCCGGCAGTTTTGCCTTTGTTCAATGTGCCGGTTCGCGTGATGAGAATCATCTTGAATACTGTTCCTTTATCTGTTGCATGGCGAGCCTCAAACAGATCAATTATATTCGGGAGAGATATCCTGAGGCCAAGGTTTATGTCTTCTATATTGATCTCCGTACCCCAGGGAAGTATGAGAAATTCCGTGCTAAATTGATGGAAGATAAGAATATTCAGTTCATAAAAGGGAAAGTAGCCGATATCATTGCCGATGCGGATGGCGGTGTAACAGTTGTGGCAGAAAATGCTGTTACCGGTGATAAGATCCAGCAGAAAGTTGATTTGGCGATTCTTGCAACTGGTATGGAACCTGCTTTGAAAGGGCAGGGAGCAGCCTTTGGTCTGCAGATGGATGCTAGCGGCTTTATTATTCCTGATGCTGCTAATACTATGTATGCAGCAGGTTGTGCCAAAAAAGCGTCTGACGTGGTAACCAGTGCACAGAATTCTACTGCGGCAGCTTTAAAAGCTATTCAAGCATCGAGGAGGTAATTTTAATGGATAAAAAGTACGGTGCCTATATATGCACGGGCTGTGGTATCGGCGACACCTTGAATATCGAAGCTCTTTCCCAAGTTGTAACCGGTGAGATGGGGATTAAATGTTGTAAAACCCATTCAGCCCTGTGTGGAAAAGACGGAAGGGCTTTAGTTGAAAAAGATATGCATGATGAAGGTGTTAATACCGTTGTCGTTGCAGCTTGTTCACCTCGAGTCATGCAGGATGAGTTCAATTTCGGCAGTGACAAGATTACAAACAGGGTAAATTTGCGTGAGCAGGTCGTCTGGTGCAAAGGTGATGATGCCAATCCTGAATTTGTACAGGAGTTGGCTTCTGATTATGTGCGGATGGGGTGTACCCAGGCAAAGAAGACTGAACTGCCCGAGCCTTATAAACAAGAGGTTACCAATAAACGTATTCTTGTAATGGGTGGAGGTATCTCCGGGCTGACTGCCGCACGTGAGGCATCAAAGGCTGGATATGAGGTTCTATTGGTTGAAAAAAACGATGCTTTGGGTGGTAAAGCAATTACCTGGAGGAAGCAACTCCCGACCAAAGCCCCATGGACTACTCTCGAAACCCCATCGATCCATTTGTTGATTAAAGAAGTTGAAACTGACGCGAAGATTACTGTGCATACAGGATCCGAAGTTGCAAGGATCAGCGGCGCTCCAGGTGCATATGAAGTAGTGTTAAAGCCTACCGATACCACAAGTGAATGGGATGCCCCTGCTCGTGTTACTGTTGATCAGCAGGATCTCATTACCAAGGGTCAGATGGCAGATCCGAATGCCGGAGTTAAAAATTATATGGATAGTAATCCGGATGCCCTTAAGGTTGGGGCAGTTGTGTTGGCAACCGGCTGGAATCCTGCTGATGTTTCAGAATATGAGCATCTGGGTTATGGCAAGATCAAGAATGTTGTAACTAACTTTGAATTCGAGCAGATTGCTTCCAAGGGATCAATTATTCGGCCGTCGGATGGCAAGCCTGTGCAAAGTGTAGCCTTTATCCAGAGTCCCGGAGCTGCAGAGAATGACAAGGATTTTCCATATTGTAACTCTGTAACCAGCTTGGTAGCCCTTAAGCAAGCCAAATATATCCGTGAAGAAAATGCCGAGGCCAAGGCCTATATCCTGTATCAGCACATGCGTACGCCCGGGCATATGGAGTTGTTTTATAAAGCTGCCCAGAACGATGATGGGATTTTTCTTACAAAGGCGAACGTTATGTCGGTTAACGAATCCGGTGATGGTTCGCTCTCCGTAGACATCACCAATACCCTTTTGAATGAAGATATCACCTTGCATGTTGATATGGTGGTTTTAGCTGCCGGTATGATTCCTACAACAGTGGCAGCGCCAACCATCAACCTGGCATATCGTCAAGGGCCGGCATTTCTTGAATTGGAACTTTTTGACGGTTATGCCGATTCCAATTTTATATGTTTCCCTTATGAAACCAGGCGTACCGGCATTTACACCTGCGGCGGTGTGCGCAAAGCTACTACTGTGGAAGAAGCGATTGACGATGCCACCGGGGCTGCATTGAAGGCAATTCAATGTATCGAGTCTGCTGAGCGCGGTGTGGCTGTGCATCCTCGGTCTGGGGACAACAGCTTCCCGGAATTTTTCTTTCAGCGTTGTACTCAATGTAAGCGCTGTACTGAAGAGTGTCCATTTGGTGCGCTTGATGATGATGAAAAAGGCACACCAAAGCCGAATCCAACCAGATGTCGGCGATGTGGAACCTGTATGGGAGCTTGTCCGGAAAGGATTATCGGCTTTAAAAACTACAATGTCGATATGATTGGCTCCATGGTGAAAGCTATCGAGGTGCCAAGCGATGATGAAGAGAAGTTGCGGTTTGCGGTCTTTGTCTGCGAGAACGATGCCTATCCAGCCCTGGATATGGCGGGAATGAGAAGGCTGGGCATTAACAACCTGGTCCGCTTCATTCCGGTTCGTTGCCTTGGTTCGGTTAACATGGTTTGGATTAAAGATGCTCTCTCAGCAGGTATGGATGGTGCTATGCTGCTTGGGTGCAAGTTCGGCAATGATTACCAGTGCCACTTTGTCAAGGGCAGTGAAATTGCAACAAAACGGATGGATAATATTGGGGAAACTTTAAAAACTCTTGGTCTTGAACCGGAGCGGGTTGCCGTCCGCGAAATTGCCATTACCGACTACAACAAGATTCCCGAGATCGTCAAGGATTTCGTTGATTCTATTGTGGCGCTTGGGCCTAATCCGTTTAAGGGATTTTAATTGAACAATATATGACCGACCTGTAATTATTTCGGCGGACCAGTCTGGTCTGCCGAAATAATTACTTAAAAAACAAATTATCAATAAAAGAGATCTGCTGCAACACGTTGAAGATAGTTATAATTTTTTATTATTTCTGGTAATAACCAGTAAGTGAAAGAAGGGGAGGGAGCAATGGCTGAAAAAATGAGGGTAGAACCTGATTTGGATTTCATTAGGTACATGAAAAGTGCCGGTGGCGATACGCTTAAAAAGTGTTATCAGTGTGCTACCTGTTCGGTTGTATGTCCTTTGTCTTCTGACAAGAAACCGTTTCCCAGAAAAGAGATGATCTGGGCACAATGGGGCCTGAAGGATAAGTTGATTGCTGATCCGGACGTTATGCTGTGTCATCAGTGTGGTGATTGTACAACTAATTGTCCTCGCGGAGCTAAGCCAGGGGATGTTCTGGGGGCCATTCGAGCCTATGCCTATATCCATTTTGGTTTCCCGCAGGGTATTGCCAAGCTGGCAAGCAAAGGACAAAATCTGCCGATTATGATTCTGATTCCAGCAATTATTATTGGTGTTATGTGGGCATTATCCGGCGGGATGCATATTCCAGCGGAAGGGCCTGTAGATTTCGGTCGTTTTTTTGGACACTGGGATATCCATTACCTTTCCAAGAATGTTATGTTTATAGATCTTATCTTTGTCCCGACTTTCTTTTTTGCGCTTTATGCTGCCTTTAGTGGTGTTTCGGCAATGTGGACGCAAATGGCTGCCGGGTTGAATGCTAATCAAGCATTTCGACCATCAGTAATACAATTCATTATGCAGTTTCTTTGGCCTTCCATCGTTGAAACGATTCAACATAAGCGTTTCAACGAGTGCGGTACTAATAAAAATAGGGTAACAGGACATCTTCCTTTACTGTTGGCTTTTGTTGGCCTTTTGACGGTTACCGCATATTCATTTATCAGAAAAGATATCTTCGGCATTTTTAATCCGGCATTACACGGGCCTATTGCTCTTTACGATCCCTTTAAGATTCTGGCTAATGTTAGTGCAATTGCCATGATTGTCGGTGTAGGTATTCTTTGGAGTAACCGCTCGGCCGCCGAAGAAAAAAAGGGGATATCTCCTACTTTTTACGATTGGTTTCTCATTGGGGAGATCATGGCAGTTGGTGTTACTGGTCTGCTGGCAGAGATTTTTAGGCTGATAAATGTACCAGTGCTGGCATATCTTTTCTATTTTTTGCATCTTGTTTCAGTTTTTATGCTGTTCTTTTATATGCCATACACCAAGTTTGCACACATGGTGTATCGAACCTTTGCAATGGCGTTCGAGCGTTACCGGAGTAGTGAATTTGTGAAAAACTAGAGGTACTTATTTGATTTTTTACGATGTCCAATCTACTTAATAACCGCAGTGCGCAACATATTGTCTCAGATATAAAGCTGAGTTCGAAAGAAAAAAAAGGTTGATGTTTGCGGACGAAGTTATTAAGTTGTCCTGTCCGCTGGCGTAGCTCAATTGGCAGAGCAGCTGATTTGTAATCAGCAGGTTGCGGGTTCAAGTCCCATCGCCAGCTCCAGATGTAACCAAATAAAAACCAGCATGATAATGATCCTATGTCCATTATCATGCTGGTTTATAGCTTTATTCAATATTGGTTGTATTTTATTGCTGACATGAGTTTTTCTTTAAGTTTGGAGGGGTTCCCGAGTGGCTAAAGGGAACAGACTGTAAATCTGTCGGCGACGCCTTCGGAGGTTCGAATCCTCCCCCCTCCACCAAAGAATCTTATTAGCGGGAGGAATGCAGAGCTTGGCGTTTGCTGATCGTTCATTCCACCAGTGTTTGGCATGAACATACCCGTATAAATAAGCGAAGCGGGAATAGCTCAATTGGTAGAGCATCAGCCTTCCAAGCTGAGGGTTGCGGGTTCGAGACCCGTTTCCCGCTCCAATTTATTTGTAATTATAATTAGTTAATGAGTATTGGCACTAATTTTTTTATAGTGGGTATGTGAAGTTGTCGATGCCCACATAGCTCAGTCGGTAGAGCACTTCCTTGGTAAGGAAGAGGTCACCGGTTCGATTCCGGTTGTGGGCTCCATAATAGTTATATAAGTTTTGCGCATTCCAGATGCAAGAAAAGAGATTATTTTTCAACTGAAACTGGGCTTTAGGAGACGCGCCATGGCAAAAGAAA
>MGTA01000006.1:0-6511 GCA_001799225.1 Deltaproteobacteria bacterium RIFOXYD12_FULL_50_9
AGCATTTTCGGGCGGTTACGCTTGACCAGGGAAGGCAGTACGGAACCGGTCGTCTGAGCGGTTTTTTTCTTGTCGGTTTTGCCGATATTGAGCACCTGGTTGTCGCGGCAGCCGTCGCGGTAAATGGTCAGGCCTTTACAGCCGGAGTGGTAGGCGAGGAGAAAGGCCGCCTCAACATCCTGACGGCTGGCATCATGGGGAAAGTTAATGGTTTTGCTGACCGCATTGTTAGTGTGTTTCTGAAAAGCGGTCTGGATGTCGATATGGTTCTTGGGGCTGATATCATGGGCGGTCTCGAAGATCCGGCGATAGTTTGCCGGGATCTCCTCAAGGCCCTGCAGGCTGCCGCGATGGGCGATTTTTTTCACCAACTCCGTAGAGAAAAACTCCTTCTCCTTGGCGATTTTTTGAAAGAGCGGATTGATTTCAAACAGCTCATCGTTGTCCATGACCCTTCTGACAAAGGCAACGGCAAACAAGGGCTCTACGCCACTTGAACAACCGGCCAGAATGCTGATGGTCCCGGTCGGCGCGATGGTGGTGCGGGTAGCGTTACGCACCGGCTGCTTGGGGTCTTTTTGCCCGTAAATTGATTTGGCAAAGTTGGGAAAGGCGCCGCGGGTCTCGCCGAGCCGGCATGATTTGGCAAAGGCCTGCTCATCGATAAAGCGCATAACCTCTTCGGCAACCATGGTAGCCTCGGATGAGGAGTAGGGGTGGCCCAGCTGGATCAGCAGATCGGCAAACCCCATGACACCCAGGCCGATTTTACGGTTCTGCTTGGTGACGGTTTCGATTTCCGGCAGGGGATAGCGATTGATGTCAACGACGTTGTCGAGAAAATGGACGGCCAGGTCAACGGTACGGCCGAGTTTGTCATAGTCGATCTGGCCGTCGTTGACCATATTGGCCAGGTTGATCGACCCCAGGTTGCATGATTCATAGGGCAGCAAGGGCTGTTCGCCGCAGGGGTTGGTGCTTTCGATCATGCCGGCCTGCGGAGTCGGGTTGTAGGCATTGATCCGGTCGATAAAGACAATGCCCGGCTCTCCGGAAGACCAGGCCTGTTTGACAATCTGCCGGAATAGTTTGCTGGCATCCTGTTTGGCGACCATCTGGCCGTTACGCGGGTTGATCAGATCATACTCACTGTCTGCTGCCAGGGCAGCCATGAATTCGTCTGTAATCGCTACGGACAAATTGAAGTTCTGCAGAATGGAGTGGTCGGCCTTAGCCTTGATGAAATCCATGATATCCGGGTGATCGACCCGCATGATCCCCATGTTGGCACCGCGCCGGGTGCCGCCCTGTTTGATGGTTTCTGTGGCAACATCGAAGACCTGCATGAAGGAGAGCGGACCGCTGGATACTCCTTTTGTCGAGTGAACCACATCGTTTTTCGGCCGGATGCGCGAAAAGGAGAACCCTGTGCCGCCGCCGCTTTGATGGATAAGCGCTGTCTGCTTGACCGCCTCAAAAATTGAATCCATAGTATCTTCAATAGGCAGGACAAAGCAGGCGGAGAGCTGGCCGAGCTCCCGGCCGGCGTTCATCATGGTCGGTGAGTTCGGTAGAAAATCAAAATTGGCCAGCATTTCGTAAAACTGCAGGCTCAACGCTTCGACATCGGCCTTTTTGTTGTAATGCAGCTCGCCGGCCGCAATAGTGGTGGCCACCCGCCACAGCATATTGATCGGCTCTTCAATCACCTTGCTGTTCTCATCTTTCATCAGGTAGCGCCGCTCCAGAACCGTCAGGGCATTGCTGGTAAATTCCGGGACCTTAAGACCCGCCGGAATTGGTAACAGATTTTTCTCTCTTTTTGTCACTATTGCACTCTCCTGATGTGAATTTTTTGCCGTCCGGCCAGCTGTAGAAATAAAATCGTCGCCCATAGCGTTTGAGGACGTTTAGACCTAAAAACAACACGATATTGTATGATGTGTCTATACAGTACACAATATACAGTTATCCTATTTATCGCCTTAATGCAAAGTTGTCGAGAAGAAAATGGTAGGAGGGGTGATATTTCATTTCCAGATCAGCTGGAAGAAGCCGGTTCAATCTTCAGTCGGTTCGTCTTTTAATAATTATCGTGGCGTCATAAAAAAAAGGGGCTACGGAAACACCGTAACCCCTTGATTTTTTTTGGTCGGGGCGAGAGGATTCGAACCTCCGACCTCCTGCTCCCAAGGCAGGCGCGCTAACCAGACTGCGCTACGCCCCGACGGCGCAATATCAATGAAGGGTTTCATCAATACATTTTAAGCAGGTTTCAGTCAAGAAAAAAGGTTGAAACCAATTGGATAATACCTTATGATTGCCAGCGCTAAAAGCGTTGACGAAGCATGTTTTTTGTACTATAGAACCTGTCACATTACCGATCCCCAGTAGCTCAGTCGGTAGAGCGGGTGGCTGTTAACCACCATGTCCGCGGTTCGAGTCCGTGCTGGGGAGCCAAAGTGTACTCAGGCCGTTTTTCTCACGAGAAACGGCCTTTTCTTTTCGGACAGCAAGGTTGTTTTCAACAAGAATATCGGATGGTTGCCTGTAGGTGGGAATGACGGCGCCATCCTTCCAAATCGAGTTCGATAGTAGAAAATTAAGACAGGCCTATTCGTTTCGGTCAAGCTTATCAAGAAGTGCCAATCCTTCTTTCGGCGATCCTTTCATCGCCCGGATTTTAAACCGGGTAAAGGTGTCAAATTCGGAAAGCGCCACAGTGGACAATTCCTCAATGAGTTTATTGACACTTATCCCTTGTTGCTTGGCCAGGATTTTCAATCTGTTATGTTTCTCTTCCGGCATACGGATCGTTAATGTTGACATCGTTTGACCTCCTCTAAAAATTCTCCGGTGATTGTACCTTCAACCCAGGAAATTGCAGGTCAGCACCGTTAAAATCTCTTTTGTTCTTTGTTACAAGGCAATCTGCTCCGCCGGCAAAGAAGGAGGGTCAGAAGCAACTGGGCGACATTGACGGAAAAGGATACTAGGAAGAGTAGAGCCGCGCATTCGATTACGTTCATGTCGTTATCCACGAAATAAAAGAAGACAGGCGGCTGGGGGGGCGCTCACTTCCCCCATAGGGTCGGAGGTGATACCTCCCGTCCAGATGGCCAGAGCGTTTCCATCTTTCAGCCGCTTTGTTAAAATATACGGGTTTCTAAAAAGGTGGTCAAGCCGAAGCATGGCAAGCCTGTCGGAATAGAAAGCACACTCAGGCGTTCTAACCCTCAAAAAATCGCGATCTCTTGACTTTCCTTGCACTCCGGCCTAATTTTGAGGTGGCGACAACCGGAAACCGGTAGCGCGTGCCTCACGGTTCGCGGATGGAGGGACAGCCAGCCTCCAGTTCGTCATCTATATCACCCATTGCGAGAAGCCCGCCTCATGAGGTCGTGACCCAAACCGATTTTAGGATCTAAAGGGGCTTATCAATAAAAATAGCCAAACAAGAACAACATCCCAGATGCACCGCTGCAGAAACCTACTCGAGTAAAAGTGGTACATTGAGCCTTCAGTCATAGGAAGATTTTTCTCTCTCTGTTACTCCAGAATCATTCCATCCGGAAATTTTATCTTTAAAAACAGCACATTAGCGACAGCATGATATTGGCGCAAATTTTGCTTGAAAATAAGATAACGGACATTGATGCCCAATGAACTAACTCTCATGGAAGGGTCTTTTCTCTGGTGCCGGCCGCCGTCTTGCCAGTATTTGCAACGAATTGGTATGCAGGCACCAGGTAACGGTAGCTTGAGACAGGTAGGCAGGCCTTAACACCAACAAACGAGTCCATTAGAAAGAAACAATTGCAGCAACTGACATTTATTAAGAGGTTTGCCGAAAGCTTACCTCCTTCCCGCAAACAGGCTCAATTGTTGAATGATATTCTTGATATTCTTCATGGGGAAGGAAGGTTGGAAAATACTGTTGGTGAATTTTATAATCAGAAACTTCTGCTTACCGATCAAAATTCAGTTGCTGAAGTTGGCAGGAGAATAATACTGGATCAGTATTTCGAGAAAGAATCCTGCCAATTCTGTTCAAGGGGAGTTGTGATAACCTCCGATGGCCAGGAGATTGGTTTTGCCGACCATGGCTCCATTGAAAAAACAAATAGTATTAGCAAAAAGGCTTAAGGTGAAATAGGAAAATGGGTCAGAGGGGATCAAAGGGGTCGGATTTCGATCTCTTGACTTTCCTTTCGCGTTCCGCCCAGATGGCAACAGCGGAATATGCTCTGATCAGTTTTCACATATTTGCCGACTCAATGGTCTGCACTTGCAGTGACTATGGAGAGCAAACAACGCTCCCACGCTTCAAGCGCCTGCTGGCATGTGGATCTGTTCATTTGACTAACATCCCGAGTTCGGAGCTGAGAATCGTGCTGACCATCCTGATCGGGGGTGGATCACTTGCCACAACGGCTCGGATACGTTCCCGGGCGTTACCCTCGCAGCCGGCATTGCGGGCGGCCTCCATGGTGAATTGATAGGCCTCTCGTACATCAAAGCCGGTGATTTCGTAGCCGTAGCCCGCCGCCAGCCAGCGAAGGGCTGTTACCCCGGCCTCGACGGCGAAACGTGGTTCGCGGCTCTTCATGTCCCGCGCCGCTCTGATCAATGTCTTTGGATCGCATGGCGTCCGGTTCGCCAGTTCGATGGCCTCGCTGTAGAGTCCTGCCGATTTTGCCGCTGCAAACCACTTGCCTTCATTCCCAGGGGATTTGGCCACTAAGTCGGCGAGAATATCGCGTGACGTTTTTTGAGGGTACTTCTTGGCAATGGCACGGAAGGTTGCCAGATATGTAGTTTTCTGGTTGGCCGTAATGGCATAGCGGCGATAAGCCTCATCCGCCATCCCGCTATCAAGCAGAATTTGTTCACAGGCGGCGGCTATCGCGGCCACCGGCTCATTAATCCCTCGTGACTCCTCGGCGTAGCGTAGGGCCTCGGCCTGTTTGCCCATGGCGATCAGGGCCTTGACGCCCCACTGCCGATACGACCAGAATTTGTATGGGGCGAGGTCAAGGAGGGAAAAAACTTCAGGGTAGCGGCCAGCGGCACAGAGGGCGCTCAAGCAGGCGGATGTCCCCTTGAAATAACCGCCTCCAGCTCTCCTGTCCTGTGACCAGCTGTGCCGAAGCGGGATGATTAACTCATCGCCCCAGTGTGATGCCATCTCCTGGGTACGGCATAACACACCCCAATACTCGGGCAGAATTTCGATGTAAGGGATGGCATCCTCTTCCACAGCCTTCCACAGCCGATCAAGCCAGCTGCTACGGGTTGTTTCATCGGACGGTGCTTGGGCGATGATCGGCACCAAGGTCTCGATGGCATTGTTGACCGCCGAGCCGATGGCCCCGGATGAGCTGTCCACCTGTTCCAGTGCTGGAGACAATTTCTCAAGCAGCAGGATCGCACCCTCGGCTCCCAGTATCATATCCTGTCGGGCAGCAGCCTTGATCTCCGACACCGCTTCTTTTACCCGTTCGATAGCAGGCTGAGAGCGCCAGCCAAAGGCGTGATACCGGAAGCGGGCGGCGAAGGTCCATTTATGTTTTGGTGCTTTGGTCATATGTGGATCTTTTTTCTCCTGCATGGGTTTATCCATTATTCAGTCATCCTTTTCGGAGTCATGGCAAATAGCGCCGTCCTTGTCGGTCTGGATTCGTCGAGCCAAGTCATCGTAGACCCCCATAATATTTTTGAGCACATCGTTGTTGTTATAACGGATTACCGTGAGCCCGTAAGCGTTGAGAATTTTTGACCGTTCCGCGTCGTATTCCAGGGTTTCTGCATGACTGTCGCCGTCGATTTCGATTACCAGTTGGAGGTCGGCACAGTAGAAGTCCACGATGTAGTTGCTTATCGGCTTCTGGCGAAGGAATTTATATCGGGCGAATTGCTTTTTGCAGAGGATTTCGTGCCAGATTTTGCTTTCGGCTTGGGTGGGATTTTTGCGGTTTTCTCGGGCCAGGAGGGTGAGATTTTTGTTGTAGGGGAGAAACGGCAACCCCCCTCGGTCCCGTCTTGGCAGGGGGGAAGAAAACCCCTCCCCGGCCCTCCCCTTATCAGGGGAGGGTGCAAACCCTTCCTGTGCCATCTTTTGTTGGTTTTTCCTGGTCAAATTAGCATGATCAACGATTAAATTCAGACTAGCCACCTGCTCAGTTGAGGCCGGATGTTGTCTGGCTCCTTGACCCATTGGGGGCGATTGTTTTTTTCCCCCGCGTCCCGTTGGAGGCGATTGTTTTCTTCCCCCCTGACAAGGGGGGACCGAGGGGGGGTTTCTTTCTCCACACATTAGAACAGACTCCCTTGGCTATCATCGCCTTTGACCTTTCGGCCACGTTTTGTCTTGACCGGAATGGAAGCGACAGTGACAGCTTCAGCAGCCGCGCGCTGGTGGTTTAAAGCCAGCAGGCGTTTTAAGACCTCCTTCCGGGCCGCCGGGCTGATGGTGTAACAGTAGCAGTCGTTTTTGGGCAAGGTTTCGACC
>MGTA01000006.1:6553-12154 GCA_001799225.1 Deltaproteobacteria bacterium RIFOXYD12_FULL_50_9
TCGAGGAGGCCATAGTAGCCGGCCTCGGCCTCTTCCTGGGATTTCTTGCTGACCTTGACGCCGCTGACCAGGCCGAAGTCCGCCAGGCGCCGGCCAGTGGCGTCTTTGAGCCGGTCAAGAATGTCCGGGGAGAGGATGGCGCCTTCGATGCGGATAGCGGGGTAGATCATGGGCGCTTATCCCTTTGGCCAACCGCCTCTTCGATGGCGTCGTAGAGAATGTCTTTGCAATGTTCTCTATCTTGCATTGTCGCTTTCTTCCGCTTCAGCTATTGAACGCCGTTCTTCCAACTGCGCCTCAATCAGCATACGTTCTCTTGCAAGCTCCCGCGCAAGTTCTTCTTCCGTTGGCAGGTAAAGCATGTATTTAGAGGCGAATATCTGCCTCCGCTCGTTTAATACCGAATACCTGGCCACGGCTTCGTTTTTCTCGGTGCAGAGGATCAGGCCGATGGTGGGGTTATCGTCTTGGGCGATATAAAGGTCATCGAACATGCGGACATAGCCGTCCATCTGGCCGACATCCTTGTAGGAAAGCTCGCCCATCTTGAGATCGATAAGGAGGTAGCACTTCAAAATACAGTTATAGAAAACCAGGTCAACATACAGATCGGTATCATTGAATCGCAGTCGTTTTTGGCGGGCAACAAACGCAAATCCCTTACCAAGCTCCAGCAGAAAAGCCTGCAGATGGGTAATGATAGCGGATTCCAGTTGGCTTTCCTGCAAGGCAGACAATTGGGGCAGTCCCAGGAACTCCAGCACATAAGGATTTTTCAGGGTTGCAATGGCGGTTTCCCGCGAACCCGCATCCTTTCTGGCGGCCTCCAGCATCTTTTGCGGGTGCTGGCTTTTCAGCAATCTCTCGAAATATTGGGAATGTATGTGACGCTCCAGCGAGCGCTTGTCCCAGCCGCAGGCGATGGCTTCCCGTTCGTAAAACTCCTGGGCTTCCGGTTTGCTAACTCTCATTAAGGCCCGGTAATGCGACCATGAAAGTTGCGGTGAGAAACCGTGCATGGATTCCGCGCCCACCGGGCGTGATATTTCCGCCTGCTGTTCTGTCCGGGGGGATTCCGCGCCCATTGGGCGCGGAATCCCCAAACGCGCCGGATACGACTGGAAAAACTTTCTGAAATATTGAAGGTTGGTAACGGAGAATCCGCCACCGTATTTTTTCGTAAGTCCGCTCGAAAGCTCTTGGATAACCTGCTTGCCATACTCCGCCCGCTCCTCTCCGCCCTGAAGCTCCAGCACAATTTCCCGGCCGATCAGCCAGTAAGCAAGCACCATGTTGGTATTGACCGATCGGACAACGCTGGCCCTGGCCTGTTCGAGGATTGAGACGACCCGCTCAAAAAGGGAATCCCCTGCCGCCGATATCTTGCCAAGAGTTTCGTGAGTATTCATTCCGAGTAATTTACTCCCCTTCATGTTGATAATCCTGGTTTTTATTTACTTCTTCCCTTCATTCCACCAATAGGCGAAGTGCGATGGGGCCTTGAGGTTGTTGGTGAGCTGTTCCATACCACCGTTCGGTTGTCACGCACGCCCAGAAGAATAATGCCGCCCTTGGTATTGGCAAAAGCGCCCCCATATCCTCGTCGATGCGCGGAGTGAAGCGCTCCTTGAACTCGACGGTCAGTCCCTCGCCTTCGCGGATGAGGAGGTTGATTTGGACGTGGTTGATCATTTGCGATGTTCCTCGGAACTTGACTCATCAAATGGTTCTTTCCAGCTTTTTCCCGCCTTTACAACGAGACCATCCGGCTGGTATCCGTTTTGGTGAAATGCGTCAGAGAGTTCCGCAGCCGCAGCAACAGCAAAATCCCAACGGTGTTCTTTCAAGTGGTTTGCAATTGCAGGGTGAATACCCAGTTGGAGATCAAGACCGTGAATGGATACAAGTCCATTCTTGTCGCCGCTTGAGCCTGCGTCGAAAAAAAGCTGCGCAAACGGCGCGTAATAGTATCGCCAGGCGTCAGAGGTAAATGGAACCCTGATTTTTCTTCCCTCCACCGGTTCAGGATCACGCCAGAAAAACCTGAGAATATCGTTCTGGAAATACGTGATTGCCCCAATATGGAGAGTGCAGGAGGTGCTGCCCACGGCCACCAGACATTGCGCTTGCTCCTTTGCCTTGCGCTTTACTGTCAAGTCCGGGTTACTGACTCGTCCCTTACATTCAAAGGCATGCCACTGCGCCGTTCCCTTTTGTCGGCCAATGAGATCCGGCCGGGACCTCCCCGATAAAACGACATCCAGATCTGGTCGAAAGACATCCAGATGAAGCAACCATGGTGTATCCAGAAGCTTCGTTGCGAAAAGTTTGCAGAATGTCATGCCGAGAAAGTAGCTTACCGCCCCTTTCTCGGTTGGATCGAGTGCCTTCGCGGCCTTTGTGCGTCGGAGCCGGAAGGCGCCTGGCCCTCTTTGCTCCAACGCCATCCGAGTCAACGACCAGCGGAATATGGCCTCATATCGAGATGCGTCACCATAGCGGAAGACAAAGTACCTGTTCGGACGGCCGACCGTCATGGCAGCCCAAAGGATGTCATCCCACGTCACTTGCAGGTCATTCATACCATTGGCAACCGTGCCTGATGGAAACCCCTCGGTTTCGAATGAAATTCTGAGTTCCGTCATATTACCTTCCAACGTGGGCGGCTACAGTGAAAATTCCAGAAATTGCGCTTCTGCATCAAAACAAACTCCCTTGGCTATCATCGCCTTTGCCTTTTCGGCCACGTTTTGCCTTGATCGGAGTGGTGGCAGCAGTAACAACTTCAGCAGCGGCGCGCTGATGGTTCAGGGCCAGAAGACGTTTCAGGACTTCCTTGCGGGCGGCGGGGCTGATGGTATAACGGACGCGGTCGTTCTCCGGGAGGGTTTCGACCTCAACGAAATCGTGGCCAAGGTTGAGATCGGTCCAACCGTAGGCGTCCCGGATGGCGTGGTCAAGGTCGCGGTGCAGGCGGCGCAGTTCAAGAAGGCCATGGTAGCCGGCCCCCGCCTCTGCCGGGGATTTCTTGCTGACCTTGGCGACCCACTCCGGTGAGAGGTCACGGTTGTGAAAAAGGTTATAGATGTCGGTGAGGCCGAGCCAGAGGCTGAGCATGAGGGCGCGGCGGTGTTCGTGATAGCGCTCGCCCAAAGTGGCCAGCGTAGAGTTTGTGGATTGCCAAAGATTTTTTGGAAAAGGGAAGGTCTCGAAACAGTCCGAGGGGGTATATCGTAAGTCTTGTTTCAATGAGCCACTATATTTTCGCGCCCAAACATCGTGGAATCCTGACTGCAATACAGCAAATACATCCCATTTGTTGGTTGTAACTATTGCCAGTGCTTTTGAAAAGACGTTATCCGTTGTGGACCCAGAAAAACAAAGGTGCTTTGTCGTGCGCGAAACGACAAAGCAGCGACCTAATGTTTGAAGCGCAATATAAAGATCACGTGTTGGCCTCTTATATAGCCACCACTTCGTACGTAACGATAGCTCTTTGTGATTGTCACGTAGCGGCTTTACATGGGCCTCAAGATAACGTAATGGCCCATCAAATGCCTGTGCCTTATCAAAAGTAAAATCAGAGAAATAGATCGTATATCGATTTGGAAGCTGCGCTGGGTGATTGTTAATTTCATCGCCATTGATGATCGGTAACACAACCTGATTATTTTGTTGGTCACTCTTTAATAACTGCATCCCTTGCTCTGCGGTCAGGAGGAAACCGTCACCGGCCCATTCAGAGCCAACAAAAAGTTTGTTGGAGTTTTCCAGCAAGATTTTTGGATCGCCTCCATCCTCTCCATCCTCGAAATAGGAATTAATGTAAGAAACTTCTATTCCGTCAAGAACTCGTTTTCCTGGCCATTTACCTTTGTGCAGTGCAACCAACGATACAACGAGTTTTGCTCGTCCAGGCCACTTGATGCCGCGCACCACCATGTTTATGGCCCCGTCATCAGCCAGTATTTGATCAAGCCCATCTTTGCGAATATCACCGTCCTTTATGGAGTTGGTGGTGATGAAGGCGGTAAAACCACCAGGCCGCAGAAGGCCGTAAATACGGCGGACAAAATAGGCCACCAGGTCAGAGAGACCAGCAGGGGCGTATTCCCATTTCACATATTCACAGAAGGCTTGGCCGTAAGTACCACTCAACCCCTGACCGCCCAGATACGGCGGGTTACCCAGGATGCAGTCAAAGCCACCCTGCTCAATGATCTCCGGAAATTCCAGAAACCAATGGAAAAAGCGCCTATCTCTGCCAAGCGCCCAAGCTGCCGCCGTGGCCTGACCCTGGGGTTGCCGTTCTCCGGCCAGGTAGCAACGAAACTTTTCATCGGTGATGACTTTGGGTAAATTCTCCGGGGTTTTCGCTAGATAAAACTGGGCAATTGGGATGGCGGCGATCTGGTTCAACAACCAGGCGTCCTGACTTTGGGTGAAGTCCTGAAACCGGCGTTTCTTGGCCTCGATTTCCGTTGGGTTTCGTTCCGGCAGACGGGAGAGTTCCCGCCAGCGTTTGAGGATGGCGTCGAGCTGCTTTTGAATCTCCGGAGAGATATATTCTAACCTCTTCAGGTCCTTTTGTTCCCGCTCCCGTTTGTTGCGCTTCCGCAATTCTGCCACTACCGGCTTGTCATCGCCCGGCATGGTGACGAATGCCTCATCCGGTACACCGCGTTCCATCTCCTCCCGTTTTGCAAAACCGACAATGGCGTTGCCGCATTTAATGTGGTGGTCAAGGAAGTTCAGCGGCTGACCGGGGTTATGAGCTTCCAGCCAGAGGGCAACCTTGCAGAGTTCGACGGCCAGCGGATTCAGGTCCACACCATAAATGCACTCCCGGATCACATCGCGGATAGCGCTGCGGAAGGCGACAGGTGACGGCTGCTCCTCACCGGTGCGGACAATAGCCAGTTCGGTGGCAATGCGGCGAGCGGCAGCCAGCAGGATATGGCCGGATCCGCAGGAGATATCGGCAACCCGGAGCGCGAGCAAGGCCTTCTCGGGATCAGGGCCTTTCAGCCTTTCCGCAATTAGATAGTCGAGTGAATGCTTGATCAGCGGTTGCACCAGATCATCCGGCGTGTAGTGCGAGCCGGTGGCGGCGCGTTCCCCACCTTGGGCAAAGGCGAAATCCAGGTGACTACCGGCCGGGAGGAAGGCCGGTTCATACTCCAGCAACCCTTCATAGACCGAGCCGAACTCCTCGACATTCAAGGCAGCGTAATTGACCCGGATCAACTGGCCATTGTCCGGGTGCTGATAGAGGCCAAGCGACCGCAGGCAACCAAGGATGACATCGTTGCCCAAGGTGCAGTTGGCAAACGGACCGATGGCCTCGGGTCCGAACAGATCACCGGCCAGCGGCGCCAAACCCAGTTTGAGCCCCGGCCCCTCGGCTGCAAAGAGACGGAAGTTAGCGAGTAAGGCAAGCCAGAGGTCATGGCGGCGATGGTCGGCCAGATGGCGTTTCTCCGAGAGACGGCGCAGACGCTGCAGGCTGTAATATCGGTAATAGATGTCACGCTTGGCGGCATCGGCCTGAGGTGGAAACACCAGATGCCGTTCTTCAATTACTAAAAGGAAAAGCAGACG
>MGTA01000007.1:0-5604 GCA_001799225.1 Deltaproteobacteria bacterium RIFOXYD12_FULL_50_9
CACACCCTGCAAAACCCATTTGCCGGGACCGTGCTCGGTAAGGTATCGTTTATGAATATCTTTAGCAATAATCATTTGAAGGCCGCCAGTTTGTACTTAAAACGATAATGGAGGGCCAGCCCTAAAAAAAGGCAGGTAACGGCAAAACCATAGATATAAGCAATGCTCAACTCCGGGATAGCCTGATAATGAGGAGCAAACGCCAACCTGGCGGCTTCTACTCCATGCAGTAATGGGTTGAACAGCAGATAGTCACGAAATGGTGGAGGAACAAGTCTTGTTATAGGGAAAATTACACCGGAAACAAAATATAGAGGGGAGATTGACATGGAAAACACCCTGCCAAACTCCGGCACCAGTTCAGTGGCAACCGAGGTCACCAACCCCCACCCCAGACCCAGCAGCCACATTCCGAAAAAGGCCTCAAGCACGGCCAACGGGTCGGCCGGAATGATTGCCAGCCCAAACATATATGCCCCGAATAACAGGACAAAAGCGATCATCAGCAGCATGAATCCTTCAAGACCGGCTCGCACCAGCACGGTGTCCACCGGTTTCACCTGCCGATAAGTAAACAAGGCATGATTGGCATTTACGGCATTTGTACACTGGGATCCAACCCGTAAAAACATAAACCACGCCAGCATTCCGACCATTATCCAAACCGGAGTCTCAATGCCGCCCACAACTTTTTGACGGACGAACGTAAACATCAACATGATAAAAGTCATGTGGGCAACCGGCTCCAACAGCAGCCAGACAAAACCGCCACGGCTGGCTGAGATCCGGCTAACCGCTTCGCGCAGAAAAAGCGCCTTCCAGACCGCGAATGTTATTGTTGCTGGTGAGCGGACGGTTACTGACATCTTGCTATTAGCTGTATTCCGTTTTGGTGAGGATGATATGATAACTATTGTTTTGGCGGTCAAAAAAAGAGGGTTTGCACCTTAAACCACTCAAAAAAATACTGTCTCTTACACATTGCATTATTCGGTTTTTACCCTGTCTTGTCAATAGAGATATGTAATCAGATTACGCTCAGCACCAAAAAAATAAAAATCATATACTTCAGGAAATCAATTAATACTCGCAAAATTCTTAATAATTCTATTATTATGATAATATCAAAACAGTTGTCATCAGGCAATAATGATATTAAAATATATTTCTAAAGTACTCAATACATCTAATAATTACAACAAAAAAGATAAATATTGTTACTTTTTCTGATGTTATCAGATGATTACTTTTCAAACTCCTGTCAATATCAAATTGATAAATCCTTAAAAATTTATTTTCAATAAACTTTTAAGGATTTATCAATAAGTCACACCACAAATTCTACCTATAATTCCTGCCAAATCCGATCAACCGTAATCACTTTGCAAATTCAATAAACATTATCTGTCCACTTGGACAAATTTTATCCTTCAGACTGTTCGCAACAATCATTATACCTTAAAACAACAATTCAAATCTTTTACGATTAGGGCGCCAATCTATGTATCCTGGTGTTTTGCGGTTTGACATTAGCGACATGTGAGGTATAATCACGCCGCATTATACAATTAAATAATCTAAGGAGCTGTTGAATGAACAAAACCCTCAAGTGGAAAATATTTTTTCTCATCGCCCTGGTTTTTTACTGCGGCATGACAGTGCTTCCATCCATCAACAAGGATCTGCCAAGCTGGTGGAAAAAGTATCTGGCTCCGGAAGGTATCCGTCTCGGTCTTGATCTCCAAGGCGGCATGCACCTCGTGCTCAAGGTCGATCTGGATAAAGCCATGGAGAATACACTTGATTTTTCCACCCAGAATCTCAAGGATCAGCTTGCCGACAAGCAGATAACCGTTGTTCGGACCCCGTCAAGCGACCCGCACCGCGTTATCCTCACCTTACCCAGTAGCGGAGCGTTAGATACCGTTCAAAAAATTCTCAAAGATGATTTCAGTGATGAACTTGAGGCTGAGATCAAAGCCGAGTCCGGCAGCTTTCCACGTATTCTGCTGAAATTAAGCGATAAAAAAATCTCCTACATCAAAAATAAGGCGGTTGACCAATCGCTTGAAATCATCCGAAATCGAATCGATCAATTCGGCGTGGCCGAACCGGTAATCGTCCGCCAGGGGACAGATGAGATCATCGTCCAACTGCCCGGCGTCAAGGATCCGGACCGGGCCATGGGCCTGATCGGCCAAACCGCCCAGCTCCAATTCAAACTGGTTGATGATACGAGCAGTGTCGATATTCAACGTCTGATCAATCAAGCGGTTGAATCCGGGCAGTGGAAAACCGGCGAAGGGCGAAAGAAACTGAATATGGTCCTGCAAAGTCAGTTGCCGCCGGGTACTGAAATCTACTTTGAAAAAATCGTCGAAAAAGATACCAAGGTTGAAAAACAGGTTCCTATCCTTATGCAAAGCCCTGTGCTGATGACCGGCGAGATGATCAAAGATGCGCAGGTCCAATACGGCGGGACATTTAACGAGCCTTATGTCAGCCTGGAGCTTACCAGCCTGGGCGGCAAGGTCTTTGGCCAGGTTACTGAAAAAAATGTTAAAAAACGTCTGGCCATTGTTCTTGACGAGGTTGTACGCTCAGCGCCCCGCATCCAGGAACGCATCCTGGGCGGCCGGGCCCAGATCACCGGAAGCTACAGCTTCGAGGAAGCAACCGACCTCGCCATTGTTCTACGGGTAGGCGCCCTGCCTGCCCCGGTCTCGGTTGTCCAAAATCTGACAGTCGGCGCCTCACTCGGTCAGGACTCGATCAACAAGGGGCTGACCTCCGGATTGATCGGTACTGTCATGGTTCTAATCTTTATGATTTTTTATTACAACGTATCCGGTGTGGTAGCCAACGCAGCTCTTTTTCTCAATATTATCCTCCTGTTTTCCGGTCTTGCCGTCATGCATGCCACCCTGACTATGCCGGGTATTGCCGGTATCGTCCTTACTGTCGGTATGGCGGTTGATTCCAATGTCATCATCTATGAACGCATGCGGGAAGAGTTCGCCATAGGCAAATCCTTGAAGTCCGGAATCGACGCCGGGTTTGATAAGGCAATGTGGACGATTATCGACGCCCATGTCTCCACCCTGATCACTGCCCTCGCTCTCTTTTTCTTCGGCACCGGGCCGATCAAAGGATTTGCGGTCAGCCTTTCCCTCGGTATAATCTTTAATCTCTTTACCACATTGTATGGCACCAGGGTGATCTACGAGGCCTTGCTCAGCAAAAAAATCCTCAAGCATCTTACCTTCCGGGAGTTTATCAAACGTCCCAATATCAATTTTATGGGGCTCAAAAAATTCGCTTATACTTTTTCTGCCGTAATGTCCGTTCTGGGAGTGCTGGCCTTTGTCCAGATCATCCGTGGTCAGGCCAACATGGGGGTTGATTTTACCGGCGGCACCCTGCTCGAATACCAGGCAACCAGACCGTTTGATTTGGTTGAGGTCAGAAAATCCTTTGCCGCCCAAGGTCTGCAACACCTCGACCTCCAACAGGTGGTCAACGGCAACCGCCTGATCGTAAAGCTCAAAAAATCAGAACTGGTAGTCGGTCGTTTGACCGAAAAAGTCACCAAGACCCTGAACTCTACCTTTGCCGACGAGAAGTTTACCTTGGACAATCAGGCAGAGATCGGCTCTTCGGTAAGCGAAAGCCTGCGGAGCAAGGCGCTGATGTCGATTATCATCTCCATGCTCGGGGTTATTGTCTATCTGGCCTTCCGGTTTGATCTGCGATTCGGCCTTGCCGCGGCAGCCGCTACATTCCACGACGTCCTTGCCGTTCTCGGTCTGTGTTGGGTGCTTAATATCGAGATAACGCTGCTCATCATCACCGCGCTCCTCACACTGGCCGGTTACTCCTTAAACGACACCGTGGTTATCTTCGACCGCATCAGAGAAAACACCAAAAAATTCGGGAAGAATCATGATTTGCCTGATATCATAAATATGAGCGTCAATGACGTAGTCTCACGGACCATTGTTCTCTCCCTGACCGTGATTATCACTGTTCTTTCTCTATACTTTTTGGGCGGTTCAGTAATCCACGACTTCTCCTTTGCCATGCTGGCCGGCGTAATCATCGGCACTTATTCGTCCATCTTTGTGGCAAGTCCGCTCCTGATGCTCTGGCAGAGAGATAAGGCAGAAGCATGAGAGAAGACATCCACCCCGATCAGGTCAGGCGCCTAGCACCCAAAGAAATTTTCCAGTTTAACTGTCATCTTGGGGTACCCTGCTTTAACGAGTGCTGCCAAGATCTGGAACTTGCCCTCACCCCCTATGATGTGATCCGCTTGAGCAAGAACTTAAGCCTATCGGCCAATGATTTTCTTAATAACTACTGCCTGATCGAACAGGATGATGAAAAAAACATCCCACAGGTCTATCTGGGGATGATCGACGATGGCCGAGCCAGTTGCCCTTTTGTCACGCCTGATGGTTGCCAGGTATATGCAGATCGGCCAGGCGCCTGCCGCACCTATCCACTCGGACGAGCCGCCTTCAAAACTCAATATAATGCGATAAATGATTTTCATGTATTACTCTCAGAACCGCATTGCCAAGGATTTTCCGAGCAGAAAAGCCAGGATGCCGAACAGTGGATCACGACCCAGGGGCTCCCTGAATACAATGCCGCAAACGATGCCCTCCTGGATCTTCTTTACCATCCACAGATGAAGGTCGGCCTCTCCCCTGCCCAGGCCGATGTTTTTCTTCAAACACTTTACCGTCAGGACGAGTTTCGCAACCTGGTTATGGCAAAGGATTTCCGATCACACACCATGCCCACGCCTGATGAACTAAGCACAATGGCCATGGATAATACCACTCTTCTAAACTTCGCCATTCGCTGGCTTCGGCATGAGCTTTTTAACGAATAACAGGGCTCAAATGCCCGGGGCCAATCCTGCTCCCGGCAGTGAACCATTAGGCCGTCGCCCTAAAGACTATCCGCTCGGCCAGGAGATGACCGAACTGCTCAGGGAGATCGCTTGCCGTCACTATGACACCGAAGGCGGCTGCCATGGGCCCGACCATAGTGACCGGGTTCACCGGGTGGCCCTCTATATCGGTAAAGCAATGCAGGCCAAACTTACCGTCTTAAGCGCCGCGGCCCTTCTTCATGACATCGGCAGAGCAAAAGAGACCCAGGTACGCGGCCTTGTCTGCCATGCGACAGTAGGCGCTGAGATGGCGCGGACAATACTGCATGATTGCGCGTTTCCGGATGCACTTATTGATGAGGTGGTCCACTGTATCGCTACTCACCGCTACCGGGGTGAAAATATTCCTAAAACACTTGAAGCAAAGATTCTCTTTGATGCTGATAAGCTGGACTCGATCGGGGCAGTCGGCATCGGCCGCGCCTTTCTATTTGCCGGCGAGGTCGGCGCCCGCTTGCACAATCGAACAACTGAAGGCACTGAGGCCTACTCTATCGAGGATACCGCCTACCGTGAGTTCAAGGTCAAAATGTGTTTGATCAAAGACCGAATGCTGACCCCGCTAGGTCAACACCTGGCCTTGGAGCGCCACAGCTTCATGGAGCTTTTTTTCAAACGGCTTGATCTTGAAATCTATGGCA
>MGTA01000007.1:5614-6537 GCA_001799225.1 Deltaproteobacteria bacterium RIFOXYD12_FULL_50_9
GAGGATAAGTTACTAAATAAGGAGCATATGCAATGGCAAAGCAAGTCAAGGCCATAGTGATAACCGGTTACGGCACCAACTGCGAAATGGAAATGGCCCACGCCTGCAAATTAGGTGGCGCCGACCAGGTGGATATAGTTCACATGAGCGAACTGATTTACGGTGAATACCATCTCAACGACTACCATCTGCTCAATCTGCCGGGCGGCTTTCTGGACGGAGACGATCTCGGTGCCGGCCAGGCTGGTGCGCATCGCATGAAATACGAAACCGTGCGCGGCACAGGCGAACGACTGCAGGATCAACTTTTGCGCTTTATCAAGGACGGCAAGCTCATCCTCGGCGTCTGTAACGGCTTTCAGCTCATGGCCAAAATGGGCCTGCTGCCCGGAGTGACCGGCAGCTATAACAACCGGATGGTCAGCCTGACCTACAATGACTCGGGCCGATTCGAGGATCGCTGGATCTGGCTTACGGTGGATCAGGCTTCACCCTGCGTCTTTACGACCGGTATGAGTAGACTATATTTCCCGGTCCGCCACGGTGAGGGGAAATTCGTGACAAAAGATGCCGCCACCCTCAAACAGCTGCAGGATGAAAAATTAATCACCCTGCGCTATGCCGATCCTGTCACCGGAGCCCCGGCCATAAACTATCCGGACAACCCGAACGGCTCACCAGATGCAATTGCCGGAATATGCGATCCAAGTGGCCGACTGTTCGGCCTGATGCCGCACCCTGAGGCCTTTCTGCACCGGACCAACCATCCGCGCTGGACCAGAGAGGATGATCTGCCCGAAGAGGGCCAGGGTGTTGCCCTCTTCCGCAACGGCGTAGAATTCATCCGCAACAACCTCCTGTAAGCGAATCAATCCGGGCAACAGTTCCACGCCAGGAATGGAAATCAACCTTGGAAAGCCCAA
>MGTA01000007.1:6550-9992 GCA_001799225.1 Deltaproteobacteria bacterium RIFOXYD12_FULL_50_9
CTTTGTTCTTGAGATCAGGAAATCCCTACTGCGTCTGGGCCTCGCCCTCGCCGTCTGCTTTCTTGGCTTCTATCTGATCTCCCCGCATCTGCTCTTTTACATCCAACTCCATCTCCATCAAAAACTCGCCTTTTTCAGCATTGCCGAACCTTTTCTAGCCCACGCCAAGCTCGCTTTTTTCACCGCGCTCTTCTGCCTCATGCCTGGAATCATCTACACATTCTGGCAGGCGCTGGCCATCCCCTTTAAGCTGAAAGAGAGCACCATCGGCTGGTTCGTCCTCTCCACCGGCGTGCTCTTCTATGCCGGGGCGGCATTCTGCTACTTCATCACCCTGCCATTCGGGGTGGAATTCCTGCTTGGCTATCAGACCGCCCAGCTCAAACCAGTCATTGCGGTTGGCAAATTCGTCTCCTTTGCCGCCATCTTCATCCTAGCCTTCGGCCTCATCTTCGAGCTACCGATTTTCATGATCTTCAGCGCCCGTGTAGGCCTCATCCCCCGTACCACCTTTGAAAAGAACCGGCGCTATGCAATTCTCGTAATCAGCATTGTCGCAGCCCTGCTCACCCCGACTCCTGATGTCGTCAATATGGCGCTCATGGGCTTTCCCCTCTATCTGCTCTACGAGGCCGGCATCATCGTCTTAAAAATTACAGACCAATAATCTTAAAGCTGTTCTATCGCCCATTTTCTCTGATTTACAGACGTTGCGCGAGCCGCTCGATACGTGCTTTGATCTCAGTTATGGAGAACGGTTTGGCAATAAAATCTGCAGCCCCGGCCTTAATCGACTCATCGGAGGTGTATTTGTCTACAAAACCTGTCATGACGATGATCGGCATTTCCGGATGGGCTAAGCTCGCCTTCCGAGTCAACTCTATGCCGTTCATGCCCGGCATGGCAACATCGGTCAGCATGACAGAAAAACGTGTGATTTTCAGAAGGTTAAGTGCTGTCTCCGCATCAGGGGCGGTCGTGCAACAATACCCGGAGAGACCAAGTAATCCCTTTAACAGCTCCAGGATATTTTTGTCATCATCCACCACAAGGATCTGAGCTTGTTTTTTCATAAGCACCTGCCTTCCGCCTGAATCCACCTTGTCCAGATCATTAACCCAGTTTATCGCACTGTTTTTGATAACACTCATTGCAGATTCCGTGCGAAAATTGCGCATTCGAATGCTTCTGGATATAGCCTTCCAGTTGCTCCCAATACCCGTCATCAGTCCGTATCTTTTTACACCAGGCACAGATCGGCAGCAATCCTTCCAGTGTCTTCACTCTGGTCAGGGCTTCCCGCAATTCAATAATAAGCTGTTCGCGCTCCTGTTCCATTTTATGCTTGTAGAGGGCCATCTCAATTGCGACTTCAAGTTCCCTCTCCACAAACGGCTTGATCAAGTAGCCGAATGGGCCGGTCGCCTTGGCTCGTTTTATGGTCTGCGCATCAGAATGCGAGGTTAGGTAGATAAACGGAATGCCACAATTTTTCTTGATCAACTCAGCTGCCGTTATCCCGTCCATCTCGCCTTTCAAGAAAATATCCATCAATACCAGATCCGGCCGGTGGGCCGTGATGGCAAGCAAGGCATCCTCGCCGGAAGCCACCATGTCACTGACAAAATATCCTGCCTGTAAAACCGCCAATCGGATATCTTCAGCAATAATCCGGTCATCCTCGACAATCATGATATTTACCTGCTCATCCATTGACTTTAACCTCTCCGAAAAGTATCTGCCAGGAAGTGCCGACAGTGCGGTCAAGAAAAAGTTGACCACTCAACTGATCCTTGGCCAGAATGTTTACCAGATGCAAACCTAGAGATTCAGTGGTCTCGGGATCTACATCTAACGGCAGACCAACCCCGTCATCTCCTATTAAAAGCATCACCATTCCTTCTTTGGGCTGTCTGAAACTGATGGTAATAGTACCCTGCCGTTCATTTGGAAAGGCGTACTTAAGAGCGTTGGAGACCAATTCGTTGATAATCAGGCCACAGGGGATAGCGGTATTGACACCCAGAGCAATCGGCTCCAGATACAAATTCAGGCGGACTTGTGCCTTGCTGGTACGATAAGTGCTGAACAGATGCAGAGCCAGTTCTTTAATGTATTTACCAAAATCAATACTGGCCAGATCTTCGGAGCGGTATATCTTTTCGTGGATAAGGGAGATCGCCCGAATTCGGGCCTGACACTCCCGGAAGATCTGCTCAACAACCGGATCAACAATAGTTGCCGCCTGCAGGCTGAACAGACTTGAGATAACCTGCAGGTTATTTTTTACCCGGTGATGGACCTCCTTGAGCAGCAGCTCCTTTTCAGCTAGCGATTTTTGGAGTTTGGTCTCGACTACCTTCTGTTCGCCGATCTGCCGAGAGAGCTTGATGTTGGTTACATCAAGCTCTCTGGTCCGTTCATCGACCAGGGTCTCCAGATCATCCTGGTAATCCTCGAGTTCCGCAGTAACATGTTTCAATTCAGAGATATCAATAAAATTTTCCAGATAGTATTTCCGTCCGTCCAGGTGAAGCACAACAACGGTTTTCAAAATCGGAATCTCCATGCCGGATGCTGTCAACAACACCCGTTCGGAATGATCCATTGCGTGATCCGGCAAGTCCATGGGGCATTGCCCCTGATCAAACGGACAGATAAAACGTTGGCAGCGCTGGCCGATAACTCCTCGACGAGCCGAGCCGATCATTTGCAAAGCAGCCGAGTTACAATCCGTGATAGTTTTAGTCTCTGCATCAATCAGTATAATGCCGGCCTGCACTGAATCAAGGATTGTCTGCAGGCGATGTTCCTTATCATGCAAGGATTTTTCCATCTGTTTCCGGTCGGTTATATCTATCGAAAACTCAATTACCTGTTTAATACTCTGCTGCTCTCCAAATACCGGGACCGCGTGTACCTCTACATGGCGGACCTCGCCATTGGCATGAAGATGAAGATGCTCACAAACTACCGCATGTCCTTTGTTCATTATCTCTTTGACTGGACAAGGGTGGTCTTTAGTATCGCAAGGAGTAGCTCGGTCATGCGTAAGGGCATGACAAGTTGAGGCGCGGGGTTGACCACACTGTAAAGCGGCCGAGTTAGCCAGTTGGATAACAAACGATTCGGGGGCAATCACATAAAATGGAAATGGCAGAGCTTCGATGATGGAGTTGAGAAATTGCTGCTGACTCAAAGCAGCTTCACTGATCGCCAACCTCTTCTCAATCTCCTCATGAAGCTGCTGATTGATTACCTCCAATGCTCTGTTATTTTCCCGAATTTTACGATTACTTTCCTTCCTGTGAACGATCGAGACAATACCAAAGCCGAGCCAAAAAGCGATAAACAGAAATGGCCCAAGGATTACGGCAAAAAATATCAGACCGGGCTGCCATTGCGGAAAAAGCAGGACAAGCTGCCAGCCCGCAATGCCGGA
>MGTA01000007.1:10010-11658 GCA_001799225.1 Deltaproteobacteria bacterium RIFOXYD12_FULL_50_9
ATTAGAACCTTCTTGTCATCCAAATAAAAAGGCAACGTTGTTAATGGCAGATCGGCAAACTGCCGGCTCTTGCGCAAATCGTCAAGACGAGCAACGGCAATGGGCAGCGCGGCATGGTAGAGCCAATCCGGACGGTTTGAGGCAAAAATAATTCCGTCCGGAGAGATCAACATGGCTGGGGTATTCTGGTGGCGAAGAATGGCGTCTATTTTTTTGGGGTCAGTCTTAACCACCAGAACCGCTTCCGGGGCCTGGCCGATCCGACTGATTATCGGTTCGCTGAAATAGATGCCCGGCTCATTGGTTGTAACACCCAGAGCAGGATATATAGCCCGCTGTCCTTGAATAGCGCTCCTGAAATAGGGCCGAAACTGATAGTTTTTACCCGTCAGAGTCATCTTGCCTTGATCATAAGGGGTGCAACTGATTACTTTACCGTTGCTGTCCATTATATAGACCAGAGAGGCCTGGAGAAGCTCACGAGTTATGCGAAGCGCTACCAGCAGAGGGGGGTTGTCCGGCCCTGCCTGTCCGCTCACCAGGGTTAAAAGTTCCTGGCTTTTGGCTAATGCCCGGATGGCCTCATCGTTTGGCGAAATGAAAAAAAAACGAATATCATGGAACAATTGGTCGGCAAGTTCGGCCGACTTGGCTTTGTGGCTCGTTTCCATCCACTTGGCTGCTCCCCATAGGACAACCGGCAGCAATAGGATTACAGCAACCAGAACTATCAGGCCAACACTCTTATCGGATCGGGAATTCAGTATATGTTTATCGCCGATCATAAGGCTCCAAAAAAATCTGCTGTCGGTGCCATGTAATCATAAAAAGTGCAAGGGCATAAAATCTCCCAAGCCGTGATAAGAGAAGTACTATAATAAATATACCATTATCTTGACAGAAATTATATCAAGATGTCAAAAAGATTGCTGTGTTTCGATCGCTGCCAAGTCGATATGTGAACATTTCTTCATCATAAAATGAAAAAGAACAACAACTTGACAGTTCTATTCCTTAGCCTATAATGATCAATGTAATCTCTTATCTATTGTTAATGTTATTATATACTACTCAATCTTCTTCTTGGAAATGTCCTCCATTTCATGAAATTTCTACCTGTACCTTTACTGATTGCTTCTTTTTTCCTGCTCACCAGCCTTTGCAGTGCAGAAGAGGAAGCCGTCGAAAAAAAAACCGTAACCCTGGAATACGAACTCGGTGCCTATTATTCCAATGTCGGCATCTATGCAAGTCTTACTGATACTTCGATTCCGCACGCCAGCGACAAGGCGGAACTCGATATCTATCGAGACCTCTTCCTCAGTTCATTAATTCCCCGCTTCATGGTGCTTGAGGCAAGCGTCAACCCGCTGCCGTGCATCGGCCTGTTTGTCCGCAACAATTATGAAGTATTCTATAATGATGCCGAGGTGTCGGCAGGAGCCAATCTGGTCAAAGCGGTTACCGCCGGTTTTGAGGAGCCCTATGCCATATCCCTGTTTCTTGGCGATGTCATCAGCTTTACCAAACCCGGCCAGTCATCAATAATAAAAAATAAAGGCTATATGGGCTATCTGCTCAGTTACGGCAACTACCACATCAAAGACAACCAGGCCATCAGCGATAACTGGCTCGAACTTGAGTGGAA
>MGTA01000007.1:11724-23651 GCA_001799225.1 Deltaproteobacteria bacterium RIFOXYD12_FULL_50_9
ATTGACTATGAGGGCTCGGTCTGGTCACTGTTCCAAAACAGCGGTTTTGAATATACCATCTCTTTTGCTGCCGACACCTTTGCTGTTGTTGAAAACATTTTCTACGTAAATAAAAAATGGCCTATGAAAAAGTTTGCCGCTTTCAGCCTTGATCTTGGCTTTATCCTCAACAACAGTAATAAGTATTCAGGCGAGCTTAGCAACCAGAAGGACGAGGGCAACTTCACTATCCTGTTCAGACCGAACATTGAGTTCTAATTACAAATTGTTGGGGGCCAATTTGTTCGGTAATACCTTTTCAGGATACCCGCAAGGGGCATCCCTACAAAACCATTCGATACATGTGGCGGTTGTAGGGGTACCACTCGCGGGTACCCGCTTGTGCTTTGGCCTCAGATTGCCGGAGGCTTTTTTACTTCAATCCAACCGTTTTCTCGCAGGTAGATAAAGACATCCCGCGGAATATATTCCAATCCGTCCAGGTCATCGGCCGATACGTCACCATTTTTCAGCTGCTCAAGCAGACGACTCTGGTAATTAGAACGGGTCGCCCGCTGATGATAATCCCGGTAAACCAACGATGCCCCCAGCACAGCAATAATTGCCATCATCATCCAGAAAATCCCGTAGCTGATCTCAACATGAAAGGCCTCAAGCGATAATTTTACCCCAATAAAAAATATGAGCTGGTAAGCGAGATCCTCCAAGGCCGGCAATTTTTCAAGCAGTCTGACAAACATACTCGCAGCGAATCTCAGGGCAATAATGCCCAGAATGCCGCCAATCCAGACAATCAAAAGCTTGTTGCTCATGGCAACGGCCGTGGTGATACTGTCTATTGAGAAGGCAATATCGGTGAGTTCCACCACCACCACCGTCTTCCAGAAACTTTCAGATATCTTCGGTCGAGGCTGAAAGGCATCCTCCTTATAGAAGAAAAACATATGCTTCATTGCCAGATAGACTAGATATCCCCCGCCTATCAGCTTGAAAATAAGAAATTTCATCAGGTGAGCTGCAAAAATCAAAGCAATGAACCGAAACAGGAAGGCGCCCAAAATGCCATAGGTCAACGCCCGTTTCTGTTTCTCTTTAGAAAGCGGCTTAACCAGAATAGCCAGAACAAGGGCGTTATCCACCGACAAAACGCCCTCAAGCATGGCAAGGGTTGCCACAGTGAGCAGATCAATCGGCGCAAATGCTTGAATCTCAAGCAGCAATTGTTGAACAAGTTCTCCTGCCATGCAGTTCTATATCTCCTCTACCGTTATACCCCTGTTTGACAACAGTGCCGCTGTAACTCCAATCAGGGGAGAAAGTCCGCATGAAGGGCTCCCGGATTTCAGAATTACGCCGGCCACTGGTTGAGCTTCAACAATAGCCAGAACCTGGTAAGCGCCAAGTAAAAACTGCTCAGTAACATCCACCCCATCCCGTCGAAGCACTTTGGCACGGCCTCCCAAGACAGCAAAGCCATCTCCACCCACCAGATCAGCGGCAAGCCTTGGCGTGCTCAGACCGCCCAGTTGCTCGGGACAAACTGGAATCCACTGGACGCCGGCCAACCTCAACAGGCAAGGCTCACTCGCTCTGGCTGCTCCGTCGTAACGGGTTTTCAAGCCGACAAGACAGGCGCTCACCAGATAGAGCAATGGTTGCAGACTATTGTCCAGACCTTGTAGAATTTTCATCCATTCACCTCTAGACAGATCTGGTAAAAAATCTACATGTAAATCCTGATTGCACACTTTGTGCTTCTGTGCTATTGGGAATATCAGGATAGATTGAAAAATTCCACAACCAACCCAATGCGAATAATATTATTGACAACAACGTCACAATACCGATTCTCTAAAACAGCACAACAGAAATCATGATAAACAGATCGCCAAACAAAAACCGCTCGAAGATCCTGCTCGGCATAATTATTGTCCTGGCCGGCCTCTATCTTATCTTCTCTCCGCACGGAATTGTCCATTATACCAGACAGAAAAACGAAATGACCAGACTCCGCGAGGTCAACGCCGCTCTAGCTTTACAAAACTCATCCCTGCAGCAGGAAATCAACCGTCTTAAGAACGATCCGACCTACCTTGAAGAGGTTGCCAGAAACAAATACGGATTTCTCAAAAAAAATGAGATCTACTATGAATTCCCTGAAAAGAAAAAACACTGAGGAGGGTCCCATGATTAAAAAGAATTATACTTTTTCAGTAAGCTGCATTGGCGTCGCGGTATTCTTGCTTATCGCATCAACAGCCTGGGCAAACCGCTCGTCAACGGCCATAGAGATGCCGACTACGGTAGCCAAGGGCACAGAGTCCACCATCCGGATTACCATTTCTCATAACGGCAACAACTGGTTTCACTATACCCAATGGTGCAAAGTTACGGCCAACGGCAAGGAGATCGCCCGTTGGGACTACAATTGGAACCATCTCCCGGAGAGCGGGGTCTTCACCAAAGAGATCAAATTCAAAGTCGACGAGGCCACTAAAATCAGCGCAGAGGCTAGCTGCAATGTCCATGGAAGCGAAGCGCCTACGGAGAAGACCATACAGGTTTCGGAATAGCAAAAAGATGAGGAGTGTGTAATGCGAATCGGCAACGTCTCTGTGATCCTGCTCCTCGGTTTGGTCAACTTCGGCCTGCTCAGCTTTCAACTGGCCACCGGCCTGCGCTGGATTAAAGTACGGTTCGGAGTCCACAAAAAAACCGGAATCGCCCTGGTGATTGTAGCCACCCTGCACGGCATCCTTGCTCTCTTTATGCTGTAGGGGCAATTCATGAATTGCTCAGGGTTTAAAAATAGGGCAGGGCAATTCATGAATTGCCCCTACACAAACCGAATGGTTCTGAGGCGAATCACCCCTTCATGTGACTGAATCTTGGCAAGCACCTCTTCCTGGATAGGATTTTCGAGATCAATAATATTGTAACCGATCTGGCCGTTGCTCTCGTTGAGATAACTGCCGATGTTGATCCCATGCGAGCCGATCGTGTAAGAAACAAAACCGATCATTCCCGGGATGTCGCGGTTAATCATGATAAGACGGGTATGGACATTGGCGCTGGGAATACTCTCTACCGTTGGAAAATTGACACTATGGGTTACATGACCGTACTCAAGATAGGAGGTCAACTCCCGAACCGCCATGCAGGCGCACTGTTCCTCAGACTCCTCGGTGCTGGCACCCAAATGGGGTGAGAGAATCACCTTGGGATGATTAATGAGCGGGGGAGACGGAAAATCGGTGATATAGCCGGCAAGTGTACCAGCTGCCAAGGCAGCAAGCACTGCCTCATTATCAACTATGGCCGGCCTGGCATAGTTGACCAGGATAGCGTTTGGCGGCAGTTGTCGTAACAACTCGGCGTTGACAAGCCCCTCGGTTTTGCTGTTTAGCGGCACATGAATGCTGAGAATATCGGCATTTCGCAATACGCCGGCCAAAGAGCGCGACAACTCGACATCGGGAGAGAGCAGATGGATATTTTCAAGGGCCGGCGAAGGATCAAAACCGATTACGCGCATCTGCCGGAGCGCCCCTCCATTGGCCACCCGCACCCCGATCTTACCCAGACCAATTACGCCCAGAGTCTTTCCTGACAGCTCAAATCCCTTAAAGGCGGCCTTTTGTTTTTCGACCCGACTGGACATCTCCGACTCGTCAATCCCGGCAAGGCTCTGACAGAAATCCATGCCTTTATGGATATTGCGCGCCTCAACCCCAAGCATGACAAAAACCAGTTCGGCAACGGCATTGGCATTCGCACCCGGGGTGTTAAAGACACAAACCCCCTGAGCGGTGGCCGCCTCAACCGTAATGTTGTTTACCCCGGCACCGGCCCGCGCCACGGCGAGCAATGATGGCCAGGCTGCTGTATCAATCTTGGAACTGCGGACAATAATGGCGTGCGGATCAACCTCTTCGGCCGACACCGAATAACGGCTGTCAAAGCGTACAAGGCCTTCTTGAGAAATCCTGTCTACGGTCTTAATCCTGAATCTGTCCATAGGACATATTACGTCAAGATTCTCGATCAATAAAGAGAAAAATGGATCAACCTATACTCACTCTGGATCTGCCGGTTGCCTTGGCTTGATACAACGCCTCATCAGCGCGCTGCATCCATTCGTCTCTACTCAACTCCGGTTGCCATTGGCTCAGCCCAATGCTTATACCCAGCTTGCCGGTACCGGAAACCCTGATATTCAGACCATCCACGGCCGCACAAAGACGCTCGGCAAGAATCCTTGCCGATTCAAGACCGGTATCCGGCAACACCAGGATAAATTCGTCACCGCCCATCCTGACCAGAAGGTCACTGCTGCGGATCATGCCGGCCAGAACCTTGGCAACCTGCTGCAGTACGTCATCACCAGTGGCATGGCCAAGCGTGTCATTAACTTCCTTAAAATGATCAAGATCCATGCTGGCCAGGGTAAGGCTGTAGCCATGCCGACGGGCGTTATCCATCAATGGCCCGATCCGTTCCTCAAACACCCGGCGGTTGGCAAGGCCGGTAAGGATGTCGTGACGGGCCTGCTCAAACAGATCTTCATAGCCCAAGGCCCGACGCAGGGATTCACCAAGCAGCCCTAACGACTCCTGAATCACCTCGACTTCCTGGCCTGAAAACTCTTTGCCGCGCCGAACCAACAGGAGTTGGCTCTTGTCGTCTTGAGCTGTTAACGGCCAACTCTGCACAAAATATTCACCTTCACAAATATCAAGCTGGTAATTCCGGCCGTTCAGCCGCTCTATAACAGATTCCGCCGCATTCATGGCCAAACGTCGATCCGGACCATGCGAAGAACAGAACATGTAAGTTCGTTTCCGAACCGGGTTACTGTAAGCGATCAGATCATGGGAGACAGATGGCATAAGCCATACTGAGTAGGCCTCGATCATGCTTGCCATATCAACCAGAACGGCAAGCCTTCCTAAAAGTTCGTTCATCATCAGAAGCCGCGCCGATTTACGACGGTAATGATCCAATTCAAACAGCAGGGTGTCGACACTGCCCCGGGTTCCCGGATCGTCCAACTGAACTGTATTCCCCTGATACATGAGTGCGGAATTCATAATTTCTCCTAAAGTGCTTGATACAATTATCGGCAAACTTTCTTTAAACTTAATGCTATTTCTATGCCAAAATTGAGAAAAGGAGAAAAAGAGGATGAAAAACAACGGGATAACGCAAGCAACATATTGATATTAAACAATTAATAAAAAAATTACAGCTGGACCAGACTTGACAATTCATTCCTGATGACGATCGGGGATTGGCCACATTAGTCAAAATATCGACATATCAGGCAGGCATAACCAGCTTTGGAATCGGCAAATTCTTCTCCCAACAAGGATCATGTACGGGATCGTAGGGACGGGTTACAAACCCGCCGCCCCTACATCGTTGGTAATATTAACCTCAATACCGCAAGCCCACCCTTTCCCGCACGACCGCTAAGGTAACCGCTGCCTTTTCCCGGGCCTTGGCAGCGCCGGATTTAAGGATTTCGCGAACCTGACCCGGCTCAGCCAGCAACTTTTCTCTGGTCTCCCGAGCGCTTCGAAAATACTCCCAGAGGAGATCTACCAGTTCAAGCTTGATGCGGCCGTAGGCAGCACCACCGTTCAGATAGAGATCCCTGACATCCTTTAGGCGATCGACCGGGGCAAAAAGCTTATAGATATTATAGAGGTTGCAGGTATCGGGATTCTTGACAGCCTCGACCGGTGCGCAATCCGTAACAATGGCCATCACCCTCTTCTTCAACTCCTTGGCCTCGAGAAAGATTGCGATGGTATTGCCATAAGATTTGGACATCTTCTGACCATCCAGTCCGGGAACAGTTGCCAGATTATCATCGATCATCGGTTCAGGCACCACAAAGGTCTCGCCGTACATCCCATTAAATTTGATGGCGATGTCGCGGGCCACCTCGATGTGCTGTTTCTGGTCCTTGCCGACAGGGACCTTATCAGTTTGATAGAGGAGGATATCTGCCGCCATCAGCACCGGATAGGAAAAAAGCCCGTGGCTTGCGGTAATCCCTTTGGCTATTTTGTCCTTGTAAGAGTGACAGCGTTCGATCAGACCCATGGGAGCAACAGTTGAAAGAATCCAGGTAAGCTCCGTAACCTCTGGAACATCCCCCTGAACCCAGAAAACGGAACGCTCTGGATCAAGCCCGAGCGCCAGAAAATCTGCGGCGGCTCCCAGGGTATCCCTGGTTAGATTTGCCGGATTCTGCACCGAGGTCAAAGCATGATAGTTGACGATAAAGGCATAGAGTTCACCTCGATCCATGTTGCTTATCATCGGCCGCATCATGCCAAAGTAATTACCGATATGAAGCTGCCCTGACGGCTGAATGCCTGATAATATTCTCATATTGCCTCATCTCTACCCAATACCCGGCGGTCATGATTGCGAAATACAAGGGCGGGTTTAAAACCCGCCCCTACGAACCAGACATCCAATATACCCCGTCCGATCGTGATCGACGACGGTAGGGGCGGGTTTGTAACCCGCCCAGGTTTTTATCCCGTCCAATATGGCTATTTAACCTCTTCAAAATCAGCATCGACCACATCATCACCCTTCTTGCCGCCAGGCGCACCACCCTCTGCACCAGGCTGGGGGCCGCCGCCGGGAGCCTGACCTTTAGTGGCATTAGCGTACATCATCTCGGCAAGCTTATGCGAGGCCGTGGTCAATGCCTCGGTTCCTTTTTTGATGGCTTCAGCGTCACTGCCGGTAAGAATTTTCTTCAGGGCATCAATCTCTTTCTGGACATTCTCCTTTGTAGGGGCGTCCACCTTATCGCCTAAATCCTTCAGGGTCTTTTCAGTAGCATAGATGAGCGAATCCGCTTGATTCCGGGCCTCAGCCGTCTCTTTCCCCTTCCGGTCCTCTTCAGCATGCAGCTCGGCATCCTTCTTCATCCGCTCGATTTCAGTCTCGGAAAGTCCACTTGAGGCGGTGATCCGGATCGACTGTTCCTTGCCGGTGCCAAGATCCTTGGCCGAAACATGCAGAATACCATTGGCGTCAATATCAAAGGTCACCTCGATCTGAGGCACACCACGCGGGGCCGGCGGGATATCCGTCAATTCAAAACGGCCAATGGACTTGTTATGCGCGGCCATCTCACGTTCGCCCTGCAGAACGTGGATCGACACTGCCGGCTGACTGTCAGCGGCGGTAGAAAACACCTGACTTTTCTTGGTAGGGATAGTGGTGTTCTTCTCTATAAGCTTGGTATCGACACCACCCAAAGTCTCAATGCCCAGAGAGAGCGGCGTTACGTCAAGCAAAAGGACGTCCTTGACATCCCCCTTCAGAACACCACCCTGGATGGCGGCGCCGATCGCCACAACCTCGTCGGGATTAACTCCCTTGTGAGGCTCCTTGCCAAAAATCTCACGGACTTTATCCTGAACCTTGGGCATACGGGTCATGCCACCCACCAGGATTACCTCATCGATCTCGGCAATACTGAGCCCGGCATCTTTGAGCGCAATCTGGCAGGGCCTGACGGTCCGTTCAATCAGATCCCCGACCAGACTCTCAAACTTGGCACGACTGAGCTTTATATTTAAATGCTTAGGGCCGGAGGCGTCGGCAGTGATAAACGGCAGGTTGATGGTGGTCTCCATGGTGGTGGAGAGTTCCATCTTGGCCTTCTCTCCCTCTTCCTTCAGACGCTGCAGAGCCATCTTGTCCTTACGGAGATCAATGCCCTGATCGCGTTTGAATTCATCAGCCAGCCAGTTAACCACCCGCAGGTCAAAATCTTCACCACCCAGAAAGGTGTCGCCATTGGTGGACTTCACCTCAAAAACACCGTCGCCGATCTCAAGAATCGAGATATCAAAGGTGCCGCCGCCCAGATCGAATACTGCGATCTTCTCCTCTTTCTTCTTATCAAGGCCATAGGCCAGAGAGGCTGCAGTAGGTTCGTTGATGATCCGCAAGACGTTGAGCCCGGAAATCCGCCCGGCATCCTTGGTAGCCTGGCGTTGGCTATCGTTGAAGTAGGCCGGCACAGTGATGACGGCATCCGTAACCGGCTCACCGAGATACTCCTCAGCAGTCTGTTTCATCTTGGTAAGCACCATGGCGGAGATCTCTGCCGGGGTATAGAGTTTACCGTCAACATCAATAGCTGCATCGCCGTCCTTGCCGGCGACAATGCTGAACGGGCTGACCTCACGACTCTTGGCAACCTCCTGATCCCCATTTTTGCGGCCGATCAAGCGCTTGATTGCATACAGTGTTTTCGTTGGGTTGGTGATGGCCTGACGCTTGGCAACCTGACCGACCAGCCTTTCGCCGCTGTCGCTGAAAGCTACAACTGAAGGGGTTGTCCTGTTGCCCTCAATATTGGCAATCACCTTGGGCTCACCGCCCTCCATGATTGCCACGCATGAGTTGGTTGTTCCGAGATCTATTCCAATGATTTTGCCCATGTTGATTTCTCCTTATCAATAATAAATCAATTATCAAGAGGCGGGTTGTACATCGCCCTTGGATACCACAACCTTTGCTGCCCGCAGCAGCCGATCCTTATAAAGATAGCCTTTCTCATATTCGACCATGACCCGGTTTTCCGGTATATCCTGACTTGCCTCCATGGCCAGGGCCTCGTGGAAATTGGGATCAAATGGCTCACCTGCGCCCTTAATGCACTTCAACCCACATTTTTCAAGAGTTCCGACCAATCCTTTCAAAGTCATGGCAACTCCCTCCAGCAACGCGGCAGCATCTTCGGTCTTGCTGCCCAACGCCAATGCCCGCTCCAGATTATCGATGGTGGGCAACAACTCACGCAGGATATTTTCTTCGGCAAATTTTATGGCAGTGTCCTGTTCCCGGATAAGCCGTTTTTTGGTATTTTCAAACTCGGCAGCAAGACGCATCATTTTGTCCTGACTTTCAGCAGCCTTTGCCTTAGCTTCATCGAGTGCTTTCAATAATGTCTCAGTTTCCTGCTCCATTTCATCTTTGCTGGCCTTCTGCTCATCACCTTGACTGGCGATATCTGCTACCTGAGCAGAAGCCGCCTCCGCAACTATTTCGTCGTTCTCGATTGGAATTGTCGTCACTTATCCTCCTTAATAATCACTGCTTAAAAAGAAAACCAGGGTCTAATATTGATTTTTAATTATTTTTTCCGGTAGGTTAAATCGTGAGGTCAACAATAAGTATGCGACCATCTCTTGTCAAGACAGGAAGGAATTTTCAACTCTCATAACAAAATCAACTTTTTTCATTCGCAAGAAACCATTACAGTTAAGCAAATCAGCTTCCGATAACACTAAAAACAGCCATAAAAATCAAATCAAAATGCACCGGACATACAAATTTCTAACGATGAGACTCTAATAAAATGAACAGATTAACCATAAATCCAACCATTTTTTTCGTAGCTATTGCGCTATCTCTCATCATCAGTGGTTTTAAGCCGGCCTGGGCAGAGATGAAACCAATCTTAAAATTTCAGGTTGGGGTTCCGCCAATCGCCGTTCTTAAAACCATTCTCCAATCAAACCAACTAACGGCTAAAAATCCGGCTAACAAAGAATTTCCCACCCAAACTCCACCCCTGATTACCTGGCTGGCCGACTGTGATGCGGCCATCCAACCGCAGCAGATCATGACTAATCCGGCTGGTAAGGTTTTTACTGTCCGCAACTTAGGCTTTCAGATGGAGGCATCCTTGGATGCTGTTGACTTTGGAGTTCTGCAACTGTTCAGTCCGATCCTGCTCATCACCGGCAATACCGGCAACCAGACAATCCGGCTTTTCATGATGGAAGCTGACCAGCCTGTCCCGGAACTCCGCAGACCGTTTGAATTGCTGAAAAAATCGCTTACCGGCGTGCAGCAAATCACAAATGAAGAGAGCGCTATCTTTGAAGAGAGACTTCTGGAAAACATTGAAAAAAACATCGATTTTCAGGTAGGTATGGCCGTAAGCCGTTATCAGGAAAGGATAAAAGCCGGCCGCCTGTTGGTTGTCGGCGGCATCATTGACCTGCACAACCAATATGGCAGAGGGCCGGAAAAACTCATCATCACCAACATCAACGGTGAAGGGAACGACTACTGCCTCCGCCAGTTGCCGATCATGAAGCAACTGGACCCTGAGACACTAACATTGGTAATTGGCAGAGATAAAACAGGAAAAACCGAAAAGGGGAATAGCCAGTGCCTGAAAAAATATTAATATTCAAAATTACTATCTCAACACAACTATTGCCGTCAATCTATGCAATAAGCTGGTCACTCGACTCCCTGAACCCAAAATGCTATAACTGAATTTTTCACATCCATTATTTTGTTATTGACTCTGCGATTATTTCATGTTAACCGTTAAATCATTCAGTTAGGCAATGTGTTCCTTTTTTATACAAGGCTATTATCGGCCCGTATGGCGGATTATTAAATATTCATGCCGGCCGATGCATCAGGTTTTTTAAGCATAACAAGCGAAAAATGACAATAGGTGAATCGATGCGTTCACGGTACACGGTTTCTTTGCGGTTTATCTCCTCGATAGTCCTCTTTTTCTTCGTATGGTCTTTTGGCGGTCTCAAGGAAACCGTCTGGGCTGCAAAAAATGGACTTGAAGTTCCAGCAGCTAAACAAAACCGTATTATACAAAAAGAGAAGCGGGCCGAGGAGAAGCTTGATCAAACGGTCAAGGATATTGCCGGGCTGGCCGGATCGGTTGCGGGCAAGGGCGAATCGGAAAGAGCGGAGATCAGTAAACAACTTAAGGCCAAGCGCCTCGAACTTGAAGGCTATGACAAGGAAATCAGCGAAGGATTCGCCGCTACTGCGGCCCATCTCAGGCAAAAGGGATTGCCGGCAGCTCTTCTTGCCCGCCATAATGACTTTGCCAAAGAGTATCAGGACAACCTGACGGAGTTCAGGGGCCGGCTCGATGCCATGGAAAAAGCCGGAAGCCCCGCCGACCAAGACAAGGCCATAAGTGCTCTACAACAGTTTCTGGACAAAAACCGGAAGGTCAAGAAACGGCCAAAGATTGATTTCAATAATCTGCCGCACCGGGCTGCCGAGCCGACCAAGGCGCTGCCAAAGCTGAAAAGGGAAGAGTTCAAGCCGGTGCAGCAGGCATTGTTGCCACCCGTTAAGGGTTTTGCCCTGCTGCATCCCGGCCAATCCCTGCTGGAAGTTGGTTATCATCCGCCAGTGCATGCCAAACCAGTGCAGGTTGCCTCCCTTGGTCCGTTGTCCGGGATTATTGAGCCATCGCCAAAAACTGCTACAGCTAACACCTTCCAACCAACGGATTCCGACAGTGAAAACCGGATCATGCTCGCCGGTTTAAGCGACCTGCCCAAACCAGAGGACCTTGGCGAGACTATTGATGTCCGACTCACCCCGGCTATTCGGGCCAAAGCCGCTGTGTTGGGTAATGACCCGCTCAAGATCTACGAATGGGTGCGGAACAATGTCGAGTTCTCGCCGACCTGGGGCTCGATCCAGGGCGCTGATTACTGTATGCAGACCAAGGTTTGCAACGCCTTTGATACATCCTCCCTATTGATATCCCTGATGCGCGCTGCCGATATCCCGGCCCGTTATGTCCAGGGCACCGGTGATATGACTGCGGAAAAGTTCATGAACTGGGTTGGCGATTTTACCGATGTCAATGCCGCCCTGATCTTTGCCCGGTCCGGCGGGATTCCGCTTTCCGGCACGGTGATTGGCGGCAAGATCGCCAGAGTACAGTTCGAGCATGTCTGGGTTGAGGCCTGGATCGATTACATCCCTTCACGTGGCGGGCGGCACAAGGCCGGTAAGGGCGACATGTGGATACCGCTTGATGGCGCCTACAAACAGCACACCTATACTCAAGGTCTGGACATTGCTGCGGCTGTGCC
>MGTA01000008.1:0-123 GCA_001799225.1 Deltaproteobacteria bacterium RIFOXYD12_FULL_50_9
AAAATATAGTCGCAGACGACTATTCTTACGCTGTAGCAGCTTAAATGCTACCGGTCTTTCGGCCTGCTCCTGCGCGGCCGAAAAGAACGTCGACTAGCGGGATAGCCTACGGTGCGCGCCTGC
>MGTA01000008.1:200-3982 GCA_001799225.1 Deltaproteobacteria bacterium RIFOXYD12_FULL_50_9
AACAGAACTAAGCATGTAGATATCGGGAGGGGAGTATTTTCGGACGCGGGTTCAACTCCCGCCGCCTCCACCATTTTTTACTTTTAATTTCAACAGGTTATCGTTTTTTGAATGGTCTAAAGTGTGTTCCACTTGTGTTCCCATCCGGGCCAAGTGGAACACGTTTAGAGCGTCACCAGAATTCCGCTGAAAATACCGGTCAAATGCTTTGTTCGTACTGTGCATTGTTCCGATCTTGATCTGCTCCGGAGAAAGAAATTGCTTTAATGCCGTAGCCGATGAATGACGGGTTCCGCCATACAGGTCAACGCCCTCGATCCCCAGATTTTCACACGCCTTTTTCCACCACTTGTACAGATACTTTTCCCCGAATGGCTGGCCCGGCCGGCAGCCGGAAACCCCTTTCTGATGCCGGAAAAATGGCAGATAAGGAAGACCGACAGGGAGAGAACGGACAAGCTCAACATCTTCCGGCAAAATCGGGACGAACTTTTCCTTGCCTTCTTTGGTATGACGAACCAGAAAGACCCCCAGGCCCAGCTGAATATCCTTTTCCTGCATCTTAACAAGCTCACCTGGTCGGATAGCGATATAAGTAGCCAGCCACTTGATACCCATCCAGATTTTAGGGTTTATCGAATAGCTAATCCGTCTGACTTCCTCGATAATAGCTTCCTGGGTAACCTTGTCGATGATTTTACGAAAGCCGAGCTGATACCTGATCGTAGGAAATTCCGGAAATTGTGCCGGAATAATTACCTTACGATTCTGCAACCAGGTCCAGAAAGAATGGAAACAAGACTTCATGTTAGATTTTGTTTTTTCGGAAACAGCCAAGGAGTGAAAAAAGTCTTCAAAATCTGAATAGGATATTTCCTTAACATTTCTATGCCCCCAAGCAGTAACAGCCAAGGACATGTAATTTGCTAAATTTCGGTAGGAACTGACCTTGACTTCCTTTTTCTTGATCAAGAGCCATTGAGCGGTAAGATTCTGGAAGCTAAGCGGGTTATCAGCTTGATAATCACGAGAATCAAAAGTGTTCCGGTCGACTTCGTACCTGATCCCAGTAAGTAACCGTTCGGCCTGATCAAGAGTGCGGCAACGCCGACGAACCTGACGACCAAACTGAACAATAAACCGACCAGTGGCCTGTTGCTTCGGATGGTTTGGACAAAAAAGACCGCGTTGCCGTTCATTGTAAACAAAAACACCGCCACAAATCTGACATTTCTGCTCTGAATAAATCGATCCACGCATACACAACCCCCCGTTTGGGTCGATAGTACGCGCAGGCAAAGAATATGTCAAACGATCAGAAAACATTATATAACCAATCAATCCACAAGACGGCTAAAGCCGCCCGTTATTTCTGGCGTTATGCCGCCATAGCCAACGGAACACACCAGATATCACGATGCCGGGAACGCATACGGTGGATAAATTCGGAAACGTTGGTGCCTCTTTTTTGTTGCTTGTGTAGGCTACGCAACCGAGAAGCAAGATACGCCTGACCGGTAGAAATCACGCTTTCAAGATCATCGGTTTTACATTCAAGAATAGTGCCGAGGCTGATAGTGCAGCCGGCGATCAGATCAAGCAAGTGCTCGATGTTCTTTGTCGGGACTTTCTTTCTGCGAAACACGGTATAAAGGTTTTCCGACCAGTTAACCGTCTGGACATTTTGCCACCAGGGATGCATAACAGCTCGATCCTGATGCCGGTTCTCCCGGTCAACCGGTTTTGCTGAAAATCGCGTCCATTCTTGGGTAAGATATTTCCAGATACCAGATGCCTTTTCCCGAAGGTCTTCCAGACTGTGAATATGCATTTGTTTTAGCACCGGACGACGAAGCTGAAACTCCACCCTTGTAACGGCGGTTTCGTTATAGCTTTCCTTTCCCCAGACAGAGGCAAATACAATCTGTTTTGAGGCGTCGTGCTTGAGTTCAAGAACCTTGTCGTAGACACGCAACATAATATCGCCCTTACCGATCCTGACCCCGGTTTCATTAGGTTTTTCCTCCGACTCAAAATAGTCTTCCGGACTGTCCGACAAGCCGAGCCGACCAATATCCTGCGATAGTGTAACGCCTTCCAGTTTCCGGCGATCATGATATGCACTAAACTTGTTCGCCCTGGTGATCCAGTATTGATAATTTTCCAGCGGCAGAGTCTCAATGTCCTGGCCAATGAAATCAGCGCAAAGGTGGACTTCTGAAATCGTGTTTTTTACAACATGACCGCCATAATCTTCAATAAGGTCATGAACTGTTTGCAAGACAGTATCAAAACCGGGATTCCAGCAGGACAGGGAGCCAATATCAACCAGGACGTTTGGTGTATTCATATCTTTTCGGCGAGAAAAAAAGATGTGTAGATCCCCACGGGAAATATGATAAGCATAACCGCCGTGCCGACCGGAGGAATGGACATTGAAAACAAAGCGATCTTCACCGTTCTTATCCAGGGTGATAGGTGTCACGTCATGACAGAGTTTTGCGTCTATCTTCGCACTGTCAAGGATCTCAAAGAGTTCGTTCAGGTCACTAACTTTTGAACTTTTGTTTTCAAAGACTACATAGAATCCGATCTTAAGACGATCTATACCTTTGGCGACTTCGACCCCCCATGTTATTCCGGCTTGGGGGGTCGAAGGAGGTACTGCAAAAAAATTACCAGAGACAGAATGATCCAAAGTAGCCATAAGATTGATCCTTATAAGGTTATGTCCGGTACAGAACTTATTGAGAGCCGCCGGTACCCCTCCCTTAGGGAGGGGAAACCGTCAGCCCTCAAGCTTGGATGAATCACGTTTCTTACTGATACTGAAACACTTGAGAATTTGCGAACCGGGTGGAACTTCCGGAACAAGTGCGGTTACACCGTCCGGCAGCAATATTTTATAGGAAGAACAAGTCTGTTCCCTGGAGGTACCATCTTTTGATTGAACTGCTTGCTTTGAAGAATCAGGGGAAGTAACGGAGCCGTGCTTGCCGACTTTTTTCGCGGATGCTGCAGCCGTAGCCATAGCCTTATTTGTTCCGAAGACATCGCCGGTGGCCAGGCTCGACTTGCTGCCCATCCAGATCACACCAAGCAACACGATCGGAATTGCATAGAATACTGGATGCCGGAGGACGTTAACGGTGGTCATAATGCTCTGTTCCTTGATATCGGCAGCAGCATAAGACTTGTAACACTGGAAGACCTTCTTTTCATACGCGCAGGTTGCCTTACTTAAAGGCTGTCCGTTGTGGTCATCTCCAGAATAAGCATACCGGAGGTATCTATTGCTGACCATCGAACCGAAGAAATTTACTTTCCGATAAAAATAAGTCCATTCAATCAACGACCGGACATGTTTTTCTATCTTTTCCAGATCCTGAGTAATCAGCACCAGGTCACAGCCTATGTGTCGATGGGTAGACATCCAGTCGGCAAACTTGTTGTTAGCTGATGATTGCCAATTACGGTTTGAAAAAAGCTTGTGGACTTCATCAATGACGATCAGGGAACCGTTTTCCACGAAATCCCAGAAGCACTGCATTTCTGAATCTGTTTTATGCCGGAGCTGATAATCAAGCTGATAATCATCCAGGCCGGTATAGGCTTTGATAAACTCTTGACAGAAATCATTGTCGAGACCTTCTATATTGGTATAGACCACCTTGCCGGACTTGAGGTTATCAAGAATCTTACGCACAGCATCATAGCTTTTACCGCTGCCGGGAGTGCCTACAAAGCCGAAGATCATGGGTCTATATCCTCGTGAGAGCTGC
>MGTA01000008.1:3991-11907 GCA_001799225.1 Deltaproteobacteria bacterium RIFOXYD12_FULL_50_9
GTTTAAGCCCATACGCAGAAGATAGGCAGAAGCAAGAATAGCAAGCCCCTGGGGAATACCGATTGCATTAACGATATAAAGAAGCTGAGGCGGCATACCACCCCAGGTAGAAGCAGATGATACAATTAGGCTGGAAACGTTCAGCACAGAGATCAGGCCGGAGACCACAGTCAAGAGACCATCAAAAGGAAAATATAGAGCAGTTTTCAGGACGTACAACATACCATCAAGAACCCAGCCAAGAAGAGTTTGGATAGTTGTAAAAAAGCCATTGATGAAAGCCATTATGCCGAACATTTAAGCAACCTTTACCGTTTAAGGGTAACTACACGAACAGCAATAAACGAAAAACCGGTCAAGATAATGCCGCGCAGAACCACCCACATTCCAAACATATCCGCAAAATCGAAAACATGGGTACCGAAGATCTGACCACCATTAATTGTCATAGTGCTTATGCCGGCACCAGGAACATTGCCGAAAACTGAACCAGGAAGACTAAAAATGGATGAAGATTTTGCAGAATCAATAAACTGTTGCAGGCGTGCGCCAAAATCAACGGTGGGTAAAGTATAGGGGCCAGCAAGAGTAGAAGGTGAATATGGAATGTCAGCTGCCGCTTCTTTCTCGGCTTCGGCTGCTTTCTCAATTTCAACGGCTTCTGATTTAGCAAGTTCCCCTTGAACCGCTATTTCAGCTTGATCTGCAGCAGCGCGAGCTTGTGAAGCGGCAATTTGTAACGGGATATCAGCCGGATTAGCAGCGGAGGCAGATTCGGCAGCTACAGCGGTCGTTTGAGCAGCCTTCGCAACAGCTTGAGCATGCGCGGCGGAAACTTGCCAGGGAAGAAAAGAAACAGGTTTCGCAATTACAGCTGCAGGATTGCCGAAAATCATTTTATCTATTTCAGCTTGTGTTTCTGGGGAATGGGCAAAACCAGAAGCAAAGCCAGATGGTGAAATAACAGCAGGAGGAGGATAATCTACCGCCACATTTGATGTTTGCCGTACTGGATTTGTTAACTGTTGTTGATCCAACAAACACCATGATGGCCCTTTACGAGCGTTCAAGTTCATGTGTGTCGGTCTTCCATTAGCATCATACAAAATTTTAATGCCACTTGAACTAATAAGGCCCCAACCTTGAAATTGCGCCTGACACGCTGCATCAGTAGCCAAGGAACCGCCACCATAAGCTCCCGATATATAAGTTCCAGGATTGACAGACCAAGGAAAACCAGATTGAGCCGCAACAATAGCATCATACGGCAAAGGAGTAAAAGGAGCCGGTGAACTGGCTGCATTAAAAGCAGATTGTAACAAAGGAAAATCTAAAGGGTGAGCCTGAACCCAATCAAGAACCTTGTTAAAACCAAGCTCAACCTTCGCGGGTACACCATAAAATGCTTTTTGAGCACCAACACCAAATTCTTTTGCTTGATAAACAGCCCTTGCAATGTTGCCGGAAACAGGATCAATAGACGTATCTAACGCATTATAAGTTGATCCTTGAGCATATATGATAGAACCTGTCACCAAACCAGCAGAAATAACAGTGCCAACCTCAACCTCTGCTAAGGCAGCAGCAACAGCGGGAATGAGAGGCCAAATAGCATGAGCAGGACGTAAACCAAGTGACCAGGGCGTAATCTGGATCAAAATCACCATGAAAAAAGCAATCAATGCACGTAATTTACGCATATCTGCACCAAATTCTTTACGATCCCAATCACACCGAAGGCCGCGAAAAGCAGCGTCCAGAATGTACGGGTTTTTAGGGAAAGAATATCAAGTTTCACTGATTAAGCCCTCTTTAGGATCCGCATGATCAGCACGCCGGTAGACAGCAGCAGGGCCAGTCCGACAAACGGAGTGGCCACGGCGGTGAAATCCGATATAAGCAAAGCGACATCAAAGCCTTCGGGTAAGATCATCATAGATTCACCACCTTGTGCATGAGGCCAGGGCAAAACCAAAACCCGTCAAACCGCCGAGCAGAAAAGAAATGGCTTTATTAAGATCAATAGGAACATCAGGAGGCGGAACATCAGGAGGCGGATCATCAGGAGGCGGATCATCAGGAGGCGGAGCAATAAAACCATTAGGATATTGAGACTGAACAGAACCTAACGCAGGATCATAGGTATGAACAACAGGTTGATTATTTAGAAACTGTAAAAACGTATTATACTCAGATGAACGAATACGACCGTCAGAATATGGAAAAAAACGAGTATATGCACCTGTAACCGTATTGTACCAAAATAAATTTGTATCCTGGGAACGAACTACATCGGTAAACGCAACATAATCGCCAGCCATAGTGTAAGTAGGAGGATTATTTGCATAATTGAAAGCACTATAATATTGAGTAAAAACAGAACCATTACCAGATGTAATTACAGATGGGGTAACAGTAGATATAAAATATTGAATTTCAGCCATTACAGGAGTTGACACAAAACACACCACAACCAAAATAGCTGAAAAAAATATCCGTTTCATGCGAGAGTTCCTAAACGACGAATTAGGCTAAAAACAGTGGAAACAATCATCCCACATACCCAGCCAACCATGACCAGGCCAAGGCCCATTCCGTATGATGCAATGTCAAATTCCATATCATCGCCGCCAGTACATGAAAATTATGGTTAAAGAATAAGCTGCAATGTAAGTCGTTAATTTGATGAGGTCAGACAAGGAGAGGTTCAACATTTGAAAAACTCCTCTTAAGGTTTAATAACGAAAATTCTTAAAATGTGTGTCATCATCATCCATTCGATCCAAACTGGAACCTTTGCTTTTAGTATGTTTGCTTTCTAATCCAGTTTCATAATAAGAAACTTCACGACTAATTGATTGCATAGTAAGTTTGCCATTTACCGTAGGTACGGAAAAACGACCTGTAAGTTTTTTGAGTTCAAATTTAGACGCAATCATCGAATCAAGGACGTTCAAAAGAAGATCACCACCCATTGCAATAAACGACAAAAGAACCATGCCAACTATTGCAGTAGTAAGATCAGTGATCAAACCGCCGGTCAGTTGTGATATAGCTTGAAAAACGATATCTGTTGGATTCATTAGGTCACCTCGTTTGCTTTCGACCAGCTATACAGATAGGACAGACAGCAGAAAGAAAAGGAGGTGAGGGGCTTGCGCCCCCCACCAGGCAAACCGCGATTATGCGCGGCCCATGCTTTTCTTGACGTAACGATAGCCAAGGAAAAGCAAGTTGATCCCGATGAAACCAATCAACAAGGTTGAAACGTTACCAGAAAGACCAGTAATATTTGCTGCGGTGAAAAGAGCATCCATAACAAAAACCTCCTGAAAAATTGAATACGATCAGCGCATCAGTACGCGGACCAAAATACCACCACCTACGACAATCAGGACAAGCGTCATGATCCCGCCTGTTGCGGTCAACATATCTGCTCTTATCCCATCAAACATTGTGGTGGTTACCAATGGTGTCCATTCCATATGCACACCTCCTCTTGTTAAAATGGGAACCGCCCGGCCAAAGGCAAGTACCCGGTTACGCCGCCCAGGCGAAAATTAGTTACGCAGCGTCATCAAGCCACAGGTCGGGGGTATGGTTCACCTTCCCAGACTGTGATTTCCAATAACGGCTTTTCACAAAAACAGTTACGTCAATAGACTCTCCAGGCTTGCCAATCTTGCGTTCAGACTTCACGGCAAAACGAGAAGGAGACGAATATTCATCGACAGACGGCAAGACGATCAAAGTTTCGTGGATGGTGCCGTTTTGACCATCAAACTGGTCAATCCCAGCAATCTTACCCTGCAGCCTCATTTTGAGTTCATTCGGGGTCAGTTTGACGACAGGTGTTGCGGGTTTAGGTTCATTACTCATAGTGTCACCTCGTGATTAAAAAGTACCCTCAGCGGGCAAAAGCAGGAAGCCTATCTTCCCGCGAAATAGTGGAATGAAGACGGTTACGGAGATCGTCCGCCACCGGTTTGTAATTGGCCTGAAACTGATCCAGGCTGTCCGCATAGACGACATGCGGCGTGATGATTATCAATAATTCTGTCCTGGTTGTTTCTGCGCTATCATATCGAAAGAGCTGGCCAACACCGGGCAGGTCGCCAAGAAACGGAACCTTGTTGCCGGTGTTGGTTTTGCCCCTGGAAATCAAACCGCCCAAGATTACCGGTTGACCATCACGGATAGACAAGCTGGTTTTGATCTCCCTGGTCTGGATTACTGGGGAGCTGATCGAGCTGGTCTTATTAGCTATGGCGTTCGACACTTGCTGGGTTATATCCAGGCTCACCATGCCATCATGATGAATTCTTGGCGTAACGGTAAGAATGGTGCCAGTGTCGTTATAGGTAACGGTTTTGTCGGTAGTTGGTTGATCAGTGCCGATCCGTTCTGTCTGGGTAGTGACGATAGGTACCCGGTCGCCGACTTTGACCAGGGCGGTCTTATTGTTTTGCACAAAAATTTGTGGTGAAGAAAGCAAACTGACATCGGTTTGCGACGCCAGGGCATTGACCACCGCCACAGGATCGGCGGCAGTATTGAGCAATGCAAAGGCAAAGCCGCCGGTGGCAGAAGCTGTAACACCAGAAAAAGAAGTCACCGCGGAGGGTTTGAGCTTTGAACCACCTATCTTTACTTGTCCGTTCTTAATTGCCCATTCAACGCCAAAGCTCAAAGAGTCCCCCAGGGTAACTTCCGCAACCAGCACATCAATAAGCACCTGGCGCGGCACAGTGTCGAGCTGCTCAAGTACTTTGACGATTCGGGAATGTTCGCTGCCGGTTGAGCGGATCAACAGAACATTGCCCGAATCATCGGGTATTATAATCGGGGTATTCGGTCGGCCAGAAGTGGCCGGCGGCGGCGGGGTGTAGGAAGAAGGAACCGGCGCCGATGATATAGAGTCAGCCCGTGCCTCTGCCGATGAAGGAGGCACCGGCGAAGCGGAAGAGCTGGAATTGTTCGGGATTGACCATGAGGATATAGAATTTGTGGCGGAATCAGAATACAGCAAAGCGTTAATCAGCTTCGAGAGTTCGGAAGCCAGGCCGCAGCGGACTCGGTATAAATAGATATTTTGCCGAGCATCGGCAGGGATAGTATCCAGGTCATGAATCCAATCGGAAACTGTATCCAACATTGAGGCATCACGAGCCAGGAGCATTACCGATTGTAATCTGTTCAGAGATATGACCTGGACGGCTTCACGACCTGGATCAATTGCCGATAATGCCTGTTGCAGTTCGGTAACAAGGGTGCTGGTTGGAGCATTTTTTACGGCTATAAGTCTTACATGAAGACCGCCCAGGTCATATCGTTTCTTTATGCCGGACACCGGATGGATAACGGAGATAGAACCATCGTGCCGAATATCAAGTCCGTGAACCTGCAGGATTTCCCGGAAAGCCGCGAAGAGTTGCAGGCCGGAAAGAGTTTGACTGGTGTGGACTGTGACCGTGCCGGAGACCGCAGGATCAACAACGTAATTCACCCCGAGGCTGTCTGTTACCACCTGGATGAAGTCTCGCATTTCAACGGCATCAAAGTCCATGCGGACACCGGCAGCGATATTTTTCGGAGATAAAAACCTTTTTTCTTTTGGCTCGCTTACAAAACGAACTTCGGTAGTTGTCTCCGGCTGAGAAATTTCTACGCTTACAGACCCAGCTGGACGAGTTGTGGATATTGCAGGTGCAGGGGTTAAAGGCAGGCTGTCACGGTGGACTGAAACCATTGGGGCGCAGGATGACAAGAGCAAGGCAATAAGCAAGACTACCGCGCTTCGCTTGGTGTTCGGTGAATCTATGATTATGAAACTGCCCATAATCATAGATTCACCTCTGAAAACTGACGCTGAGATGTACGACCCGAATTACTATAAAAGCCAGTTGTGCGCTTACGATAACGACCGGCGGCAATAGTAGGATGAATATTCAAGCAGTCAAACGGCTTGAACACAGGGCCACAATAACCAGATAAATTAACCAGGATACGGTTGTCAGGAGATCGAACACCAGGCAGATCAAGAAGTGATAGTTGAAAGTTTTTCTTCATAGAATCACCCGTTCAACTGCGAGGATAACATTCAGTTGAGATCTGCTCAGGGGTCAGCTGAACAATAGAACCAACGGTAAAAAATCGATAACAGCTTTCTGTTATACGACAGAAAAATGTTAGCTTTTGCATTGGACTATTCAATGACGAAGAATGATAAACCTTGTCGCCTGCGTGCAAATCGAGTGGATTGACATTCATCTTCGTGCCCTCCGCGGGAATCAAGAATAAATAAAGTTGAACAATTTCTTATAATCTTGGTGCAAAATAACCAGCTCACGGACGGTCAACTCTTCAAAAGATTTGCCGGTATTCGCTATACAATCAGAAAGGCCAAAGGTATAAAGGTTGTTACTCTCTGCAATCGCGCCAATCTCTGCACATGCATCTATGAATCTTAACCTTTCTTGTGTCGTCATCCTGGAACCCTCCGCGGGATTAAATTAACGATGGTAAGGCCTGCTAATTGGTCTTTCCTCATATGCCAACTTCGCAGGCCCCCTTCAACAAACCGCCCGACAAGATCCCAACCGGATTGCCCCATGCATAGGGCCTGACTTCGGGGTGATCATAAGCGGCTTGCGGCCACCTAACAAAAAACCTTTAACGGATACCTAAAAAAATGAGGTATCATGTAAAATCAAAGAAAAACAGACACCTAACATCAGCGTACTTATTTTATATCATTATGCTGATTATTATGTCAACTAAAAAATCAGAATAATAATGAACTTTCTTGATATTTGGTACCGCATAAAAAAAGAAACCCCCCTTAAGTCATTCAATGACCTCGCAACATTAGTTGAAACATCACAACCCAATGTTTCGAGGCAGAAAAAAGAAGGGATTTTTCCACCAGGGTGGGCATACGCTGTAGGGAAAAAATATGGATTATTCACTGAATGGATAATGACCGGCGAAGGACCAAAACGGTTAAGCGACAACAACACCGCGCCGGATCCGAAAGCAATACCCAAAGGAATTATTGAAGAGTGGGTGAAAGACGTCAGAGAAAAAGAAGGAAATGATGGACGAATAGTCGCAGAACTTATGTTGCAGGTTTTTGAATTTCAAGAGTGGTACAGAGAGAAAAAAAGCAAATCGAGTGAAGTTGAGATTAGTTTACCCCGTAAGAATGTAGCATGAGGAAGATATGAAGCAAGAAAAAAAATCTCCAATCACTCTTAAGCCGCTACGTTATGCAGGACAATCACTGGATGAAAAAATAGACCAATTGTTAAATGATAAGATGCTTCCATATATAATATCAGGAATGTTTTTAATTCTGATGACTGGTATGGAATGGTTGCGATACTATACAACCTCCCCTCCAACACCAAAAACAACAACATTCATTGCTGCTTGTTATTTCGCCTACGCTTTTTATAAAATTAAAAAAATACGATATGAAGTCAAATCGCTCAGAATAGGAAGAGACGGAGAAAAAGAAGTCGGAGAACTACTGGATGAGTTGCGAGAGAAAGGCTACAAAGTACTTCATGACATCCCCGGAGAAAATTTCAATATAGATCACGTAATTATTTCAAAAAAGGGAATTTACACCATAGAAACAAAAACTTATAGCGTGCCCCTAAAAGGGAAAGCCGAGATGTGGTATGACGGGGAAAAAATAACGATACCAAATAGAATTAAATCTGATGCCCCAATAATCCAAGCTGCTGCAGCATCAAAATGGTTATGTAACACTTTACAAACAACAACTGGAAAAGAATTTACCATCAAGCCCGTCGTATTATTCCCTGGTTGGTTTTTGAATCACACCGATAACGCAAAAAAAGCAAAAGTGTGGGTATTACATCCAAAAGCGGTTCATCCGCAGAATCTGT
>MGTA01000009.1:0-5343 GCA_001799225.1 Deltaproteobacteria bacterium RIFOXYD12_FULL_50_9
GAAATTAGTTAGGACTAACCATCTATAGCCTTAAATTTGTTAAACTTGGGTTAATCCTGCTGGCCGGTCTGTCGCTGGCAGTCTACTTTCTGCTGACCAACAAGCTGCGGCAGGGAATTTACAAGATTTACGACGTAGAGGAGCATGCCGCCACCTTTGATGAGCTGAGCGGATTGCATAACCGCAGATCCTTTATCAAACTTGGTGAGGTGGAAATAATGCGGTCGCGGCGCCATGCCCTACCCTTGTCTTTACTAATGATGGACCTCGACCATTTTAAAAATGTCAACGACGCCCTTGGCCACGATGCCGGAGATTCAGTGCTGTACCAGTTTGGATCAGTCTGCAGCCAGTACTTGCGAGGTCCGGATATTCTTGGTCTTCTTGGCCGTATTGGAGGAGAGGAGTTTGATGGTGCAGGGAGAGATACCCTTTTCAGAGATCATGCGGAATTGGACGGAGTAACAGCGTTCAGCCTTTCCTGCAACTGCTTAATGGTTATACAGGTATCCGGGTTGCACACCCCGTAATCTTCAGGGCCGACCAGTGGACAACTGGTGATAGCCGAAACCTCTACCGGAGCAATTTCCTTTTCTAGAACTTCGGCGGAAAATTCCCACTCATCCTGACTTACCACCACCTGAATAGTTCCATAATCCGGCAATTTCAACTTACATGCGGTCCGCAACTTTCCACCTGAGACCTGCACAGTGAGGCCGTCAATGTCAGCAACCGGCAACCCTTCCTTGAGCAGTTGCTGCAGGGAGGAGAGCAGATTGTGGAGATCACCTGACCTGTCAAACTTAAAAATCGTCTCCTGCAGACGTTGCGCAAGTGAATTTCTTCTTGTACCGGCAATCAGATCATAACCGCCTTCAGGATATTGCGGACACCCTTTAGGCACTCTGGCTTCAGTTGGCCTCCCTGACGCTCTCTGTTTCTGATTTTTAAAAGGCATGGCTAAATACTCATTCACGCCGATCCGGTGTATTTCTGAATGGCATCGGCAATAATATTGAAGATCATCCGGAATTTTGTCTCATCGCGCTCCAGCAGGGTGACCCTGAATCCTTGCAAATCGGTCGCAAAAGAAGTGAGCGGTACTACACAAACACCCGTTGCGCCCAGCAGGTAGTAAACAAAACGCTTATCAAGCGAGACCCCGGGCTGATTGACCAGGCCTTCGACGTGCTCTCGCACCTCCTTGATAGCAATAGGCAGAGACTGACGGTTGTTCAAAACGCCCTCAGAAAAAGCGACGCTCATATAGAAAGCACCGTTTGTACAGTTAGCGATTACCCCCGGAATATCCTTCAGGCAGTCATAAGCAATCCGCGAAAACTTCTCGTACCGTTCAATTCGCTCCTGCAGATACGAGCGATACAGAGGGTGACTCATAACCAGGGGCAGACACTTCTGGGGCAACGTTGTCGAACAGACCTCAAGCATCTTGGCGTTCAAAATGGAAGCCACGTATTTTTTAAACATCGGATCCCGGTGGCCGTTATAGACCTCGATCCAACCGCAACGCGAGCCGGGCCACGGCATCTCCTTGGATATACCCCGCATGACAATAGCCGGCACCTCGCCAATTATATCGGAAAGCGGCAGGGTGGTCTGACCGTTATAGACAATATTCAAGTAGACCTCATCACAGATCACAAACAAGTCATACTTTTTTGCCAGAGCAACCATGCCCCGCAAAATCGCCTCAGGATAAACCGCGCCGGTTGGATTATCCGGATTGATGATCAGGATACCGACGACCGCAGGGTTGTACTTGATACGTTTTTCAAGATCATCAAGATCCGGATACCAACTGTTCTGCGGATCCAGCCAGTAGGTCACCGGTCGATCACCGGCGTGGGCCGCCTCAGCCGAGGAGTGGGTCGTATAGCTCGGGGATGGCACAACAATCCGAGCTGTCGGCCTTAAAAAGCCATAGATCTTACCGATCGCGTCGCCAAGGCCGTTAAAGAATATTATATCTTCAGAGGTAATCTGGGCGCCGCCACGCTTGTTGGTCTGGTTGGCTAAAAACTCCCTGGTTTCCAACATCCCACGGGTGGGACTGTAACCGTAGGAGCAATCCTGCATCACAACATCAGCTACGATCTTCTTCATCCACTCGGGGATCTTCTCACCCTTGGCAATAGGATCGCCGATGTTCTCCCAGTAAGTCGTGATCCCCATTTTTTGCAGCTTCTCACCGACATTAACTATATTCCTGATCTCGTAGGTGAGTTCACCAGCGCCACTATGCACTATATCCGTACGCATTTCCGTTCAACTCCATCAATAAATCAATAAGCCGGCAAAAAAATCCCTGATGGAATTTTATCTGCCAGCCCAGAAGCCTCAATTATTAATAATTTTTTAACATGCTGCTCTTTCATAGTCAATATTCTTCATCAGTTGTCCCTAATGAACCGATAAAGAGTTAAAAGAGACGAGGTTTTGTCACTCCAATACAAGAGGAGGGAGTGAGATGGCAATCTGGAAATTTTCAGTTCAAGGAAGAGAGGTCAGGTACGGTGATAAGAGCCGCAGACAACTTACTGCCGACGGCTGCAACGAGCCGTATAAAGACAGATACTGGTGCCCAAAACGCATGTGGTTCAGAACAAGCCCCTGCCCTTTCGTCAACCGGAATGAGTGTGAAAATTACGAACTCATGTGCGGTGGTCTGTAGGCAGGATATTTATCACAGCTAGGCCATGATATCAACAGCCGGCCGGAAACCGGTACCTACAGAAGCATGGCGGTAAGCGACCTGGACAGGTTTGCGGCGACCTTGACTTTCTGGTGCCGATGGTGGCCGGCCAGAGCTATCGACACTGGTCTTATTTATCTGACCTGTCGGACTGGTCGGACTGGTCGGACTAACACCATTACCCTGATCACCCTCAGTTTCCGAACCGCCGGCACTCTTTTGATTACCCTGTTCGGCTTCGCCAACGCGAAGAGCACTGATCTCCTGACTAGCCTTAACCATCTGAACCGAGGCCTGGGCCGCAACCTGCCGGTCCTGCGGCGATGGGTCGGCCGGCGCCAGCGCAGCTGAACGGACCACCATCATCTTTGAGATAGTCTGCTCCGGCCTTGACTCTGGCGAGGTGTCGATCTGTACCTCACCGCCAACCGCATAATTACGACCATCCGGCCCTCTGGCATAAGAAAAACTCGCTGCACTTCTCGCATACGAACCGGCGGTCGCCAGATGTGCCTGCTCATGACTGCGGACAGACATATCAATCTGCTGCAACTGCACCAACAGACCTAATTCAGCCGAGGACAATGGTTTGCCGTTCAACCCTTTTTTACCGGTCGATACGTTGGGCTTTTCGCTCTCCTGCTGTTTTACCTGCTCCGGCTGGCCGACAGAGTTATCTGCTTGACCAGAGATCTCGCCTAACTTCTGAGAATCAGCAGGCTGTTTCTTCTCCGAAACAGGTTCGCCAGAGGAGGCAGAATTTTTCGGTTTTGCGAAATCTGCTGATTTTTCCGGCCCTGCGACGCCGGAGAGACGCTCACCCCCAACGACATCAGCAGGGCGGACGCTCCGGCCGACACTCGGCTTCGCCATAAATGAAAATTGAGAATTTTGCACCTGCATAACTACTCACCTGTAAGCCGGCATCATGCCTTCCGCATAAAACTCCTGTAACAATGCTATCATCTTGGCGTAACCCAACACAAGTGACAAAACGCCCTGGGGAAACAGCAAAAAATCTTAGGCGGAACTCCTCTGATCAATGGGTACAAAGGGGCGCAGCTTTGGCCCGGTGTAAATCTGCCGTGGTCTGCCGATCCGCCAGTTCGGATCATCCCACATCTCTTTCCAGTGCGCTATCCAGCCAGGCAAACGACCCAAGGCAAACATCACGGTATACATATTCTTGGGAATGCCGATCGCCCTATAGATAATCCCACTATAAAAATCGACATTGGGATAAAGATGCCGCTCAATAAAATACTCATCCTTGAGAACAACCCGCTCTATCTCTTTTGCAATATCCAGTAACGGATCAGAAAGCTTGAGGGCGTTCAGCATCTCATCGCAGACCTGTTTGATGATTTTTGACCTGGGATCAAAGGTCTTGTAAACCCTGTGCCCAAAGCCGGAAAGCCTGAACGGATCTTTCGAATCCTTGGCCCGCTCGATATATCTCTTATAGTCTCCGCCATTAAGATAAATCTCCTCAAGCATTTCGACTACCGCCTGATTAGCCCCTCCATGCATCGGACCCCAGAGGGCGCTGATGCCTGCGGAAATCGAGGCATAGAGGTTCACCCGGGCGCTGCCCACCAACCGGACAGTGGAGGTCGAACAGTTCTGTTCATGATCGCCGTGCAGGATGAGCAGCTTGTTCAAGGCCCGGACAACCTCTTCGCGAACCTCATAGGGATTAACCGGCGAATCAAACATCATATTCAAAAAATTGGCGCAGTACGAAAGATCATGTCGCGGATAAACCAGCGGATGGCCCATAGATTTTTTATAGGAAAAAGCCGCTACGGTTCGCACCTTGGAGATCAGGCGGGCTGTCATCTTGTCGATCTTTTCCAGGGGGTTGTTGACCATCTCCGGATAGAAGGTACAAAGCGAGTTCACCATGGAAGAGAGGATTGACATGGGTGGAGCATTAGGTGGAAAACGGTCGAAGAAATGCACCATGTCCTCGTGCAGCAGGGCATACTTACCAAGCATATGGCTGAAATTCTTGAGTTCATCCCGGGTGGGCAGGCTGCCATTGACCAGCAGGTAGGCGACCTCGACAAAAGAGCATTGTTCGGCAAGATCTTCAACGCTGTATCCACGATACTGCAGAATACCTTTTTCACCATCGAGATAGGTGATCTCACTAAGACACGAGCCGGTGTTCATATACCCGCTGTCCAAGGTGACATAACCGCTCTGCGCCCGTAACAATCTGATATCGATAGCCCGCTCGCCTTCCGTGCCCATGATGATCGGCAGACGATACCCCTTGCCGTCGATAATGAGTTCAGCGGTTTCACCAGTAAATGAGTTAGTCAGCATGAAGAGTTCCTTTAAACGGTTAGCAACATAAGAGTCCGGCCAGGCAACCGACAGGCAAAAGGCAAACTGCCAACCCGAACCATATCAATGGATGAAAAAAACCTCTGAACGTATTATTATAAAACTATCCACCCTATTCTTCAAGTTTCTTACGGTTTTTTAAAAAGGACCTCATGTCTGATCTGTTAGAGCAGCGGCTGAAAAAATTTCTGCATGAAGTTACCGTATACCCGGTCTCCTGCGAAAAATTGGCCAATGGCCGGACCGACAACGAATGGCTGGAGGCCGTGTTGAGCGGC
>MGTA01000009.1:5356-13320 GCA_001799225.1 Deltaproteobacteria bacterium RIFOXYD12_FULL_50_9
ATTGTCAACAACCGGCTCGACATTGCCTTGCTTGCGCAAGCTGACGGCATTCATCTCGGCAACAGCGACATTCCGGCCCAAGAGGCCAGAAAACTCGCACCCGACCTCATTATCGGCCTCTCCTGCAACAATGCGGAACAGGCTGCAACAGCCGAGGACCGTGGCGCCTCTTACTTCAATATCGGCCCTTTATTCCCGACCGCCACCAAGCAGGGCCTTACCGCCTTTCTCGGCACAGACGCCATCCGAAGATTCAGCGCCAAAAGCGCTCTCCCTTTCACGGTCATGGGCGGCATCAAAATTGAACATGTCCCATCCCTCATCACACTTGGCGCCAGACGGTTGGCAGTCGTAACCGCGCTCACTCAGGCTATTGATATTAAAAAAGAAACCAGGCAGTGGATTGCCGCCATTACTGCCTGAAAATCCCCCTAATCCGACGAGGTTATCCGTGGCCATTCTTACCTATGACGAACGTTTAAAGGAAATCCGACTGCTGATGCAGTATGCCGTACCCAAAAAAGCCATGGCCAAAGCCGAAAAATTCATCAACCGCTATGCAACCGATCCAATTGCCCTCACGCTATTCAAGGAATTTTACAGCTATCTGCCGGAGGCCAAGGATGATGCCATTACCGCCCTGTACTGCCTGGACCGCAAGCGTGGCGCCTTCCTGCTCTGCGCTACCACAATCCTTGACAGTTATCTTTATATCGTGACCACGGAGAAGGCTGAATTTCTTGGACCTATCAAAGAAGGAATATGGGATGAGGAGGTGCTTAGCTTTTTTGGCTACAAAGATCGTGACGACTTTTTGAAACGACACGAAACACTTGCCGAGGCCGTTGAACACACCCCGACCCATCTGGCTCAGGATCTCTGCCCGATCTGTTCAGTGGCCGAGGGAGAAAACCATATTTCAGGCTGCCCGTTGGAGCTCTGCCCCTGGTGTGGCGGTCAGATCATCACCTGTACCTGCCGGTTTACCCAGTTGGGCACCGATAGAATAAACGAGGAGAGCGAGCTGGACTCATTCCTTGACCTGCTTGAAAAGAAAGGCCGCATCCCCTATAATCCGCGGGATCAACGGCCCTCTTATCTTACTGAAGATGTACTGAAGTAAGGACAGGCTAGGCCTCCTGCCCTTTTTCAAAGATAATTTACCGGAATCTGCACAATGTTGTCGCTAAGCATTTCCGGTCTTTTCCCCCGGTTAATCAATATCCCGTAGGAGCTGCCGGTGTCGGACAGAAAGTTCTCAAGGCCCCGCAGAGCACCCTTCCTCACCATGGAATCAAGCTTAATTGCCACCGGCACGGTACCGAAACTCCCTTCAATGACCAGATCAACCTCGGCCTTGTCAATGGTCCGGTAATAGGAAAAATCCAACTGCGTCGCCATGGTGGCCTGCAGACCCCGAATGATCTCCTCGCTCACGAAACTTTCGAAGGAGAAGCCGGCAACCGGATGTAACAGCAATCGGTCCAGATCGGAAATCTTAAGAAAATAGTGCAGCAACCCTTGATCCCGGAGAAAACCTTTTTTGGCCTTCTGGACCTTTTTCAAACGGTTGCCGGTATAAGGGGGCAGGTTGCGCCACAGGAAGGTCTGGTGAATAATGTCGAGATAGTCCTTGATGGTCGAGACGCTGACTTCCAGAGCCCTGGCCATGTCGCTCATGTTGAGCTGATGGCCGGAGAACTGGGCGAGCAGAGTGAGAAATCTTCTAAAGTTATGGATGTTAAGCCGCGGGAAGAGCTGCCTGATGTCCCGCCCGACATAATTGACGATATAACTCTCCAACCACTGCTGATAAAAATCATCATCGCCTGCTCCGGCGATAAGCGGCTCGGGGAAACCTCCGCGCAGCCAGATCCACAGGCTCTCCGGCAACGCCAGGACCGGCTGCAGGGCAAGAAAATCACGTGGGGTGGCCGCTCTGTCAGTCACCATTTGATAGAATTGGGAAAGCGGAACTTCCCGGAACTCATTCTGCTTGAATGGCCATAATTCCACCGTCACGATCCGGCCGGCCAGGCTCTCGGTAATCCCTTTGACGATTTCCGGAGAACTGGAACCGGTAAGCAAAAATCTCCCCTTGCGGGTCCGGTCGGCATCGACAACACCCCTGAGCACCTTGAACAGTTCAGGGTATTGCTGGGCCTCATCAATTATCACCTCACCCGGATGCAGATCTAGAAAGCTCTTGGGATCGCTGCTGATCAGTTGATAGTCGTCGGGGCTTTCCAAGTCATAATATTTCCAGCCAGGACGCAACTGCCTGACCAGGGTGGACTTACCGCATTGCCGGGGGCCGATAACCGCCACTACCGGAAACATCTCCAGCAAGCGGTTGATTTTATCTTCGAGGGCTCGTTTTTTATCCATGATATTTACAAGCTACTCGTAAATATCATGGATGTCAATAGTGGGAACATAGCCACGCTGCCACTATCATCGGTCGAAATGACTGGTAGGGGCAGCCCTGTGTGGCTGCCCGATCAGGCTCATTTAATCGAATTCAAATACTTATAGAACTGCGAATCAGAGGAGATCACCAGGCGGGTATTTTCGCCGATGGTGGTCTTATAACTCTCCAATGACTTGTAAAAGGCATAGAACTCAGGATCCTGATTATAGGCATGAGCGTAAATCCTGGTCGCCTCGGCGTCGGCCTTGCCCTTAATCTCCTGGGCTTCCCGGCCGGCCTTGGAGGTGATCTCCTTCAACTCCCGATCAACCTTACCCAGGATCTCGGCCTTCTGGCCCTCGCCCAGAGATCTCTTTTCAGCGGCAATCCGCTTTCTTTCCGAAATCATCCGTTCATAGACCTTAAGCCGCACCGAATCGATATAGTTGACCCGCTTAATCATCACGTCAAGCAAATCGATGCCATATTTGGGAGTGATCTGCGAGGCTAATTCGTGCACCATATCCGAAATCTTATCCCGACCGTGAATGATGGCCTCTTCCTCCTCACCCTGGCCGACTGATGATATAGACCGGTTATCGCTCTTCACCCAGTCGGAACTCCTTACCAGTTCCACAAGGTTGTTCTTGTTAACCAGATCGCGAACCGCGCTGTCCACGACATCGTCAAGAACGCCTTGAGCCCTGCTGATATTGTTGACGGTTTTCAAGAACTTTAAAGGATCGTTGATCCGCCAGCGGGCCGTAACATCGATATAGATGAAGGTTTTATCCTTGGTGGGGATCTGATTAGGTTCACCGTCCCAGATCAGGATCTTCTTCTCGAAAAAGGTAACGTCCTGGATAAAGGGCGTTTTGAATTTAAGCCCGGCCTCAGTGGCCGGCGCGCCCACAGGTTTACCAAATTGGGTAACCACTGCCTGTTTACCTTCAGGCAGGATATAAAAGCCGTCCAGAAGGGTTATAGTCAGGGCAACTACACCACCGATCAATAAATATCGCAATATCTTGTTCACGTCCGCCTCCCCTGCTTGGCCATCATTGTTTTTCGATCTTTCTGGAACCGGTCAGATCCAAAAAGGGCAGGATCGATTTCTGGTCCTTGTCAAGGACATACACCTCTTTCACCGTTGGCAGGACCTGCTGCATGGCCTCAAGGTACATGCGCTGCCGAGTAACTTCTCTGGCGCTCTTGTACTCTTTGTGGATGGCCATGAATCTCGAGGCATCGCCCTGAGCCAGGTTGACGCGCTCAACCGCATAACCATAAGACTCTTCAAGAACCTTCTTGGCGCCGCCCCGAGCCTTGGGAATTATCTGGTTATAGTTCTCCTCAGCCTCATTCACCAGGCGTTTCATGTCTTGATCCGCTTCGTTAACCTCGTTAAATGCCTGTTTTACCGCATCCGGAGGATTAACATCCTGCAGTTTGACGGTCAGGATCTGCACACCACTCTCATAACGGTCAAGAGCTTGCTGCAACTCCTTGACCGTGCCGGCTTCCAAAATTTCACGGTTACCAAGCACAAAATCGAAATCCTGATTACCAACCATGCGACGCACAACCATTTCAGAAATATCGCGGACCGCCTGCGGCACGTCCCTGACCTTGAAAACAAAATCAAACGGATCCCGCACCTTGTACTGGACAATCCACTCGACATCAATGACGTTCTTATCGCCGGTAAGCATGAGGGATTCAGCCTCATACCCTTTTTTCTCAAACACTGATTTCTGACCCGGTTGAATAGTCCGGAAACCAAACTCCTCCTTGCGGACCGTTTCGACATCGACCTTGATCAAATTCTCAATTAGCGGCACTTTCAAATTAAGCCCTGACGAGGCGATCCGATTATACTTGCCGAAACGCAGCACCAACCCCTTCTGACCCGGCAAAATGGTGAAAAAGCAGGCATACGACGTGCCGATGGCGATCAACACCGCTGCCACCATAAGCGCCTTGTTCATTTCGAATTTCCGACCCGAAAGTCCCCCGCCCGCACTGGTCGGATTTCCACCCTGACCTGTTGGGCCGGCGCCTGTACCGCTGACTTTACTGCCGTCAAAGGCATCCTTTAATTTTTTTATCATGGAGGCGATTACCGTCTCCAAGGTTGGCGGGCGCTTCTGCCCCCAAGGCGGCTGTTGGTCATCCCATGCCATAGGTGACTCCTTGAGTTATCCTGTTTTTGTATAGAAACAGCAGGTTGATCTTTTGCAAGTATCGATTATCCATAACCTTCTCAAATCCAAAGGGTGATTACAAGGTAATTCTTTTACAATTACAAGGCCAGCTGCCAGCTGCCAATTACAACCAGGCAGCAAACCAGAAAAAGCAAGGCCTGGACCCAGGCCTTGCGAGTCAGAAGGTAAAATGCAGGAATTAAGGATACGGCCATGCCCAAGCCTCCACCTGCCACCAGGCCCCAGAGATGAGCGCCAAGATCAGTCTGCTTACCCTCAACACCAAGCATGGCGAAAAGGCCTATTCCGGCGCCGGCCGGCAACACCAGTTCCCGAAGGGCCATGCCGGGACGCACCTTCAAGCCGCAGAAGATACCGATAGCACCGAAAATAGCCGTTGAAAACCCGACTGACAGAAAATTTCCATCCCGAAACAGAACATTAAGTGTGTTGCCCAGGGCGCCGGCAAAAAGGATCAAAGACCAGGCAAACCCGCTGCCCAGCATTCTGCTCAGGAAATGGATGAATGCCCCACCGATCAAGGCATTACCGAAAAGATGGACCGGATCAGCATGCAAGGTAAGAGCCGTAACCACCCGCCACCATTCACCCTGCTCCAAAATCCGCCGGACCGAAACCGCTCCCTGCTCGAACCAGATGCTTTTCTCAGACCAAGGGCCGGTCAGCGCGTAAAAGACCAGCAGACCACCTATGACAACTATGGTCGGCGGCTCGGCGGTAGAGGCAAAACGCCGCCGTTCCTCCGGAGATTCCGCCATACGCGGCGGCGGCCAGTTGCGGTTTTCCGCCTCATAAGCCTCTATCTCTCGACGTGAGGATACATCCTCCTCCGGGGGCACAAGGATGGTCCAACCGCCGGTCTGTCGCCGCAGGACGTGGGGGATACCAACAGCGGTCAGCACCAGAGACCAGTGCAGGGCCTGCCGATACTTTGGAGTTACGCCTGCCACCCCGCTTATTACTGGAGTTTCCACTTTCGCCTCGGCACAACCGGCAACCTGCGGCCCGGCTGAGAAAAATGGCGCAACATCCCACCCCAACCCCGGGAGATTCCTTGACATCCGGAAAAAAGATCAGTAAAGAGAGGCATCGGAGCACACTGCCCGATAAAAAAGGAAAAAAAGAGAAAAAACTTTGTTGCTGTTGAACAAGACAACCTGGTGCCGAAGGGGAGATTTGAACTCCCACGAGGAAACCCCCACTAGACCCTGAACCTAGCGCGTCTACCAATTCCGCCACTTCGGCACACCGTGAAAAGGGGATAATAATTTTTCTCAGCCTTGTTTGTCAAGGGAATTATCCTCATAGACGATGGTCTTAGACCATCAGCCCAAAGCTTTAACCGCAAAACAAATGAGAGAACAACAGGTTATGAAAATCTATAAATGTCTTGAAGAGATCAAGGAACCCATTCCAAACGCCTATGTGACAATCGGCAACTTTGACGGTGTCCATCGCGGTCACCAGAAACTCTTCAGTGATGTGGTCACCAAAGCCCGCCAGAACAACGGCACCAGTGTGGTTATAACCTTCGAACCCCATCCTTTGAAGGTGGTCAGACCGGATATCGGCATTAAACTCATTTCCACTTATGAACAAAAACTCGAGTTGATCGACATGGCCAAAATCGATGTCCTGATCGTCATCCCTTTTACCAGGGAATTTGCCAACACCCAGGCGGAAGATTTTGTTGATGACGCACTGATCAGGACTATCGGGGTTAAAGAACTGGTCGTAGGTTATGACTACGCCTTTGGCAAGGGCAGACAGGGAGATATCCCTTTTCTAAAAAACCAGGGGCTGCAAAAGGGCTTTGCAGTTTCGGTTGTCGAACCGCTATATGTCGACGATATGCTGTCAAGCAGTACAAAAATCCGCGAACTCGTGGCGCAGGGTCTGATGGGCGAGGTAAAAAAACTCCTTGGCCGCTTCTATCAGATCCGCGGCAATGTGCTGATCGGCAAGCAGCGCGGTGGGCCGGTAGTTGGTTTTCCTACTGCCAATATCCACATTGCCGAAGAGGATCTCTGTCCCAAACACGGGGTCTATGTCACCCATGTTGTATATGCAGGCCGCTGCTACGGCGGGGTCATGAACTTTGGTTACAACCCCACCTTCGGTGAAAACCAACTCTCCGCCGAGACCCATATCTTCAATTTCAACCAGGAGATCTACGGTAAATCCATCAAGATCAATCTGCTCAAATATCTGAGAAGCGAACAGCGGTTTGCCGGCCCCAAAGAACTGAGCGCCCAGATCAACCGGGATGTTGAGCAGGCCAAACAAGTACTTATCGACGCAGAGAAGGAACTGGTCCTCTCCTGCGAAGACCGCTACAACCAGTAAGAACTACTCAGGTTGTTTAGTCTGTAGCTTTTTAGGAACGGCGTGAATAACGTTGAATCAGTTGCCGCTGACCAGTTGATTATCCTTCCAGATTCCGGATATCTTCTCCCCGCCCGGCTTAGTCAGGACGCCGGCCCCCTCGGCCTTGCCGTTCCGGAAGGAGCCCTCATAGATGCGGCCGTCTAGAAAGGTATAGATCCCTGGGCCGGACAACACACCATCCTTAAATTCACCCTGACATATCGCGCCGGAATAGAACTCATAGGTCCCACTGCCCTCCTGCCGGCCGTTCTTAAACTGGCCGGCGTAAAAATCCCGGTTGTCAAAAATAAACTTGCCCTCACCACTGGCCACGCCGCCGGCCCAATCCCCGTTGTACTCACTGCCGGCAGCAAGACTCAAAATCCCCTTGCCATCGAATAAATTCTGTTTAAAGGTTCCGGTATAACTACTGCCGTCAGCATAATTCCTAACGCCATTACCCTGATACGCCCCGTTTTCAAACTGACCGTCATAGCTGGTCCCATTGATAAAAGTCAAAACTCCCTGACCGTTGAACGCTCCGTTCCAAAAAGCGCCATCATAAACACCTACCTTCGGATGAGTATAGATCCCCCGGCCGTTAAAACTACCATCGCGGAATTGCCCAACATATTTGCGGCCATCACTGTAGCTGAGTGTCCCCTGACCGACATACTCGCCATTCTTAAACTGCCCCTGATAGACACTGCCATCGGCAAAGGTAAGAGTTCCATCGCCGTCAAACCGCCCACCCTTAAATTCACCTTCATAACGGCTTTTATCCGACCAACTCAAAACGCCTTGGCCTTGTGGCAAGCCATTGTCCCACGGACCTTCATAACGCTCACCGTTTGTGGCAATAAAAACGCCGGAACCATGGAACAAGCCCATGAAAAAATCGCCCTCGTAACGCCCACCATCCGGAAAGGTCAAAACCCCTTTACCATTCGGCTCGTCCCCTT
>MGTA01000009.1:13354-25165 GCA_001799225.1 Deltaproteobacteria bacterium RIFOXYD12_FULL_50_9
TCGACAAAAACAAGCACTCCCTGGCCGTATAGCTTATCCTCCTTGTAACGGCCTGCGTAGCGAATACCCTGTGGAAAGGTCTCCTTGCCTTCACCATGCCTTTTAGAGTCGCGCCATTTCCCTGAGTACTGCAGACCATCCGGGTATGTGAACACACCATCCCCATGTTTCTGGGTGTTCTTAAACTCGCCTTCATAACGACTGCCATCGGCATAGATTCGTATCCAGGAACCGACAAGAACCCCGGCCTTGAACTCGCCCTGAAACTGCCCGAATTTTTGATGATTTTTGGTTACTTTGCCATCCGGCAGATTAGCCGCAAAACCTCCTTCGTAAACCATACCATCCGGGAAGATAAATTTACCCTGGCCATGATAGCGTCCCTCTTTCCATTCTCCCTTATAACTGCCGCCATCCGGCGAGGTAATCCCCCCCTGGCCATCAGGCAAACCATCTTTAAAAAACCCTTCATAACGACTGCCGTCGCTCGACACCAGCAGGCCTTTGCCATTAAATTCATCGTTTAAAAACATACCGTCATAGCGACTGCCATCGCCAAAAGTCAGAACGCCTTTACCTTCCCGTCTATCCTCCTTGAAATCGCCCACATACTTGCTGCCATCCAGATAGACAAAAACGCCCTTGCCGTCCTGCAGGCCGTCAACCCAGTCACCCTCATAACGGCTGTTATTGGCAAAAATCCTGACACCCTTGCCATGGTTGCGGCTGTTCTTGAATCCACCTTCATAACGACCACCGCCGGCGTAGGTTTTAATGCCGGGGCCGTTCATGCAGTCCCCCTGGATACAGTCGGCCTTGACGAAGGCCGGATAACCAAGCGATATAGCTAGTAATGCCAATAAAATCCTTTTCATAACCACTATCTCCGAGCAATAGGCAACAACAGACTCATTATTGTGTATTCCATACTAAAATATACCAAATAAAATCGCAAGACTTTGCTAATAGCAAAAATTATTTTTTATCATATTTTCAATATGTTATATCATGTTTTCTGAGCGATAGACTCTGAGGAATCGAGGACCTCACGAATCTTCTGCAGGATCTCTTTTCTAACTATCGGCTTGGCAATAAAGGTCACCTGCAACTCAGTCAGATCATTACGAGAAAAGATCTCTTCGGCATAACCGCTCACGATAATGGCCTTGAGGTAAGGATTCAGGGCTCGCATCTCGAGCAACGCCTGCTTGCCATTCTTGCGAGGCATGATGCCGTCGAGCATGGCAAGGTGGATACTATCTTTTAATTGTGTATATTTCTTGACTGCCTCCTCACCGTCCACCGCTTCAATGACAGTGTATCCGGCGCGTTCGAGAATCGTCATGAGCAGTAATCGTAAAGAGCTGTTGTCTTCAACTACTAGAATTGTTTCCGTACCACCGAGAAGTTCTCCGGAGTTGGGAGATCCCTGAATTATCCCCTGTTGTGAAGAGTCATCGGCAAGAGGCAGATAAATCTTGAAAACCGTGCCAACGTCTCGTTCACTATAAACATTGATATAGCCACCATGTTTTTTGACAATACCATATACCATCGACAGCCCTAGGCCTGTGCCCTTGCCGACCTCCTTGGTAGTAAAGAATGGGTCGAATATCTGTTTCTGGACAGTTTCATCCATACCACTCCCGGTGTCTGATATGATCAGCAGGGCATAATCACCCGGCATTCCATAGCCATGAATCAAAGTAAACTCCTGATCAAGGCTGATCTGTTCCACGGCAATATGCAGCACCCCACCTTCAGGCATAGCGTCCCGCGCATTTGTAGTCAGATTTATCAGGATCTGATCAATCTGGCCTGGGTCTGCTTTGATCACCAGTGGCTTCTTGCCAATATTAATCTGAATGTCGATATCTTCACGAACCAGGCGGCGCAACATCTTCTCAATTGCGAAGACCAGATCATTCAGGTTGACGGATTGGATGGTAATAGTCTCTTTTCTGCTGAAAGCCAGGATTTGCCGGGTGATCGCAGAGCCATGCTGACTTGCCGCTGCAATCTCATCAACATAGTTGTGCAGCAAAGAGAACGAGGCCGGAATTTCATGATGCAATAGTTCGGCATAGCCCTGAACCACGGTCAGCACATTATTGAAATCATGGGCGACACCGCCGGCCAGATGGCCGATGCTTTCCATCTTTTGGGCCTGACGCAACTGCTCTTCTGCCCGTTGGCGCTCGGTTATATCCCGGACAACCTCAATGCCGGCCACGATTGTGCCGGAAGCATCACGAAGAGGAGAAACAGTTTTCTCAAAATGTCTGACACCTTCGGGGCTTTTATATGATTTCCCCTTGGAATGGATACCTCCGTCGTCAAAGGCCAGAGCAACGGGACAACCCGGACATCTATTCTCCTTCTGTTCAAAGGCCTTGAAACATATTTCACCCGTATGATCACCGAAAAAGTTTTTGTGCACCTCGTTCTGAAAGAGTATTTTATAATCTCGATCCAGGATGCTAAGGCCATCACCCAACGCTGCGATAATCGCCTCAAATTTATTTTTTTCGGACCGAAGGGCCTCCTCTGCCTGTTTACGTTCAGTGATATCGATGAATGTCACGACCGCACCCCTTACCGTGCCGGCCTCGGAAAGGGGATATGACCAGTATTCCACCGGCAGACTGCTGCCATCCGCCTTAAAAAAAACCTCGTTATTGACATGAGTACCATGTCCTGTCCGGCAGACTTCATAAACACGGCACTCCTCTAGAGGATAAGGTCGACCGTCAGGATAGGAATGATGGATCAGGTCATGGATTTTTTTACCCAGCAGATCATCCTCCTGGTTATAGCCGAGCAGACGGCAGCAGGCAGGATTGCAGAATGTACAGATATCGTCGGTATTAACGCCAAAAATGCCTTCTGCGGTCGAATTTAGCAGTAATCTTATGCGTGCCTCCCTCTCCCGGACAACCGCCTCGGCTCTTTTGCGTTCTGCCAATTCTACGGCCAGGTCGGTGGTTCTTTCCGCTACCCTGTTCATAGCGTCATTGATCGCCTGACCGATATCGTCAAATTCACTTATCCCGGTTTTAGATACTGCCTCCTCCTTCCTTACGGCGTTAACCATTGTGGTTAAAGGATTCTGGAGTTTTTTGCGGAGCAGAAAGAGCAGGGCTGCCAACATGGTTAGCGAACCCACGGCAACTAATGGCACCAAATAGTACACCTTGTTGATCAACTTACTGGATTCACTTCTGACAATGGTGATTACCCGCCAATCCCAAGGATGGAATATCGAGGCTTGACCATAAAGTCTGCCCTGCGAACTATCGATATTTATAAAACCGTTACTAGTCGTTTTAGAAATTTCGGCAGTAAGTGCCGGTGAAAAACTGGAGACTATGGTGTTACCTTTTTGATCGACGATTAAACCGCCGATCTCCCTTCTCTGCCATTTTAAAGAGATGGCCTCAACCAGAGATTTCTGCTTGGCCTCGACAAGAGCCGGCTTGTCAAGCAGCTTGGCCATGGTAAGTTCCGCAATTGACGAGTCGAGAAGACTTCTGATCTCTTCGTTGTGGCCGGAGACAATAAATCGATGATAGTCATCGAGAATACGATGGGTAATATAATTGATCAGGATAAGCAGAGTGAACGTGATGATGGCGATCGTTGTCAAGATCGGCACAAACAATCGGTATCCGAGGCTCCTGCTATCGATCTTCACGCATGATCTCATTGGAGATTAAAAGAATTTTTTGGACGGAAGCACTAAAGTCGGGAGGTGGTTTGATGAAACCGTTTTTTATCTCATCATCCCAGGCCTGCACGCGCTGTTTGTCCTTTTCATTCGTCTGCGGACTGAGATGAAACAGCGCTTCTGTAAAAAGCTTCTTGGTTGGATTGCTGAGAGTTGGTGCCGCAGCAAAAGCAAAATTCGGCAGCACCTCTGATTGCCGAAGAACCTTGATCGAGGCCTTCTCAAATTTTTTATACAAGGACTCCTTTACTCCGGCAGCATCAACTTCATGACTTAACAGGGCATTCATAATACTGTCCTGACTTTCATAAAACAACAGGGTGAGATCACTTTTTTGCAGCCCCGCATCTCTAAGCATTTTCCGAGGCAGGATATGAGAAGCGGTCGATCCCTTGAACAGGGCGAATTTTTTACCCTTGAGGTCCCCGAGAGATAGAATATTCTGATCACTCGTAACCACTACGGAATGATAAAATGGTTTAGCATCCTTACCGAGAGCGACCGCCAAAACTTCTGCGCTGCACTTTTCGATAACCCGACCTAAAGGTACCGGACCAAGCAGGGCCAGAGAGACCTTGCCGCTACAGAGGCCATCAATGAGTGAATCATGATTGGGATAGAACTTGAGTTCCCAAGGCATTCCTGTTGTTTCTTTAAGAAAATCGATAAAAGGTGAGTACAGGGACCATATTTTTTCCGGCGTATAGAAAGGAACAACAGTTATGGTATATTCAGTCGAGTTTGGGGCAGAAACAGGGGCCGGAAGTTCCGCAGCTGCATTTTGATCAATCACGGCCAGCAGCCAGATAAGGCAGAAGGTATATCTAAGCATGTTCATGGGTATCATCGAATCAACTCCAGACAAATAACCGGATCAGAAGCATATGGCTTCATCTGTAAAAAGTGCATGAGAAATTAGTCTGACAGAACCATGGCCATCCCACCTAAGTCATTGAAAAAAGGTAATATCATTGTTTTTAATCTATCAAAACTATTAACATTAAACAAAGGGGAAAAACAAGAAAAATCAACAGAATTTGCTGAGTTATATGTGACTGGCACAAGACAGAAATTTTTCCTGGTTGCTTTTATAAACGCCAGTCTATATATATAGAAAGTATTCAACTGCCCAGTTTTATCCAGCGTTGCCCCAAAAATACGCCCAATGGATTTAAGACTGGCACCAGTCGACCAAGAATTATTATTTACTACCCTGACCCTTTTTTATATCCCCAAATCCAAACGAATTGGAAGGAGACAAAAATGATTAACAAAGTCATCCTCATCGGCAACCTGGGAGCCGACCCGGAAGTCCGCTATTCCCAGAACGGCACTGCCGTTGCCAACTTTCGGATCGCCACTACCGAGACCTGGAAAAAGCAGGACGGCACAAAGGAAGAACAGACCGAATGGCATAAAATCGTAGCATTTGCCAGACTTGGCGAGATCTGCGGCGAGTACCTGTCAAAAGGCTCCAAAGTGTATATTGAAGGCCGCCTGCAGACCAGAAAATGGGACGATAAAGATGGTAACACCCGCTATATCACTGAGATAGTTGCACGGGAGATGAAAATGCTGAGCGCACGCGGCGCCTCAGACAGTAACGCATCCGGACACAGTGAAGAACCCCCGTTTCCTGAACCTCCCATGGGTGACGACGTACCTTTCTGAGGAATTGTACGAAACATTCTACGGGCAGATATCCGTGCTTTATTCTTTCCCCCTTGCGGTTGTCTTTGTCTGTATTATTTTAACTACTCAGGTTGTTTAGGCTGTAGTCTGTTCAACACCTAACAGTCTACAGCCTAAACAACCTGATGGATAACCGGGGACAGACAAAAACCACACAGGACGATGTAACGGCAATGAAAACCAACGACTATTATGCAATGCTTGGGGTAACCAAAACCGCAACGCCTGAAGAGATTAAAAAGGCCTACCGTAAGCTGGCGCTGAAATATCATCCGGATCGCAACAAGGACAATAAGGCTGCCGAAGAAAAGTTCAAACAGATCAGTGAAGCCTACGCAGTCCTTTCTGACAAGGAGAAACGGGAACAGTACGACACCGTTGGCTCAAACGACTTTCACCAACGCTACTCCCAGGAAGATATTTTCCGTAATGTCGATCTCGGTTCGATTTTAAGAGAGTTCGGGCTCAATATGGGGAGCGGTGGAGGGCGAGGAGGAGGATTCCGCCAGACATCCATGCGGGGCGGCAGCCCCTTTGAGTCCATATTCAATCAGGGCGGCGGCATGCATGATTTTTCCGGCGGCGGGTTCGGCGGTGGCAGACAGGCCCCGGTCAAGGGCAACGATACCATCCTCGAACTGCCCATTACCCTGGAAGAGGTAGTTACGGGCAGCGAAAAAACTATCAGCCTTGGCCAGTACGGCCTGAGCGGCAAGGTCTCGGTCAAGATTCCGGCAGGCATCGAGGAAGGGAAAAAACTCAGGGTTTCTGGTAAAGGCGCGCCATCTCCTATGGGCGGCCCGGCCGGAGATCTCTTCCTGCTCATCCACATCCAACCCCACCAACTGTTTACCATAGAAAACAACGAGCTGATCTACGAAAAGCTGCTGCCCTTCAGCGCGGCAGTACTGGGCACCGAAATTGCGGTACCGACTTTGGACGGCAAGAACCTCAAGGTCAAGATACCGGCAGGCATGCAGCACCAAGGCAAGCTGCGGCTCAAGAACCACGGTCTGCCGGCAAGTCAGGGCGGCAAGCGTGGCGACCTGTTTGTCAAGATTGCCATTGAGGTTCCTAAGGAACTCACTTCCGCCCAACAAGAGCTTATCGAACAACTGGCCAAGACCGGCCTGTAATCACGGCAGCTTTAGAAGAATAACCCGTGGCAATAGCGATTGACCAGCCCCTCTTTCAACCGCTGATCCTCGCCAATGCCTCCTGATAACGGTCAGCGGTTTTGCTGATGATCTCGGCCGGCAGCTTGGGCGGCGGCGGGCTCTGGTTCCAATCGAGCGACAGGAGATAGTCGCGCAGGAACTGTTTATCGAAGCTGGGCTGGCCACCGCCCGGCGCATAGGTATCGACGGGCCAGAAGCGGGAGGAGTCCGGGGTCAGGGCCTCGTCGATCAGTATCAACTCGCCGTTATCCCAGCCAAGCTCGAACTTGGTGTCAGCAATGATGATCCCCCGACTCCGGGCATAGCCTGCCGCCTTTTCGTACAACTTGATACAGACATCGACAATTTTTGCAGTTTCCACCTTTCCGACGATATTTTCCATCTCGGTTATTGAGATATTCTCGTCGTGCTGCCCAAGAGCGGCCTTGGTTGAAGGGGTGAAAAGCGGCCGCGGAAACTGGTCTGATTCACGTAATCCCGTCGGCAACTCTACGCCACAAACCGTTGTCCCTTGAGTATAGGCCTTCCAGAACGACCCGGAGATATAGCCGCGGACTATGCACTCAACCGGCAGGGGCCTGGCTTTGCGGACCAACATGCTTCGCCCCCGCAACTGTTTACGGAATGGTGCGCAAACCGCCGGATATTTCTCGACATCAGCGGTGATCAGGTGATTGGGTATGATCTCTTTTAAAAAATCAAACCAGAAGAGAGACATCTGGGTGAGGATTCTGCCCTTATCAGGAATTGGATCATCCATCACCACGTCAAAGGCAGATATCCGGTCGGTGGCAACCATCAATAGCTTGCCCTCCACCTCGTAAAGATCGCGGACCTTGCCACAGTGAATCAAAGAGAGTCCCTCGAATGCGGTTTTAGTTACTGGCTCAGTTGTCATAGATCTAATCCTTATTTAGTTATATCGTTGTTGTCCAGATTATTACGTCCGTTGGAACCACTTTCTGATTTCAGCTGCTGAGAAGCACTTCAATACCGGGCGACCATGCGGACAATGGCAAAAATCTTTTGTTTCACGCATCCTGCAGAGCAGGCTTTCAATCTCGACAGAGTCCAAAGGTTGGCCGGCCTTAATAGCTGCCTTACAGGCCATGCCGGCCAACACCGTCTCAAGACGCCGGGCCGCTGGGCCAAACGCCTCTCCTGAATCACCGGCAAGTTGTTCAAGGATGCCGCGCACCGTCTCCTCGGGCGGTATCCTGGCCATAACCGCAGGTACGGCCTTAATCACGAAACTTGCCCCACCGAACTCGGCAATATCAATACCGAATCGGCAAATTTCCTCGCCATAGCGATGGATCGCTTCGATTTCGGCGGCCGAGCACTCGATCATGGCAGGAAACAGCAACTGCTGGCGTGCTACCCCTTTAGCGCTATACTGCTCTTTTAAGGCCTCAAAGAGCATCCTCTCCTGTGCTGCATGCTGGTCAATGGCAACCAAACCCTCTTCTGATTCGCAGAGGATATAGGCATTAAAAATCTGGCCGATTGGCCTGAGCACTCCCTGCCCTGCCAGAGTCGGGGCCGCAGTCGAAGCGGAGGAATTTTTAATCGACTGCTCTTCCGGGAGAACCGGAGGAAATCCAACCGTTGACATCGGCTCATGGACCGCGTCCAGAACCTCTTGCCCTGGCAAGTCGGTCTCCCTGGTTTGCAGAGGAACCGGCAACTCACTTTGATTCCAGGCCGATGCCCGGCGGTTTATCTCTTGGACTGGTGGCCTGACCGACTCTCCCAAGCTCCTGGTCCGAGGGGCAAAAATGACCTGCCTGACTCCATCCTGATACTGCTGTACCGCGTTGCGCACGGTTGTTACAACCAGTTGATGAACCGCATTGGGCTTTTGAAAACGGTCCTCCTGCTTGGTGGGATGGACGTTGACGTCAACCGCCTCGGGCTGCAGGCTGAGACAAAGTACGCCGGCCGGTCGCTGGCCCTTCATCAAAGCACCTTGCAGGCCTTCGCTGACGGCATGCTGCACCAAGCGATCGCGGATAGAACGATTGTTGACAAACAGACGCAAACCAATGCTTGTCCCATGGGATACTGCCGGCGGCAGCAAAAATCCGGCAATCCCCAGTTCCGCAGCCTCTCCAGTCAAGTAACCGGCACTGTGCACCGGTATCAAAACAGCTGCAAACTTGCGTCCTAAAACACTCCTGATCCTCTCTTCCCAGGCGTCAGGAGCTGGTTGCAGGCTGAAGATCTCCCGGCCGTCAACACTATAACTGATACCGAGCCCATGGCACTGGATTGCGTAACTCCGGACCACCTCTTCAATATGAAACAACTCGGTCTGCGCCGACTTCAAAAACTTCCTACGGGCCGGCACATTACCAAACAGATTACGCACTTCCATGACTGTACCGGCGGCACACCCCATCTCATGCACCTTTTCCACCCGGCCATAACGGACCTCCACCATGGTTCCCAAAGAGAAGTTGTGCGGCCGCGACGTGATGGTTAACAGCGATACCGAGGCGATACTGGGGATGGCTTCGCCACGGAAGCCAAGGGTATGGATGGCGGCAAGATCGGCTTGCGTGGCAATCTTGCTAGTGGCATGCCGTTCGAGACAAAGCATGATATCATCCTGATCCATGCCCTGACCGTCATCGATAACCTTGAGAAGTCTGGTCCCGCCGCCTTCGACAAAAACACTGATCTGCCGAGCCCCGGCGTCAACAGCATTCTCCAGGAACTCCTTGACCACCGAGGCAGGACGTTCAACAACCTCACCGGCTGCGATCTGATTGGCAAGATTTTCCGAAAGGATTCGTATACTGGACAATTTTTAACAGGCCTTATAACTGGTCGTCGATGTTGACCCTGATCCAATGATCATCCCACCACTCAATCGGGCTGACAAATACTCCATTTATCAAAATAGCAAAATGCAGATGGTCGCCTCCCGCCATGCCGGTTGCGCCGCTTTGCCCGAGCTTTCCGCCCTGCTCCAGAATCTGGTCGACCGTTGCTTCGATCTGACTCAAGTGGGCATAGAGGGTAAACACCCCCTGGCCATGGTCGAGAATAACGGTATTGCCGTAGATCCCCAGATATTCGGCAAAAACCACCTTACCCTTATTGGCGGCCTGCACCTCTGCCTGGTGCACTGAGGCAAGATCAACCCCGAGATGCACCTGTTTATCAATCTCGCGTCCCTGATAGGAATAGGTCCGATGATCTGGAAAGCCTGCCCGGCCACTACTGCGCGCCATCCGTTCGAAACGACCCTGCCACAGCCGTTCCGGCAAAGAGTTGGCACAGATCTCCCTGATCTTGGCGGCATTGGCTTCACGCACTGTATTATTGATATAGATGTATTTCTCGACGCTATTTCCAGTCATCTCCGGGTAATACTGTGCAAACTCCTGCAACTTGGCGTCCAGAAAAGCGTCGCTCAGGGTGATCATATCCCGAACTGGCGCGATAGGCTTCAAAGTCATCCCGAAGGCGGCACGACCGCCATTACCGGCAAGATCGACGGCAGTAACATGGCTCGCTTCAATCTTCAGCATATCATGAGGAATACCGATGTGGGCGACAAAGACACCCTCTCCTCGTTTCACCAGCGGAAATCCAGGGAAAAACCTGTTGTTAATCGTCACCCCATGTTGGGCAACCGGTTCACTTAACCGATAAACAACTACGCCGGCCCCCCCCATCGCAATGGTGCGTGGCGAGGTCACCAGATTGATGACCGGTGGTTTCGTATCAATAATCAAAGGAAAAGAAAAGGTTGCGACATTGCCTTGCATAAAACCCCACCACGAAAAATCATGGACAACAACCTTTAGATCAGCCCGGCCGTCCGTGAAACCAAGTCCGGCTGTTTCTACCATTATTACATCCTGGATGCGCTTCAGATCATCACTGGCAAAGAGTCCTCTCCGCACAAATGTCTTGTTGAGCAGGCTTCTGTTCTTTTCACCCTGGACAAGCTCAATTGTAATGCTGCGGACCCCGCGCCCGGAATCGCTTGCCACAAAGGCTATCTCCTTTTTAAGCCCCAGCCTGCCCATATCGGTTGACAACTCAAAGGCTGGTTTCCCTCTTTCACAAAACAGAATAAATACCGCGACAGCGCCAACCAGCAAAACAGCAACTGCTATCAGCAGCCAGAGCATTAAACGACCTTGAGTTTTTTTCACTCTCTTTGAGACAAAAATCGACATGGGCAATAATCCTGTAAAAAAGGTTCTATTCCTCCGGCCAAGCCCCACCTCCTGGACACGAGGAAAAAAGTTATTATCTGCTGTTATAAAAACAAGAAGTTAATACTGCCAAACAACAGCCGAAACACACTATACTCTTCGCACATTACCATGCTGTACGGCAAAAAGGTAGGGCATCAGACATGATCTTATGGTATTCTTCTATGGTTTGTTAAAGGAAATAGACTAAAGAACTTACCGTTTTTTAAAACCCCGCATGGTTCCATGCGTTGATTTGCATGGTGATAAAAAATATCCTTGAATCCGTCAAGTTTTTTCCTTACGACACCCAAAAACATATGCAATGAAATTCCATGAAACGATCATAATCGGCGCAGGTCCCGGCGGTCTGGCCTGCGCATTGACCTTGGCCAGACAAGGCAGGGACGTTCTCCTTCTTGAAAAAAAGCAACATATCGGCAGCAAGGTTTGCGCTGGAGGCGTTACATGGTCAGGCTTCCTCAATCGTCTGCCCGCGGAGCTTATCGAGCGAACATTTTCCAGCCAGTATATCCGCTCAAACTGGCAGGAAACGACCATATCCTCACCCTCGCCCATGATTGCCACGGTAAATCGTCTAAAAATGGGCCAATGGCAGAGCAGCGAGGCAAGTAAGGCAGGCGTCAAGATCTTAACCGACACCATTGTCAGCAACATTACCGACACTGAGGTGACAACAAACCAAGGAAATTTCCGCTATCGCTACCTGGTGGGGGCTGACGGCAGCACATCTATGGTCCGCGATTTTCTTGGTTTACCCAGCCAAAATATTGGCGTTGGCATTCACTATGAGGTGCAGGGCGACTTCCCCCGTATGGAATGGCATATGCAATCCAACCTCTTAAAAAGCGGATATGCCTGGATCTTTCCCCACCGCGATCATGCCTCAATCGGCGCTTATAGCTGTCGCCAGGGATTATCGGCAAAAAAACTGCACGAAAGGCTCTTGCTCTGGGCAAACGGGCAAAAGATAAAACTT
>MGTA01000010.1:0-5465 GCA_001799225.1 Deltaproteobacteria bacterium RIFOXYD12_FULL_50_9
CGCTGTTCCTGTGGGATTTGTCATGAGTGTCACTCCCCAGATCGACGAGACCAACACTGTCACGCTTAATGTCCGTCCCACTATTTCCCGGATCACCGGATATCTCAATGATCCCAATCCGGTACTTGCCGAAGCCGGTGTGGTCAGTCTGATCCCTGAGATACAAACCCGGGAGATGGAATCCCTCCTAAAAATTCATGATGGCGATGTCGCGGTTATGGGCGGCTTGATGCAGGATACTATGGACAAGAAAACGAACGGGGTGCCGGGTCTGTCATCATTGCCTTGGATAGGCAGCTTATTTAATTACAAAAATGATGAAAGCAGCAAATCGGAACTGGTCATTTTTTTGCGGCCCGTGGTTGTTAAAAATGCCAGTTTGAGCGGAGACTACGAAAAATTCCAGCGATATATGCCGGATAACGAGTTTTTTAACGACCGGTCCGGACCGGCAAAAGACAACTCCTCCACCGTTATCACAGGAGGAACTGGGAATTAATGAGTTTGCTAATGGAGGCGCTCAAGCAGGCTGAGCAAAAAAAACGCGGTGCGGGAAACAGAACTTCCGCTCAAGCCGTGCCTGTGCCTGATGATAAGTTTTTGATCCTTGAATGCCCGGCAGAAACAGTTTCAGTCCCACTGGAAGCAGAGCCACTAGACACCGGCAGGACGTCGGATGCATCTGATTCCGTACCTGAATCCTTGGGTATGGAGGAGCCAGCACCCGAAGCTGTCCCTGACGTGTCGGACTCGTCAGACATGTCCGACACGTCGGAGGCTGCAAGGGAGGTCGCCGAGGAAACGGTTGTGAAACCCGAGGCGGAATCACCGCACGCGGCTGTTTCCGCCCCCCCGGAGAAGGAGAAGAAAGTTGTATTCCCACCGATTGAATCCGGACCATCTCCCGAAAACGTCAAGGTTTTTCCTGCTGTTGATAATACACCGGCCTCTACCAGTCCAAATGGACAAGCAGGAAAGGTAATTTCAGCATCGTTGGCAACTCCTGCTTTCACAAATTCCGGCGGGCTGCAAAACGGTACACCGGGCCAGGCGAAAAATCTGTTCGCGGCCAAGAAGTCGGGCCGGCCATCCAAAAAGATGCTGCTCTGGGTAGGGGGCGTCGCAGTTGTCGTTGCTCTGGCGGCAGGGCAGGGCTACCGTCTGTGGACAGAATACAGCTGCCCTCCGATGTTTCCGGCCAATCCGCCGGGGCAGTCAGTAACGCCGGCACCCGGACCGCCGGGAAAACCCGAGGTCGCGAAATTGTTGCCCTCGGCCATGGCGCCTGCCCAACCAGGTGGCAAGAAGGCTTCTCCCGTATCCCCGGTGTCGATGCGGTCCAAGGGTGAAAAACCTGAGGCTGGCGTCGCGAAGATTGCCAAGGCTGGACTGGAGCCAGTCCGGGTTAAACCGGATGAGCCTAAGCAGACAAAACGAGAGGAGAGGCCAGCGGCGGATTCAGCCGCACTGTCCGCCAGGCAACCAGTCGGTCCTGCCGTACTACAAGCACCGGTCCCTGCCGTAAGGGAACCAGCCCCGACCTTTCAGATTATGCCGGTAGATCAGACGGACAGGCGGATCAACAACGCTTACCAGGATTTTTTGCGCGGAGATATGGCCGCAGCCGGCCAGAATTATCAGCTTGTTCTGCAACAAGACCCTGCCAATCGGGACGCCTTGCTGGGGTTGGCCGCCATGGCCATGAAAAAACAGGAATTTGAGGAAGCGTCCGGCCTATACCTTCGCTTGCTGGCGCTTGACCCTAAGGACCCGGTTGCCCAGGCCGGGATGCTGAGTCTTAACAGCGGCGCTAATCCCGATGAAAGTGAGAGCAGGATTAAAATTTATCTCAGCCAGGAGCCGAATGCCGATTATCTGCACTTTGTCCTGGGCACGCTCTACATGAACCAGGCACGCTGGCCGGAGGCTCAGCAGGCCTTTTTTCGGGCATGTCAAATCAATCCCATCAATCCGGATTACGCGTTCAACCTAGCGGTCAGCCTGGATCATCTCAACGAAGCCCGTCTGGCCGCCGGCTACTACCGGACCGCCCTTGTACTCGCCGAAAAACATCCTGCAAACTTTGACCGTGAAAGCCTACTAAACAGGCTGCAGACCATCACTGACAAGGAAGCTAGGCCATGACGCCGGCAGCCTCCAGAAAGCCCCTCGGGGCTGTGCTGATCGAAAACGGTATTATTTCCGAGGATCAGTTGCGTATTGCCTTGCTTGAGCAAAAAGCGAGCAACAAGATGCTTGGCAAGGTGCTGATCGAATTAGGTTTTGTCACTGATTCTATCATGCGTGACGTGCTTAGTGAAAATACAGGCCAGACCAGTATTGATCTTGCACACACGGTCATTGACGCCGAAACGCTTCGGAAAGTGCCGCAGGATATTGCCCGTCGCTACAATGTCCTGCCCCTCTCTTTTGACGAGGAAGCCTCTCGTCTTACCCTGGCCATGGCCGATACCTTTAATGTCGTGGCCGTGGATCAGATCCGGGCTTTGTACGGCGGCGCCATCCAGGTTGCCCCGGTTCTGGCGGGTGAGGCGGATATCCTGCGGGCCATCGAGCAGTTCTATGAATTCGAGCTCTCTATTGATGGTATTCTGCATGAGATCGAAACCGGCGAGATCGATTTCCAGAGCCTGCAAGTGGGTAATGACGAATACAGCCATCCCATGGTCCGGCTGATCGATGCATTGTTGGCGGATGCCGTGCAGCTCGGCGCTTCCGACATCCACTTTGAGCCGGAAGCCGCTTTTTTGCGTATCCGTTACCGGATAGACGGGGTGCTCAGGCAGATTCGCAGTCTGCATAAGATGTACTGGCCGGCTATGGTGGTGCGCCTAAAAGTCATCAGCAACATGAATATCGCCGAATCACGCGCCCCCCAGGATGGCCGCATCTCCCTTACCCTGCTCGGCCGTCAGATCGATTTCCGAGTTTCATCACAAACGACGACCCATGGTGAGAACATTGTCCTGCGTATTCTCGACCGCCAGAAGGGTATTGTGCCGCTCGATAAACTGGGGTTGACCGAAGAGAGTCTCTCACTGCTCAAGCTCATGCTGGCTCGGCCGGAAGGCATTATCCTGGTTACCGGCCCGACCGGCAGCGGTAAAACCACCACGCTCTATTCGATTTTGAATCATATCAATACCGAGGCTGTAAACATCATGACCATGGAGGATCCGGTAGAGTATCCCATGACTCTGATCCGGCAGTCCTCGGTTAACGAGTCGGTTAAAATGGGTTTTGCTGAAGGAGTCCGGTCGATGATGCGTCAGGACCCGGATATCATCCTGGTCGGTGAGATCCGGGACGCAGCCACCGCCGAAATGGCCTTGCGGGCAGCTATGACCGGCCACCAGGTGTTTTCCACCTTGCATACCAATTCCGCGGTCGGCGCAATTCCCCGGCTGCTCGATATCGGCGTGGTGCCGGATATCATGGCCGGCAACATTATCGGCATCGTGGCTCAGCGGCTGATCCGTCGCCTGTGCCTGAAGTGCAAACACCCCTATAGCGCGAACGAACTGGAAAAAAAGCTTCTGAACCTGCCCCCCGGACAACAAGATGTGACGATTTACCGGGCCGTGGGTTGTGCCGCGTGCGCGAATCACGGCTATAAAGGGCGAACCACGATCATGGAACTGCTCAAAATCAACGCCGAACTGGAAGAACTGATCGCTCGCCGCGTCAGCTCGCATGAACTGCTCAAGGCGGCACTCACCACAGGGTTCCTGCCGCTGGCCGACGATGGCACTAGGCGAGTGCTGGACGGCACCACCAGCCTTGAGGAGATCGCCAGGGTGGTGGATCTGACCGAACGTGTTTCTAAATTGCGACAATAACCCGGCAAGCTACCATGCCACTCTTTCAATACAAGGCCGTCAATAAAAAAGGCAAGATCAAAACCGGCAGCATGGATGCTGCGAACCTTGCCGATCTTGAGCAGCGTTTGCTGCGGATGGGGGATGACCTCATCACCGGCAGTATCAAGAACGAACGGCTGGTTCTGTTCGGGTTGCACAGGGTTCAGAGGATCGACCTGATCAACTTTTGTTTTCACATGGAGCAGCTTAACCGGGCCGGGGTGCCGATTCTGGGAGCCCTGGCTGATATGCGCGACAGCATCGAAAACACCCGGTTGCGTGAGGTGGTCGCCGGCTTGATCGACGAAGTGGAAGGGGGCAAAACCCTCTCCGCAGCCATGGCCGATCATCCGGCCGTCTTCGATTCCCTGTTTGTCAACCTGATCAGGGCCGGCGAGGCTACTGGGCAATTGGCGGAGGTGTTCGATTCCCTTACCAAAACCATCAAATGGCAGGACGAACTGGCCTCCTCGACCAAGAAGCTCTTGATGTTTCCGGCCTTTGTCGGCACAGTGGTTCTAGGCGTTACATTTTTTCTGATGGTCTATCTTGTTCCCCAGTTGGTAGGATTCATCAAGGGGATGGGCCATAAACTACCATTTCACACCTTGGCGCTGATGGCGGTTTCGAATTTCTGTATTCATTACTGGTACACCATAATCGTAGTGCCGCCGGCTATTTTTTTCGGGATTAAAATGCTGGCTGCCAATAACCCGAAGGTGCGTTACTCCCTGGATGATTATAAACTGCGGGTCTGGCTGATCGGTCCGATTTTAAAGAGGATTATCCTGTCACGTTTTACCAACTTTTTCGCCATGATGTATGCTGCCGGCATTCCGATTTTACAATGCCTGGAGATCTCCGAAGGAATCGTGGACAACCTGGTTATCAAGGACGGCTTGAAACAGGCGGGTGAGAATATTGCCGAGGGGGTTTCCATTTCAGGCAGTTTTGAGAATACCGGGCTGTTTCCACCCCTGGTCGTCAGAATGCTGAAAGTCGGAGAAACAACCGGTGAGATTGACAAGGCCATGCTTAATGTCAGCTATTTTTATAATCGTGATGTCAAGGAGATGATTGACAAGGTGCAGAGCATGATCGAGCCGGTCATGACTATTATCCTGGGTGCTATCCTCGGCTGGGTGATGCTGTCGGTGCTGGGCCCGATTTACGATACGATCAGTAAAATCAAGATGTGATGCCGCCTATGCCTTTTTTTCGTAAACATAAATCGCAGAGGATTTTGTATCTCACCGCTCAGCGCCTGACCGTCTATGAATGGCACAGGAATGTTCTGACACCGGTCGGCTCTTTCAGTCCGGATGCGGAGGGTGTGGCCGACTTCGGCAGCTATCTGGCAACCCCGCCGGCTATGCCGCTTTATCTGGTTGCCGATCTGATAGAGGAGGATTTTCGAAACGAAACTACGGCCCACGTCCTCGGCAAGGACCGGCAGGAGCTGCTTGACCGCAAGCTCGCGCAGTTGTTTCGCGCCTCTGAGTATCGTTGCGCCCAGATCCAGGGGCGCGAGGAACAGGGGCGGAAGGACGATAAGGTGTTGTTCAGCGCCCTGACCAATAATGA
>MGTA01000010.1:5489-17161 GCA_001799225.1 Deltaproteobacteria bacterium RIFOXYD12_FULL_50_9
GCAGAGACATCACATGTTGCTGGTCAGTATGAATAGGCAAATCGGCCTGCGCCAGACCTACCTGCAAGAAGGACATCTTAAATTCAGCCGTCTTTCCCCTATACCGGTCGTGGAAATCGAGAGCCTTTCGGAAACCGTCAGGGCGGAATGCCGTCATACTCGGCAATATCTGGAGCGTTTGAAGCTTATTCAGCGCGATCAGCCTCTCGAAATCCACTTGTATACAACGGCCGAGGTCTGCGCCGAGTTGAGCCGGAGTAATCCGGCGGTCGCTCTCCAGCCTTTTTATTTTTATGAGATCGAGGCGATAGCCCGAGAATTTGGCGCCGGCTCTCCGCCTGAAGAGCTTGGCGTTCTGGGGATCTGTCTGGCTTTGGCCCTGCGCGCCAAGGGTTTGCCAAATCATTATGCCGCTGCGGCAGCCACGCGTTACCACGGCCTGCGGCGTCTACGTCTGCTCTTGAACCTGGCAAGCACCAGTGCCATTACCCTGAGTCTGGCAATCGGTCTGCCGCCCTTGCTTGCCGGAATCAGAGACCTTTCGCAGACCAAAAGTCTAAACAGTGAGGCAAGGTTGTTTGATGAGCAATACCAGGTGCTTAGGCAGAATTTCCCGGCAGCCCCCATCTCGGCCGGTGAGATGAAAAGCATTGTGGAAACTGTTGATGCTATCCGTAAGCAAACGTTTTCGCCGATAGACATGATGGCCCTGGTGAGCCGGGCTCTTGCCAACTGCCGTGAGATCGAGTTACAAGGTTATGAGTGGCGGCAGGCGCCGGTTGTAGATCCGGAGTCCGGCGCGGCGGCCCTCGGCTGCAGCAGTCCGGGAGCAGGCAGCGGTCAGCAGGCTGCTGCAGGTGGTCTGGTTCAAACAATGCTTACCGGGAAAACCGGCGTCACCACCATACTTCAGTGTTCTATCCAGCCATTTTCCGGTTATCAGAACGTCTATAACAGTGTGAGCCGTTTTGTCGCCGAGCTTGAAACAAACCAGGGTATAAAAGCCATCCCGCTAAAAATGCCGATTGAGACCGGTTTGGCCAACGCCACTAGGGCCACTCTGGACGGCGAGGGGATCAAGGCCGAATTTACCCTGAAAATCGAGTACAGGCCGGTGCCATGAATATCAAGCTGCCCTTTTCCCGCCAGGATATGGCCATGTACAAGCTGCCGGTGTTGCTGCTCGCGGTTTCCATGCTGGTCGGCGTTGTTTTTTCCGCGGGCGGCCATTATTTTCGTAAGAGTCAGGCCCAGGCGCTTCTTGTCGCTCAAGGGGCACGAGCAGGCTCGGAAATTACATTGAAACAGGCAGAGGATGAAAAAAAGACCATTGAGGAGTATATCGAGCGTTACCGGCGGATAAAGGCGGCGGGATTGATGGAAGAAGAAAGCCGTCTGGATCTGGTGGAAGCTATAGGACGGACCCGGGAACGGTATAAGCTTTTCCCTGTGCAACTTGAGATCGATCAGCAGAACGCCGTAGTTCCCGGACCTGCCGGCCTTGAAAGCAGTGAAACCGGTTTTTCGTTACAGGAGAGTCCCCTCCGGATTACCATGCCCTTGCTGCAGGAGGAAGACTTAAGCCATTTGCTTGAAGATCTTTATAAAAACAAGGGATTATTCGTTGTTGAGTCCTGTTCAGTCACTCGGGGCGGCGGAACATCCCGGCTCAGCAATCTCGGTCTCGAAGCAACCTTGAGCGCTGCCTGCAGGATGCATTGGATTACCATCAGGCAGTCTGGTAATTAAAATGGTGTGCATTGACAATATGATAAGGAATTAAATATCATCAAAATTATGAGGCCATTTTATAACATTAAAAGCTGTGCTCTGGCGATTGTCGCTATTTCTCTCTTTTTTCCGGTATCAGCTTCGGGAGAAACATTGGGGCGCTTTTTTTTAACTCCGGCAGATAGAGCAAGGCTTGAAAAGCTCCGCCAAAATCCGCTTTCCGAGAAATCAGATACCGATTCGTACTCCACAGCCCCGATAATGAGCGGACCAAGCCTTTTTACCCTGAACGGCATGGTCATCAGGAACGATGGCGCTCATACGATCTGGCTTAACGGCGCGCCGTATACCAGCCCGGCTCTGCCGGCAACCGTGAAGCTGAGCAGGCCCTATAAGGGGGAAATCGAGATCGTTGCTCCGGGCAGCGGCAAGGTCTATCCCCTGAGACCGGGACAGACCATAGACGCCATCAGTGGCCGGATACTTGATACTTACGAGCCCGCCTCTCCGTCGACCCCGGCAAGTCAGATTTTTAAAAGGCATGGGCCATGAAGCACCCCCTCTCGCTATATCGTTCCCAGCGTGGGGCCGCTTTGCTGATCTTGTTCATGCTGATTTTGCTCGTCGGCTCGGCAATTCTGCTCAAGGGGCTGAGCGGCAAGAAACCAGGTGCACAGCAGAGAGAGGCATCCCTTGCTCAGCTTGCCGAGGCGAAAGAAGCGTTGATCGGTTTTGCGATGGCCACCGGTAGATTGCCATGTCCGGCTGACCCTGTTATTGCCACCGGCGCCGCAAATGCCGGATTGGAAAGGCCGGCATGTACGCTGGCGGCAGACAGAACCGGAGTATTACCGTGGGTTACCTTGGGTATTGGTGAGACCGATGCCTGGGGCCGGCGTTTCAGCTACAGCGTCACGCCTGCATTTGCCGACAACCCGAGCACCACTGCCACGTTCATCCCACCCGCAACTTGCATTCCGGCCCCAAATCCCACCCAATCGTCTTTTGCGCTGTGCAGTGATGGTGATATCACCATTTTAGATACGGCAGGCGGCGCAACCATGGCTGACAAAATCCCGGCGCTGATCCTATCGCATGGCAAGAACGGCTTTAATGCTGTTTTGGGTACAGGAGTACAGATATCCCCCTCCACTGACGCTGATGAAAACGAAAATAACATGGGCAATGCCAATTTTGTCAGCAAAACAATCTCTGAAACCTTTGATGACGTTGTTGTCTGGATAGAACTTCAGAAATTGAAGGATATGATGCAAAAGGCGCAGAAATTGCCATGACAATGAGATCTGTAATGAAAGATTTTAAAGGGTTTACACTTGTTGAAGTGGCCATTGTTTTGGTAATCGTCGGCTTGTTGCTGGGCGGGCTTATGGCGACCCTGCGTCAGACCACCGAAAACGCTAAGCGCAGCGAGACCAATGCCCTGCTTGCCGAGGCGAAGGAGGCGTTGATCGGGTTTTCAATGGCCAACGGGAGATTACCGTGCCCGGCTGATCCCACCATTGCCACCGGAGCAGCCAATGCCGGATCGGAAAGGGTGGGATGTACGCTGGCAGCCGACCGTGCCGGAGCATTACCTTGGGTAACTCTGGGCATCGCTGAGACCGATGCCTGGGGTCGGCGTTTCAGCTATAGCGTTACGCCTTCGTTTGCCGATGATTCGAGCACCACTGCTACGTTCATCCCGCCTGCAACTTGCATCCCGGCCCCAAATCCAACCCAATCGTCCTTTGCGCTGTGCAGCGACGGCGATATAACCATTCGAAATGTCGAGGGCGGCGCAACATCAATAGCTGCCGGCATCCCGGCGGTTATCATCTCGCATGGCCGGAACGGTTTCAATGCCTACCTGAGTACAGGAACACAGATAATCGACCCCTCTTCCGGCGCTGATGAAAATTCTAATGCAATAAATGATGCGGGGACTCCTGCCGAATTAGTCAGCACCACACCCAGGGATCCGGATCCATCAGCTGTTCCGCCTCGAACAGAATATGACGACCTTGTCATCTGGATTTCGCCCAATATTCTCAAGTCTAAAATGATCACTGCCGGAAAGTTGCCTTGAGCATCGAACGTTCCCCTGAACAGCTTGAACATCATCGCCGTTTGTGGCGGCGAATACTGCTTATTATCGCATTTAGCCTTTCCGTTTCGGGATACGCCGTGCTGGCCGTGTATCCCGAAACCTCTATGGACAAGGCGATCTCCCGGGCCTTCTTGGGGATTGGGCTGCTGGTCGGCGGGTTTGTCGTAGCCTTACTAAGCCGGGTTGTGCCATGATCAGACTCTTTTTGCACTTTGCCCGCACAATCATCACGTATTCAGCCTGTTGCTATTTTGTTCCGATCAAGGCGCCTCTTCGATCAAAGCAGTTTACCCCCGGATCGATGATGGAGTACTGGGAAAATCTACTCATTGCATTTCATGTATAACCTGTTATTATGATTGTTACTTATTGGAGTTGATTCAGCTCGGATTAAAAAATACATGGAGGCACTATGAAACAGATCAATAATCAGAAAGGTTTCACCCTGGTGGAAATCGCTATCGTGCTGGTAATCATCGGCCTGCTCCTGGGCGGCGTGCTCAAGGGTCAGGAGTTGATAACCAACGCTAAGGTTAAGAATATGATTAACGATTTCAGAGGGGTAAGCGCTGCCTATAATGCATATATAGACCGTTATAAGGCGGTACCGGGGGACGACAATGCGGCAGCCGACAGGTTTACGGGTGCAGTTAACGGTGGCGGTAATGGCACTATAACCGGCGTTTATACAGCTATAGCCGCGCCGGCTAATGCTGCGGAAAGCAACAATTTCTGGCAGCATCTCCGCATGGCCGGGCTGGCAAACGGCATTGCCACCGCCGGCCAGGCTCTCCCGCCCACCCATTCTTTGGGCGGGTTTCTTGGTGTACAATCGCAGATCAGCGCTGCTGGTAACCAGACGTACGGGATGATCGGTCCGGTGGTTTGCGCCGGCGGCATCCCCTGGAGCATTGCCCAATCTATTGATACCCAGATAGATGATGGCAACAGTGACACTGGTACCGTCCGGACCGGGGCTGCTGGTGCTGTCAACCTCGCTACTACTCTTGCGGTATCAGGTGTATATGGCCCTGCGGTTGCCCCGCCGGCTGCACCAGGATTGCACACGGTTTGCATGGCGCTGTAAAAATGATATGAATTTTATTTTATGGTAATTGGCGCAAGTAATACTCAGCTTGTCGTCAGATATGTCTGATGCGGAAAATAAGGCCGGTTATCTCCTTGGGAGATTTCCGGCCTTTAAGGATTGTGTTTGATTAAAGTAATGGTTTCAAGCCCCGGCACCTTGGCAAATTCGTTTATGTTGCCGGTCAGTACCGCACAGCCATGGACCAAGGCTGTTGCCGCTATAATCAAGTCATGGGCGCCGATCATCTGTCCTTGTTTAGCCAAGGTTGCAAATAATCCGGCATGAACCCTGGCCACTTCGGTGGTAAAGTCAAGGACAGGTACCTTCCCTAAAATTGCTTCCACAAAGGCGGAACGTCGACTCTTTCTTGCCTCGCTGGTCGCGTAATGAATCCCAACCAACAACTCGGAAACGGTTATCGAACTGATATAAACGTCTCCGTACTCTTCCCATTGCGAAAAATCTATGGGAGAACCTGATCGTTCAATGTGGACAAAGACATTCGTGTCCAGCATTAATCCCATTTATTGGTCTCCATCGGCAGCTGTTTGCGGATATCCCTTAACTCTTTTGCCAACTCTTCTGCGTCCTCGCCAAGTCTTGGCAGTTCGGAAAATAACTTGTTCAGGTCTTTCACCTTTAACGGTGATTCCGAGGGCACGGGAGTTATTCGGGCTATCACCTTATTACCACGTTCTAATTCAAAACTTGCTTTCTGATAGAAAACCCGGTTGAGCAGATCCGAAAATTGCCGAACCGCTTGCGTTACATTTACTCGCTCCATCGTTTTCTCCTGTTATTTGTTTGTCACTGTAAAATCATATAATATAATTATCGTACTACCCGTGTCGGAGATTGTAAATAGTTTGATTCGATGTTTTGCCAAATTACGATATCAAGAGAGCGAGGCTGCTGCCAGATCAACAAGGGCCTGGAAGCTTTTTGTTTCGTAGATCCGTTTGCGCAGGGCGATACTGTTTGGAATTCCTTTGAAAAACCGGCCGGCCTGATTTTGGATTCGGGGCAGGATTCTCGCGGTCGGCAGATGTTCGGCGGCAAGCTCAAGGTAACGGCGCAGGACATTAAAGCGGTAATGCAGGGATGGGGAAAGATTGACGGTCGGCGAGAAGATCCAGGGGGCGTCGAGGGCTGCCCGGCCGATCATGACCGCATCGCAGCCGGTTTTTCGCAGCATGCTCAGGCCATCTTCATGGCATCTGATCTCGCCGTTGCCGATAACCGGTATGGTGACAGCCTGTTTGACATTTGCTATTTCATTGAAGGCTATCGGCCCGGAAAAGCCGTCGGACCAGGTGCGGCCGTGCACAGCGATCGCGGCAGCCCCGGACTCTTCGGCCATTTTTGCAAAATCAACTACCACGATCGAGAAGTGGTTCCAGCCTATCCTGGTTTTTATCGTCACCGGCAGCTTTGAGGCCTTGCTGACCTTGGTGATGATTTCCGAGGCGAGATCGAGGTTTTTGAGCAGAGCCGCGCCGGCGCCTTTCTGGGTCACTTTTTTTACCGGGCAGCCCATGTTGATATCGATTGCGTCGATGGGCTGTTCCGCCAGGATTGCAGCGGCCTCGGCCATGATATCGGGCTCGCTGCCAAAGAGTTGCATAACAACCGGCCGCTCGGCCGCTACGGTCTGGAGAAGATCCCTGGTCGATTTCTGGTTGAGCACCAGGCCGTGGCAGCTGATCATCTCGGAATAGCAGAGACCGGCCCCATACTCCCGGCAGAGCAAGCGCAGTGGCAGATCGGTATATCCGGCCAAGGGCGCCAGAATAAAGGGATTGGTTTGCTGCAGTAATATCTTGAATCGTTCATCAGACATAGTTTCTTCTTTATGATTCAACAGTTAACGGTCTGCAAGCCGGTTGCTTTGAGTTGCAGGCATGGCGGGCGACAGTTAGCTATATTCTTACGCTTGCGATGATTTATATCTTGACGATACGGATCCGGCTGATCATTAAAGAGCCGGAAAGGGCAAAGGTCAGGACAAGGGGATGAAGCTTAAAACCGGCAATAGAAACCTCTCCGAACCAGAGGTTCTGGTGGAGCGCGCCGCATGACGCTGCCGCCGCCAGCAAAAATACGAGGAGGAGGGAGGTCGGGATAGGTGTGCCTTCGAAATACTTCACCTTTTCGCCTCCATCGGACAGCTCTTCGGTAGTTATATTATAACGGGCCAGGCGTGATACCCCGCAGGCGACAAAGTAGGCTAATACTATTCGGTCGTATAGGCCCTGCATGCCGCAACCGTAACCAATCATCGCCGGAGCGACACCGAAGGAGATTACATCGGCAAGGGAGTCGAGTTCTCGCCCCATCGCCGATGCCTTCTGGCGCCATCTGGCAATGCGACCATCGAGAACGTCAAACACCAAGGCAGCGAACACCAGAAGAGAGGCAAAATAGATATGGTTGACCTCGTCGGTTTGCAGGTGGGTCATGGTTGAGAATATCGCACCTGTACCGCAGATAGCGTTCCCGAGCGTAAACCAGTCTGCCAGTTGGAACTCTCGGATAATTGATAAAGGTTTAACAGGTGGTCTGTGTGTCGTCATCTAATCGGATCTCCTAGCGGATTTATTTGCATCGGTTTGTAAAGGAATGACAAACACCCTTGCGCCGAGGAGTATAGATGCACCACCAGACGCGGTGCATTTGGTGAAGATAAAAAGAGCTGACGAGTCAAATTGACGGCAGGCAAAATGAAGTTATAGCCCGCTTGTCGCGGCGGGAAGATTCAAAAGCCCTGCGCCAAAGAAAGGATCCCAGTCGGCTTCGCCCAGATCAGTGGCTGTGTTGACCAGGCGGGTGCGGACGTCATATGGAGAAAGTGCAGGATCCAGGCCCAGCAGCAGCGCAACACTGCCTGATACGTGCGGGCAGGCCGCGCTGGTGCCGTCGCCTGTTGCATACGTCGATCCTTTATAGGTTGAGCGAATCTGCGCGCCGGGGGCGGAAATTTCTACTGTGCTGCCGTCGCTGCTCCAGGAGGGATGCAAATCAAGCGAGTCGGTCGCGGCCACGGCGATCACCGAATCATAGGCGCCCGGGTAATCTACGTTGTCCGTCGCCAGATCCCCGTCGCCATCGTTGCCGGCGGCTGCCACCAGCACCAGGCCGGCATCATATGCCAGCGCACAGGCCTCCCGCAATGCTTGGACATCGGAGTTGGAGCCCAGGCTCATGGATATCACATCCATTCCCTGTGTTACACTCCATTCGATGCCGGCGATAACGTCGCTTGTATAACCTGAACCATTTCGGTCGAGCACTTTCACGGCATAAAGCGAAGCCCGAGGAGCAACCCCGACCACGCCGATCGTGTTGTCCACGGCGGCTATGATGCCCGCGCACCAGGTGCCGTGTCCATTGTCGTCCTCAGGTCCTTTGCGAGAGTTCTGAATGTTGACACCGCCTTTGTAGTTCGTGGCCAAGTCCGAATGATTAGTCTGAATGCCTGTGTCCAGCACCGCGACTTTAATCCCATTGCCGGATGTCATGTTCCACACACTATCAGCGCCAATTTTATGGATACCCCAAGGGATTTCCTGTATGGGTGGCGGTGTTGGACTCGGCTTGGAAGATTTGCCCATTGCACTCATGGGGGCATCTTCTTCCACTCTTTCAACATGTGGGTCGGCAAGCAGGTCCTGATTGGCCTTGGCGACCAACGGCGTCTGCACGGCCAAGCCATGAATAATCCCCAATTGATGGATGACTTCTAAGCCGTGCGCCCGGGCCAAAGCCGGCAGGGCGGTCGCCTTCACGCCTTTCTTGAATGTAACGATCAACCTGCCCGGCTGGTCTGCAAAACAAGTCCCTGCTGCGGAATATAACGCTAAGACCATAACTGTAATAACAGTGTTCAACTTCATGATAGTGACCTCCTGTACAGGATGGTGTCCATGCCAATATTTTTCTATACGTCAACAAATCTCGGTATTTTTGTCAAGATTAATCTTGTTTTTATGGCCGTTCAGCAGGGCTATGAAGGGTATTGCATTTCCAGGGCAAGTCTAAAAAAAACTATCTGGAGAAACTTGTTCTTGCCAGGGCTATCAATTTCGGGAAATATTATGGTTGAACCGGATCTGATATGGAGAGATGCTCATGCATAAAAAGAATTGCTGGGAAGTGAAAAAATGCGGCCGCGAACTTGGCGGCCAGAAGGTGAACGAACTGGGTGTCTGTCCGGTTGCTGTTGCAGAGAAGCTTGACGGCCTTAATAAGGGCAAGAATGGCGGACGGGCCTGCTGGGCGGTCGGCGGCACCATGTGCTTCGGTTATGCTCAGGGCACCTTTGCCAAAAAAATAGGCGATTGTCTGTTGTGTGAATTTTTAGAACAGGTCAAGCAGGAAGAGGGTGACGATTGGGTCAGCACCAAGGAGATTCTGGAAAAGTTACGGCAGTGATTTTTTGTCATTCCGTTATTCCGGAATGACATTTTCCGGAATAACGAATTTTTTCTTGCCTTCTCAACACAATAATTGATATATTATAGATCAAAGTTCCTCGATCTTGTCGGTGTCGAAAGTCACTGCTTACTCCACTGGCATTGTCCGGATCCGGCAAGCTATTGGTTGAACACCACGACTCAGGATATTCCCTTTGGCATAGATTAGCTATTATCAAGTATCCTCAAGGAGGAAGATCATGAAGCGCACTGCGTTATCCCAGGCAATCGCCTCGTTTCTCATCGCCCTGACCCTCGTGCTTCTCGGGTATTCCGCAGCATCGGCTCTGGTATACGACATGACCGTGCGAGGGACCGATGCCATTTTCCTGGCCGGCAGGACGGATGTGACGATACCCGACGCCAACGCCCCCTGGATGACTTTGCTTCGCCACTCTTACAACTCCAATCCCAACGGCTTTGAAAACTATCAGGAGACCACGCCTGGTTTCGTCACCGTTCGTTCGGGCGACACCATCCGGTTGGCCATTCCGGCGGTTGGTGCCGTCGATTTCTTCAACGGTTTTAGCGGGGCCGATTTTGGACCAGGCGGTAATGGTTTTAACAGCGTTCTCTACTCGCTGGGCGGGATCAGTGGGTATAAAGGCCCACAGGGCGCTCTGACCGGAGTCTTTCTGAATGATGCGATCCCCAGCGGCGGCCCGGCGCCGGCAACACTCGATTTCTCTTCGGCCGCCATGGTTGACTTCATGACGTTGTCTCCGCTGCTTGGTCAGATCTTCTATATCGGCGACGGATTCAAGAGCGGTGGGGTCGCCCAGCAGTTCATCACGCCGGCCGGTGCGACCCGTCTCTTTCTGGGCATTCCGGATGGATGGAGTTTTAATGGCTATCCCGGCTACTATGATGACAACGACGGATCCTACCGAGTGAGCCTCATGGTGCCCGATAACAACCCGGTTCCGGAGCCCGCGACTATGTTTCTTTTCGGTTGCGGGTTGTTGGGTCTCGCCTGGGTGGCCCGGAGAAAAAAGAAACAGGCGTAGGCGCTGGCCTATCGCGTTTCATTAATCAGTACAAAAATCAGGCAGGTGGAAAGGTAATCGTGAAGGTTGTTCCTAGGTCATCCGCCTAAGGGGAATAAAAATATTCCTGAATAGCAACCAGATGAGGCTGAAACCAAGCAATCCAATTAATTATTAATCATGTACCCTTTTTCAGACCACCTCTGTAATGCATGGCTTTTGCTTCCTTCTACAAACTCCACCTTCATAGGTTAAATACCTTAGTAAGTATAAACCAGCTCGCAACCAATATCGCAATCATCAAGATCATCGAACGGTATCCGTGCGAGATTGCGGCTAAGGCCTGCAGCACCCGAGGTTTGGAGGGCTTCCCGCATGACACGCACTCCTCGTCGAACACATTTATCTGATTACCGCAATGCGGACAGGGTCTATTCATAACATCCTCAAAAATAAACAGAAATGGGAACACTCATTATTCTGATCAAATTGTCAGATTATTTTGTGGCCTCGTGAATTTTTTCTTTTGCTGTATGAAAAGCTTTATCAATTTCTTTACCCGCTTTTTCAGCACTGCCTTCTTTTTTGCAGGCAACCGTTGGAAGTGCTAACGCTACCAATGCGAAAAGCAATACTGCCTTTGATTTAAATTCCATTTTATTTGCTCCCTTTTTATTCGTTAGCGATATTGTGATAGGAGTATTGACGGGGGGCATTCATAGTGTGACCACATTCTCAGCACTTTAACGACATTAAGGTCTTCTAAAACTTGGTAAATCAATCGGTGCTGAATGTTGATCCTCCGTGAATGCCTCCACGAAGGCGATCCCATGTTTCTCCAGATTTGATCGTGCCTTCTTTGGATCCCATTCGAAATTGTAATCCATGAAGTGGGTCCCTCTCAATGATTAATGATGAATACTACCGAACGCTTTTTCTATAATGCTTTTTTAGGTCTAAAAAAAGCATTATAGGTCGCAAAATAGCCATTATTTTAATGTAGTTGCTGTAAGATATCAACAGGTTAGCTTGTCAGACCCCACTTCATCCAGATAAAGACTAGACTCTATCGTCAGCGTCGGACAGTTCTCGTTTTAGCCCAAAAAATCGATTATGTAGTCTAATAATATCAACTAGTTACAAAACGCCCCGATCAGCATTCCACTATCATATCAATAAGTTATCGTGGTCCGAGCGTAAACATTCGGCCAACCCGTCTCATGTGATATCAAGAAGTTAGTATGTGTCTGAAGTTGCGCTCAAGTGGATAGAGCCATAAGTCCTTG
>MGTA01000011.1:0-1523 GCA_001799225.1 Deltaproteobacteria bacterium RIFOXYD12_FULL_50_9
CTGATCTGTTGCGCAAGGTCCTCGCCAACATGGGGAACTTCAGCACCGCCCTTGATATGCTCAAGGCCGGTATGGAGCTCAAGGACGACCTGGGTCCGGTAGTTAAACAGGCTTTGCCCAAGGTTACTGCCTTCATGGCCGAGCTTGATGGCCAGGTCGACATGCAGCAGATGGCTGATCTGTTGCGCAAGGTCCTGGCCAACATGGAGAACTTCAGCACCGCCCTTGATATGCTCAAGGCCGGCATGGAGCTCAAGGATGACCTGGGTCCGGTGGTTAAACAGGCACTGCCCAAAATTAATGCCTTCATGGCCGAGCTCGATGGCGAATTCGAAATGGAGGATCTTGCCAGTCTCTTACGAAACTTCCTGATCAATATCCGAACATTCGATCGCATGCTTGGCATGGTCAAACCCGGAGCTGAACTGGTAGACGAGCTAGCTAACATTGCCAGACAGTATGATATGATCACCAAGGTTGTACAGACTCTGAATGCCTTGGAGCAGAGAGGGATTTTCAAGATAATGGGACGGATATTTGAAGCAGTACAGGATTTCAAATGCAGCGATGATCAATTAAATACTATGTGCTCAGCAATAAGCGAAGTGGATCTGAAGACCCCGAGTTATGTCGGGCCCATGGAAATAATGAACGAGATACGGGATCCTAATGTCCAGGAAACTATCGGCGCTGCCTTCAAAATCATGAGAGCAGTCGGGTGCTGTCTGCGGGCACAACGGATTAGACATCTGCATGAAGAATTCCCGGATGAATATCATGGACAAGTTGAACAAGTTGGGCAAGGTGAAAATTGCATATAACTAAGGTATTTTTGTGTTGCTGTTCAGGTAGATAGATGTAACTAGTTCAGTCAAGCTACAAGTTACAAAGGGGGCTCCGGAGGGTCTGTGGACGACCCGGGTTAGCCACAGGCAAAATGTACATAATAAGGAGGTATGTGCGTATGAAAAAAATTGTGATACTAGGTGCCGGCTGTGCAGGCACCATGATGAGTAACAAACTCAGAAGGGATCTGGACCCCGGTGAGTGGAGTATTACCGTGATTGACAAGGATAATACCCACTATTACCAGCCCGGCTTCCTCTTTGTCCCTTTCGGGATCAACAGTCCGAAGGAGATCAAGAAATCGAAGAGAGAATTTCTCCCTAGAGGGGTTGATTTCGTTATCTCACCGATCACTAATGTCGATTGGGATAAACAGGTCATCACCACCGATAAAGCTGGGAAATTCAGCTATGATATTTTGATCATGGCCACTGGCTGCGATATCCGACCCGATGAAATCGAAGGTATGACTGAAGGCTGGGGAAAGAATATCTTCAGTTATTATTCCTACGAGAGCTGTCTGGAGCTGAAAAAAGCACTTGCCAAGTTCGATGGTGGTAAAATTGTGGTTAACATCGCTGAAATGCCGATCAAATGCCCGGTTGCGCCCTTGGAATTCGCCTTCCTGGCAGACTGGCATTTCACTGAACGCGGCATCAGGGATAAGGTTGATATCG
>MGTA01000011.1:1562-4590 GCA_001799225.1 Deltaproteobacteria bacterium RIFOXYD12_FULL_50_9
GAATATCAAGATTAATCCTAATTTCAGCTTGGGTTCAGTCGATTCGGAGCGCAAGACCATTTCCTCATTCTCGGGGCAGGAGGTGGAATATGATATGCTCGTTTCCATTCCGCCGAACTTCGGATCACAGGTCATGATTGACTCAGGCATCAGCGATCCGATGGGATATATCGGGGTTGATAAGACTACACTGCAACCTCCCAACCGGCCCAATGTCTGGGTAATCGGAGACGGTACCAATGCGCCAACCTCCAAGGCCGGCGCAGTGGCACATTTTGAGGCTGATATTCTCCATGAAAATATCCTGGCTTATATAAATGGAGGTCCGCAACATGCCCGCTTCGACGGGCACGCCCTCTGATTTATAGAATCGGGCTTCGGGAAAGCCTACGTTATCGACTTCAACTACACTGTAGAACCTGTTATCGGCAAATACCCCTTCCCGGCCATTGGGCCGATGGGACTGCTTGAAGACACGGAAATGAACCATATGTCCAAGCTGCTCTTCAAATGGGTATATTGGAACCTTCTACTTACAGGCACCTGGCTTGGACCGCCAAATCTGCAAATGGAAGGAAAGCGGCTTAATATGATCAAAAAATAGTCCGCGGCCAATTAATCAGTATAAAAAAGCCGTCTACCTGCATAAGCCAGGAGACGGCTTTTTTTTGTTACACTCACCTGTTTTTCACTACCAACCTTTCTGAACTCAAGATAATACTGCTATTTATTCAACAACAGGAATGTCGTATTGGCAGGCCGGCAATCTTATACGCCTGATTAAATCCTCCTGGGAAAAGCTCGGAAAAATACTGGGCCTGCCCTTTTTCCTTACCAAATATCCGGGGCAAGGCCATGATGATCATACGCCCACCCGGATGCTCCTTACTCTTCAAAAAGTGAGCCCGCAGGTACTCCATGATCTTCTGATGATCCTGGGTAAGTTCAATTTTTTCCTTGGCCGCCAGCCAATCACGTATTTCGGTATCCCATTGGGTCGGGTTAAGCAGATATCCCATGTTGTCCACTTCATACCGTACTCCAGCTAATTCAATAAATTCAGCCATCACCCTGTACCTCAAAGCATGTTAGCCAGATCGAGTTCGTGCAGCGGCAGGACCGTGCCTCCCATATTTTTAACCCGCTGAGCCGTATCAAAAGCCAGATAAGCATCGCAATGGACACCAGGACACACAGCAGGACCGCTGGCCGGAAAATTGTGTCTGTTGCTGCAGAAACCAGGAATGACAACCAAACCTTTCGACGTCACAACCTGCACAGTCTGGCCGCCGGGTGTATGTCCAGGTGTAAAAAACACCTTAAGCCCCGGTAGGATCTCCAGATCTCCTTTAACTGCCTGCACCTGTAAACCTTCGATAAAATCAGGTTCATAACGGTAGTCCAGCGGATGAGGATTGTGGCAGCTCTCTATCTCCTTCTCCTGAATGAAAAACAGCGCTTTGCTGAATAGCCGGTTATTACCGCAATGGTCGTCGTGGAGATGGGTGTTGATTACCATGGTGATGTCGTCAGGCTTGAGGCCATTATCAAGCAAAGCCTCATCCATAAATTTCGGTTCAAGACCAGTCTGCAGGGTGAACTCCTTTGGGGTGACAAAATCATCCATTCCTGTGTCGACCAGAATAGCGTGATTATCAGAGCGGATCAGAAAGGACCACATGGCCAGCCAGATCCGCCGGCCATACGCGCGCTGGTAGGTCATGATCCCCTGGTCAACTTCACGGACACCAACAAGCAGCGGTTTGATCGAAAATATCATAGATAATCTCCGGAGAAATGGCGCTAAAATACTTGTTCCGCTTCTCTCCGGCAAGCGAAAAATGGCCTTCCAGTGTATGACGCAATCAGGCGAACACTATTCCTCTTTGTTTGCATTACCAATTTCAACCTCCCCTCAAACATTAAAAACTAAATTTCAAGCCAAACAAACACAGAAACTAAATTTTTGCAATTATTAATTGACTATTTTTGATGGCGATGATATTGTATTTCAAAAATACCGTTACTGCATTTTTTCAGGAGACCAATGAAAACAGCATTAACAAAAATTGCATCCGTTCAGATGGGTTTTTCATTTCGAAGCCGCCTTGAGGCCATGGATTCCGGCACTGTTGCGGTCATCCAAATGAAAGACCTCACCGATGGCAATCAAGTGGATTGTAGCGGACTGATGCAAATTGATATTACAATCCCCAAAGAACATCACCTCGTAAAACCGGGTGATCTGATTTTCAGATCACGAGGCCAGACGATAAACTCTGCTATATTAAATGATGATCCGGGCATCGCCGTTGTGGCTGCCCCCCTCTTGAGAATCAGGATTATCGATCATAGCGTTTTACCCGCCTACCTGAACTGGTTCATCAATCAATCGTCAGCGCAATCCTTTCTGGCGAGTCGAACGACAGGCACGGCGCAAAAGATGATCAACAAAGAGGCGCTGGACAGCCTTGAGGTGTTCATCCCCTCCATTGAACGACAGAGAGTGATTACCGAGTTGGCCGCTTTGGCTGAAGAAGAGCAAAACCTCTTGAATAAAATTGCGACAAAACGCAGACATTATACCTCGACCATCTTAATGCAACTGACCCAAGGAGAATAGAAATGAGCCCTAAAATCGATCAAAAGGACATCAACAACGCGGCATGGGCTGCCTGTGATACCTTCCGGGGGGTGGTTGATCCGGCGCAATACAAAGACTACATCCTGGTCATGCTATTCGTGAAATACATCTCGGATGTCTGGAAAGACCACTATGAGGAGTACCGCAAGCAGTATGGCGATGACGATGCCCGTATTCGCCGCAGACTGGAGCGGGAGCGTTTTGCCCTGCCCTTTGCGGAGTTAAAAAATCATGAGACCGGGGAAGTGGAAGATCGCTTTCTGGCAGACTATTACAGCCTGTACGAACGACGTGGCGCGGCCAATATCGGCGAGCTTATCAATATCGTCCTTGATGCCATCGAAGAAGCCAATAAAGCGAAACTGGAAAGCGTGTTCCGCAATA
>MGTA01000011.1:4623-5029 GCA_001799225.1 Deltaproteobacteria bacterium RIFOXYD12_FULL_50_9
ACCGCCGCCTGAAGACGCTGCTGGAAGATTTTAACAAGCCACTGCTGGACATGAGCCCTGGCAAAGTTTCCGAGGATGTCATAGGCAACACTTACATCTACCTGATTGAGCGCTTCGCCTCCGACTCCGGCAAAAAGGCCGGAGAGTTTTACACTCCTCATAAAATATCAGTACTGGTCTCCAAACTGGGAAGACCAAAGCCGGGAGACCGCATCTGCGATCCGACCTGCGGCTCCGGTGGCCTGCTGATCGAAGCGGCCAATGAGGTCAATGATCGCAACTTCGCCCTCTTTGGTATGGAATCGAATGGCAGCACCTGGGCGCTGGCTCGAATGAACATGTTCCTGCATGGGGCCGACAGCGCCCGCATTGAATGGTGCGACACCCTCAACAGCCCAGCGCTGGT
>MGTA01000011.1:5052-16133 GCA_001799225.1 Deltaproteobacteria bacterium RIFOXYD12_FULL_50_9
TCAACGTTGTGGTTGCCAATCCGCCGTTTTCTCTCGATAAATGGGGTGCTGCAGAGGCTGAGAGCGACCGATTTAACCGCTTCTGGCGCGGGGTGCCGCCAAAATCAAAGGCTGACTGGGCTTTCATCACTCATATGGTCGAATCGGCTCTGGAGAAGGAAGGCCGGGTCTCTGTGGTGGTGCCGCACGGTGTACTGTTTCGAGGTGCTGCCGAAGGACGGATTCGCCAGAAAATGATTGAGGAAAATCTGCTCGATGCCGTTATCGGCCTACCGGGCAACCTCTTCACAACCACCTCTATCCCGGTGGCAATCCTGGTCTTTGACCGGAGTCGAGAAAAGGGAGGGGCCAACCAAGAGCGCCGCGATGTACTCTTTGTTGATGCCAGCCGTGACTATCAACCGGGCAAAAACCAGAACTCCCTGTCCGACGAGCATATTCAAAAGATTGTCGAGTCGGTCGCTGCCCGCCAGACCATCGAAAAATACGCCCATCTCGCCACCTTCGAGGAGATAAGGGATAACGGCTTCAACCTCAATATTCCTCGCTATGTGGATACCTTTGAGGAGGAAGTTGAAATTGACATTGACGCTATACAGGTGGAGATTGAGCAGTTGGAGAGTGAACTAGTGGCAGTACGGGCGAAGATGGCGGCAATGTTGAAGGAGATTGAACGATGAACCCAACTATCCGGATTTTCCGGATAGTTCAAGGTTGCTTGCTCGAGTCCGTTTTTGACCGCTTTGTAAAATAAGCTGGAGGGCGAAAAATGAATAAAGAATTAATGGTTCGGTTACATGCTCAGTTTGATGAGATTGCCAATATCTGGCCTGATTCCAAGGTTGAATTCTGGCATGCCCGTGATTTGCAGGGCGTTTTGGGTTATGACCGTTGGGAGAACTTCGACAAGGTCATAGAGAAAGCGATTATCTCCTGCGAATCGACTGGGGTCAATGTCTCCGATCATTTTCGTGACGTCACGAAAATGATCGAACTGGGCAAAGGGGGAAAGCGCGAAATCGAAGATTTTATGCTTACTCGCTACGCCTGTTACCTGATCGCCCAGAATGGTGACCCACGCAAAAACCAAATCGCCTTTGCCCAAAGCTACTTTGCCCTGCAAACCCGCAAACAAGAGATTATAGAGGAGCGTATTCAGCTGCAAGAGCGGCTTCAAGCACGCCAGAAGCTGCGAGAATCTGAAACGGAATTGTCCAAGAACATCTTTGAACGAGGTGTTGATGAACAAGGGTTTGGGCGCATTCGTTCAAAAGGAGATCATGCTCTTTTTGGTGGTAACAACACCCAGTCAATGAAGGGTCATCTTGGTGTTCCTGAAAATCGTCCTCTTGCTGATTTCTTGCCGACCGTAACCATTGCCGCAAAAAACCTTGCCACGGAAATCACCAACCACAATGTGCATCAACATGACATGCAAGGCGAAGCCTCTATAACTGATGAGCATGTCCAGAATAATCGCAGTGTCCGCACGATGCTGGTTGAGCGTGGTATCAAGCCAGAGGAGTTGCCTGCGGAAGAAGATTTGAAGAAGCTTGAGCGCCGGGTGAAATCTGATGAAAAGCGGCTGATTAAGGGGACAGAGTTGCCGAAGATGGTGGAGGGTGGGGAATGAATAAGCTTTTCTGGCCCACGAAGAAGATCGGGGACCTATTTAATGTACAACTCGGCAAAATGCTAAATCAAAAAGCCAGGCAAGGTGATTTACTCCCATACCTTGCAAACTTCAATGTCAGATGGGGAGCGTTTGATCTTTCCCGACTTAATGAGATGACATTTTCAGAAAAGGAACGAACGAAATTTTCTTTATGCTCCGGTGATCTACTGATGTGTGAAGGTGGAGAAATCGGTAGATGTGCGGTATGGAAGGAGACAAAAGAGGACATATATTATCAAAAAGCTCTTCACAGATTGCGACCTCTTAATCAGGACATAACGACCGAATTCATTTACTACTACATGCAGCATATCGCCTCAAAAGGAGAATTACCCAAGCTGGTTGGCGAGACGAGCATTGCACATCTTACACGAGAGAAACTTTTATGTTTACGAGTGCCAGTACCTACAACCCAGGAACAAACAGCCATAACCTCACTGCTCTCCACCTGGGACCAAGCCATCGAAAAAACCGAACTACTAATCTCGGCCAAGGAGAAACAACTGAATGCTCTTAGTCAAAACCTCCTTACAGGAAACAAACGTGTCAAAGGTTACAGTGAAAAGTGGCAAAAATACCGACTTCATGAAGTACTGACTGAACATCGCGAAGTTAGTTCGGGCCGCGAAGAAGTCTATTCCGTATCTGTGCATAAAGGCTTGATTAATCAAATTGAACATCTTGGGCGCGTATTTGCTGCCAAAGACACATCAAATTATAATCTGGTGAAGCCAGGGGATGTCGTTTACACGAAAAGCCCAACCGGTGAATTTTCCTACGGGATTGTCAAGCAAAGTCGAATTGAGTTCTCAGTTATCGTCTCGCCGCTTTATGGTGTCTTCACTCCTAGAAGCCAGCAACTTGGGACTTTCTTGAACTTTTATTTTGAGTCTCCTTCTAGAACTGCTAATTACCTTGTTCCCATCATCCAGAAAGGCGCTAAGAACACCATCAGCATTACAAACTCCACCTTTCTTTCAAACAACCTTTATCTACCTACCTGTGACGAAGAAACAAAAGCTATCGCAAATATTCTCAACACCGCCCGACTTGAAATCGACCTACTGAAAAAACAGGCCGAAGCCTTTCGCAGGCAAAAGCGTGGGCTGATGCAGAAGCTATTGACCGGGGTGTGGCGGGTCAAAGTATCAAAGGAAACCTTACAATGAGCAATAAAGCCTTCAAAATCTTGTCAATTGATGGCGGTGGGATACGCGGTGTTTTCCCTGCACACATCCTATACTGTATGAAACATCGTCTTGGCATCAGGGTCGATGAACACTTCGATATGATTGCTGGTACAAGCACAGGCGCTATTGTTGCTGCGGCAGTTGCGTGCAAGATTGATCCAGGCGTAGTCGTGACAATGTGTCTCATGCATGGGCCTGACATCTTTTCCAAAAAGAAGTCTTGGCTCCCAGCCAAGTATCAACCTGCTCTTCAAAGCCTGTACGGAAACGAGAATCTAAAAGCTGCTCTCGAAGAAACCTTCGGAGATATCAAGCTGGGCGAGATTCCCATACCACTGTTATTGCCGGCAACAGATATTGGAAACGGTGGGGTTCACGTGTTCAAGTCAGCTTATCAGAAAGATTATGACAGGGATGGCAAGGTCTTCCTGCATCAGGCTGTATTAGCCTCTTGTTCTGCCCCAACATTCTTCAACCCGACAAAAGTCAACGAATATCTATTGGCAGATGGAGGCCTTTGGGCCAACAATCCTTCGCTTGCGGCAGTCATTGATGCCCAGCGTCGTCTCAATATCAAATTGTCCGATATCCGTATTCTGTCATTGGGTACCGGCCACGCAAGAACCTGCTATGGAGTTAAAACAGATAGGGAATGGGGCCTCTTGAACGGCTGGAAAGGAAAAGAATTCATCAGCTTCATAATGTCTCTTCAGGCACAGACGACCCATAACTACCTGCAACTAATGTTGAGAGAAGACCAAATTCTCCGACTCGATTTCGATTCGGATTGCCCCCTTCCTCTTGATGATTGCTCGGCGATCGATGACCTGATTTCAAATGCTGACCGCATGTTCACACATAACAGTCCAAAAATAAAAGATTTTCTATCTATCGCTCAAGGAGAATGACATGACAACAAAAGAACAGAAGAAATTGCTTCTCGAAAACATGACATCACTGTTGGAACTGCCTGAATCAGCCTACCAGAAAGCCAAGGACCGATATGAAGACATCGGAAAATGGTTTGATCGCGATGAGTCCTTGTGCAAGGACAATAACCCGCATATTTTCCCACAGGGATCATTTCGCCTTGGCACTGTCATTCGCCCCCTTGATGAAAGTGAAGCCTACGACCTGGATCTTGCTTGTAATCTACGAAAGGGCATTACGAAAAAAACACATACCCAGGAATCGCTAAAAGTGCTGGTTGGTCGTGAGATTGAATCTTATCGTGTAGCGAGAAGGATAAAGGCATCTAAAGAAGCAAAGCACCGCTGCTGGCGTTTGGAATATCAGGATGATCACAATTTCCACATGGACATAGTTCCTAGCATACCAGCTGATGATTCACGACAGAAGCTCATTTTTGAATCATTAAGGAAATCAGGTGCAGATGATTCCTTTGCGGAATCGACATCACACATGACGATCTCGATCACAGATGATCGTCATCCAGAATATAAACAACTTTCTGAAAACTGGCATATCAGCAACCCTGAAGGGTATGCCAACTGGTTTAAGTCACGCATGAATCTGTCACTGAGGTCTATTATGGAACAGGCGCAAGTTGACGAAATTCCGATCTATCAGCGTAAGACACCACTTCAGCGATCAATTCAACTATTAAAGCGGCATCGGGATATGATGTTCAAAGATGATTCGGATGTTAAACCAATATCAATAATTATCACAACTCTGGCCACCAGGGCATACCAAGGTGAATCAGATATTGAATTGGCAATAAGCTCAATACTGTCCCGGATGGGAAACCTTGTGAACTCTAGCAGACCAAGGGTTCCTAATCCTGTTGACCCTGCCGAGGATTTTGCAGATCGGTGGTCGAGGCCGGAATGTAACCATTTGAACTTAGAACAGAACTTTTGGAATTGGCTAAAACAGGCCCAAAATGACTTCGAACTTCTGGGGGCGTCAGATGATGCAAATTTTATCTCGGAGCAGGCTGGGCAAAAGTTTTCAGTATGCATGGACGCTTCAGAATTAAGAAAATGCCTGGGGTTGGCGATGGCCTCTTCCATAACGATCATCACTCCCAAGGAACATACCATTTCTCAACCAGCTAAGCCATGGCGTCAGGGGAAGTAAGTGAATTCGAGTGCTGTGCAAGGAGTATGGCAGTTTTTGAAGGACTATCACGGGATGTCCCTTGGGCCGTCACGTGGCGCTGCTATGGTTTTGAAAGGAACTTTCTCTTTTTCGGCAACGCCAAAAGGGGGCAAAAAGATTACAGACTCCTATCAAATCGAAATAACCATCCCAGCGGCATTCCCCCGTGTTCTTCCTTCTGCTAAAGAAAACGGGGAGAAAATCCCACGTAATGGCAAATATCATGTGAACTCAGACAAAACTCTCTGTTTGGGATCACCGCTTAGGTTGTTGCATAAAATCGCAATCAACCCAACTCTGGTTGGCTTTGCAGAAAATTGCCTTGTCCCATACCTATATGCCGTCTCAAACAAGCTGCAAAATGGAGAAGAATTTCCATTTGGTGAACTCGCTCATGGGGAAAAGGGAATTATTGAAGACTATTTGGGAATATTCAGATTCAAAACGAGATCACAAGTGAATAACGCTTTAATCCTACTGGGAACGAAACGACGCATTGCAAACAAACAACCCTGTCCTTGCGAATGCGGACGGAGACTCGGCGGATGTCCTTTCCATCGGACACTTAACGACTACCGAAAAATGACTTCAAGATCATGGTTTAAAACCCATCAAAATAACCTTGGAGCTGGGATGTAAGTACTGCTGCAACAAAGGCATGGTGAACTTTATGAACGGATTCAGATTCAATGAAAAGTACCTCTCCCAGATCCCCGCATTGCAGGTTCTCATAAACCTCGGGTTTGAGTACCTGCCCCCCGAACAAGTCATGAAACAGCGGCAGGGTAAAGCCGGCAATGTCCTCCTTGAGGGCTTTCTCCGTGACCAACTCAAGCGCCTCAACCACATCAATTACAAAGGCCGCGAATTCCTGTTCAGTGAAGAGAACATCCAGACCGCCGTCCAGAAGATCAAGAACGTCAAATATGATGGCCTACTCAAGACCAACGAGGCGGTTTACGACCTGATTACGCTGGGCACTACCCTAGAACAGACTGTTGAAGGCGATTCAAAGAGCTTCAACCTGCACTACATCGACTGGCGCAACTGGGAGCGTAATGTCTTTCACGTAACCGCCGAATTCAACGTGGCTCGCTCCCGGAGTACCGAGGCCGCTAGGCCGGATATTGTCCTATTTGTCAATGGTCTCCCGCTGGCCGTCATTGAATGCAAATCACCCAATGTTGACGTGGAACAGGCGATTTCCCAGTCTATCCGCAACCAGAATGACGACTATATCCCTAGGCTGTTCGTCTATACCCAACTGGTCATGGGGATCAACAAAAATGCAGCCCAATATGCAACAGCAGGGACCGCAGCCAAATTCTGGGGAATCTGGAAAGAACTGCGGGATAATGAAACCGATGTTACCCGTTACGTCAATTCTGCCCTGCCGGTTGAAAAGAAAAATCAACTATTCAGTGGCGAATTTGCCGTTGTCCGGTCCTTTTTCGACGACCACGAAGGAGAAGGTGAGCGCCTGATTACCGAGCAGGATAAGGCGATTCACAGCCTTTGCCGTCCCGAACGGCTCCTGGAACTGGCCTTCAAATTCACCGTATTTGATGGGGGGATCAAAAAAATCGCCCGCTATCAACAATTTTTTGTCATTAAATCTACCCTGGAGCGAATCAAACAACTGGATGGCAAGGGCCGGCGGAGGGGCGGCATCATCTGGCACACGCAAGGGTCCGGCAAGTCGTTAACCATGGTTATGCTGGCTCGCAACCTGGCCCTTGATCCCTGCGTACCCAATCCACGCATCGTTTTGGTGACCGACCGCGATGATCTCGACAAACAACTGGGAAATACCTTTGCGGCCTGCGGCCTCAACCCGGACCGGGCCACCTCCGGGAAAAACCTGCTGGAACTGGTAGCGAAACAGAAGGCGGCGATTGTCACCACCCTGATTCACAAGTTCGACAAGGCGCTCAATCTTAAAAAATATCAGGACGAGTCGACTGAAATTTTCATGCTGATCGACGAAAGCCACCGCACCAATTTCGGCGCTTTCTCGGCCCGGATGCGCCAGATGTTCCCTAATGCCTGTTACATCGGCTTTACCGGCACCCCGCTTTTAAAAAAAGAGAAGAACAACTTCCAAAAGTTTGGCGGCCTGATCGAACCGCACTACTCCATCAACCAGGCTGTAGCGGACGGCGCAGTCGTCCCCCTTCTCTACGAGGGTCGCTACGTCGAGATGGAACAGAATAAGGCTGCAATTGATCTCTGGTTTGATCGCCACACCCAGGGGTTAACCAAAGAGCAACAGGCTGACCTGAAACGGAAATATGCCAAGGCATCAATGCTGAATAAGGCCGATCAGGTCGTTTATATGCGGGCCTTTGACATCAATGAACACTTTCGAGCCACCTGGCAGGGAACCGGCTTCAAGGCCCAACTGGTTGCCCCAAGCAAGGCAGTGGCCTTAAAATATCAAGAAAATCTCGAAAACCTCGGCTTTGTCTCTTCCGAAGTAGTCATATCTCCACCCGACACCCGAGAAGGCTATGATGAAACCGACGACGAACCGACGGACGAGGTGGTCAAATTCTGGCAGAAGATGATGAAACGCTACGGCAACGAGGAGGAGTACACCAAGCAGATCATCAATCAATTCAAGTTCGGTTCTGAACCGGAAATTCTGATTGTGGTGAGCAAGTTGCTGACCGGTTTTGATGCGCCGCGCAACATGATTATCTATCTCTGCAAAGAGTTAAAGGAACATACCCTGCTCCAGGCTATAGCACGGGTCAACCGGCTCTCTGAAAACAAGGAATATGGCTTTGTTGTTGATTATGTCGGCTTGCTTGGAGAATTGGATAAAGCCCTGACCATGTACGGCGCCTTTGAAGGGTTTGATGAAGATGACCTGAAAGGAACCCTCACCTCAATTAACGCCGAGATCGAAAAACTTCCCCAACGTTACTCAGACCTGTGGGATATCTTTAAGGAGGTCAAGAACAGTTACGATGAGGAAGCCTATGAGGTCCTGCTGGCAGATGACGCCATAAGGGAGGACTTTTACCAGCGTCTGACCGAATACAGCAAGATCCTGGGGATTGCCCTCTCCTCCGAAGCATTCATCATGACGGTCGATGCGGCAAAACTCTACCGCTACAAGGCCGATCTGAAGCGCTTCCACAACCTGAAAGCCGCAGTAAAGCTCCGCTACGCCGAGGCCATCGACTACCGGGATTACGAGCCGAAGATCAAAAAACTGCTCGACACCCATATCCAGGCCAATGAGGTGATCCAACTGAATGAGCCGGTAAACATCTTTGACGAAAAATTGTTCAATGTGGTCAAGGAAGAACAAGGGGTTTACATTGCGGGCAAAACAACAGCCGCAAAAGCCGACGCCATTGCCCATGCAACGAAAAAAGTCATCACTGAAAAAATGGCCGAAGACCCGGCCTTTTATGAAAAGTTCTCCAAGCTGATCCAGCAGGCCATTGAGGATTTTCGGGCGAAATGCCTATCCGATCTGGACTATCTGAGCACAGTCTCTGATATCCGCGCCAAAATTATCACCCGCCACCATGACGACATCCCGAATGCTCTCAGCGGGAACGAAGATGCAATGGCCTACTATGGCGTCCTCAAGCCTTTTTTTGAACGACATGATTTGGAATGGGAGAAATGCGAGACCGTGGCTGCCGAAACCGCTCTGGCCATCCAGTCCATTCTTGACCGCCACTGGAAGGTCCAGTTCTGGGACGATGCCGACGCCCAAAAGCAGGCTCTCAACGATATTGACGACTACCTGTTTGACGAGGTGAAGGGCAATAAAGGTATTGAGATCAGTCTTGACCAGATGGATGAGATCATTGAACGAACTATGCAGGTCTCCAAACACCGGAGAATCAAATGAACCTCTCCGCCGGCACCGTCAATTACGGCAAGGAACAGGTCCAATTCAATGTGCTCTATTCCGCCAGAAAAACCTTGGGAATCGAGGTATATCCCGACAGTAACGTTTTAGTGAAAGCGCCGGTCGGGACCGATCCGTCTGAGGTGCAGAAAAGGGTTATCAAACGTGTCCGCTGGATACTGAGACAACAGCACTATTTCCGCCAGTTTGATCCAAGGACACCAGCTCGGCAGTTTATTGGCGGTGAAACCCACCTTTATCTAGGCAGGCAATTTCGACTCAAGATCAGCACGGGAAACCAGAATTCTGTAAAATTGACCCGTGGATATTTTATCGTTGAATTAAAAAGTGCTCTCTCAGTAGACAACGTGAAAAGTCTGCTGGCTGGCTGGTATGCTGCAAAGGCTGCCGCCAAATTCGCAGAGATTCTCGAGCACTGCTGGCCATATTTTGCCAAACTCAATCTTACGAAACCTCGCATGCAGATCAGAAGTATGAAGAAAAGATGGGGGAGCTTGTCCAAACAAGGAACGCTTACCCTCAATACAGACCTGATTCGTGCCCCAAGGGAGTGTATTGACTATGTCATCACCCATGAGCTTTGCCATATTCAATTCCATGACCACGGCTCAGATTTTTACCGACTTCTGGGAAAATTGATGCCAGACTGGGAAAAACGGAAGCACAAACTTGAGCTGGCCTTGTTATAACCAATTGCACTCTTTATCTATTTTATACCTACCTTGATATGCCCATTATTATAACCAAAAAGTAATCAGGCGAGCACCCGGTCGATCAACTCATCAGCCACATCGTCGGTAATGATGACCTTGCCTATCCTGACCGGCAGGACAAAAAAGGGCCGACCGCCAACCGACTTCTTATCTGTTTTGAGATACTGCCTAATTCGATCGCGGTCAAGACCGGCTGGTATTGCCACATCAAGACCATAAGCTGCGATCAACTCACGAAGCTGATCCGCCTCGCTCCTGGCAAAAATTCCTTTATGAACGGCCAACTCGGCAACCGCCACCATGCCGATGCCGACCGCCACACCATGGGCGATGCTGAAATCCGAGGCAGCCTCAATGGCATGGCCGATTGTATGGCCAAAGTTGAGGATGCGGCGCAGGTCCGCTTCTCGTTCATCCGCCGCCACAACTTCCGCCTTGATCTTACAGCAACGCAGGATCACCTCATTCAATACGGCAAGATCACGTGATAAAATCTGCGCCCGGTTATTTCGCAAAAAGGCAAAAAAATCGTAATCGTAAATCACACTATATTTGATGACCTCGGCCAGGCCGTTTAACAGTTCGGAATCCGGCAGGGTCAACAAGGCCTGGCTATCAATATAAACGATGCGGGGTTGGTAGAAAACGCCGACCAGGTTCTTGCCTTCCGGAAGATCAACCCCGGTTTCACCGCCCACTGAGCTGTCAACCTGGGCAAGCAGAGCAGTCGGCACCTGGACAAAGGGGATTCCCCGCATATAAATGGCGGCCAGAAAACCGGTGATATCACCGGTTACCCCGCCTCCCAGAGCGATCAGGCCATCCTTACGGTCAACGCCCAGTTGGGCGAGCCGACTGGCCAGACCGGCCACGGTAGCCAGGTGCTTGCTCTCTTCTCCTCTGGCAAAGGTCACGAGCTCGGCAGCGCTGCCTGCCGCCGCCAGAGAATCAAGCACTCTCGCACCATAAAGCCCTGCGACCTGATTATCGGCCACCACTACAAAGCGCTTGGCGAATCTCCTGGAATTCAGGTCCATACCGATCCGGTCGATCAGACCTTCGGCAATCAGGATAGGATAAGCCCGCTTATCAAGGCCTACTTGTATAGTACTGGTCATGGTCTTCCTTAATGATAAAAGATATTCTCTCTTTCAACTGTTACGGGGGTGCCCGAGGTAGTATTTGGCGAGGATCGCCAATACCTCGGGCCGACTGAATTCCGGTGGGATCTCGCTAATCTTTCCTTCGGAAATCAACCGTTTGAACTTGGTGCCCGACAGGATAACCCGATCCACCGGGTCATCGATCGGACAGGTCTTCAGCGATACCATGCCGTTATTCCTGTGAGACCAGAACATCCAGTCCATCTTAAGTGGACTGATCTCAAGGGCGCCCTCCCAGAGCGTATCAAAGATTGTCTGGGCTTCAAAAAATCCGTAAAAATCCCCGACGCCGGCATGGTCTCGACCGACAATCAGATGCGA
>MGTA01000011.1:16146-23777 GCA_001799225.1 Deltaproteobacteria bacterium RIFOXYD12_FULL_50_9
GCATATCCATAGGATAGACTGCAAGAATGGTGTGCTCAGGGTTGAAGTAGTTGTCGACCAGCCCCTTGTAACACTGCATCCGGACCTCGGCCGGAATCTCATCGGGTTGCAAATTCCCGACCAGGGCATGAATAAACAGGCCATCAACCATCTCCTGCGCGACCTTGCACATGAACTCCTGAGAACGATGGATTGGATTTCTGGCCTGAAAGGCCGCAACCGTACTCCAACCACGCTCGGCAAAAAATGCCCGGGCTTCGGTCGGATGCAAAAAATAGTCGCCATAGAGTGTCCGAAAATTCATTTCGCTGATAACCTTGAGCGGTCCGCCCACATAGTAGCGGCCTGATCGCATCACTGACTGCACGCCAGGATGCTCATCCTCTGCCAGTCGCCAGAAATCCTCTGAATCCAGACTGCCTTGGCCCATGAAACAATGCTCGGCCTCCCATCTCTTATCCGGTTCAAAGATCTCTTCGACCAACATACTGGCCATAAGTTGATCGCCAAAGTAGAGGGCGATCTCATCCCCCTCCTGAAAGGTAATTTCAGACACGGCCAGAGTGACCGGCAACGGCCACAGCACCCCTGGATCAGCTTTTTTAAGCCGCATCTCCCCAACCCCCCCTTCAAAATCCGCCCTTCCCATAAAACCGACCAGGGGTGAAAAAGCACCCATGGCTATCATTAAAATGTCGCCGGACTCACGAGAACCGATCTGAATCTTCGGCATCCCTTGGGCACGCTTGCTCTCCTCCTGCTGATCGGCTAACGACAGGAGAGTGGGAGTAAGCACCTTTGCACTACCATGCGGATTGACGAGAGCCATATTTTTTCTCCACCTACCTGTTGAAATTGAGATATTCTCTGGAGCTGCAACAATTTTACGGTAATATAGTTCATAAAGGATGACAAGTGAAATGGGGCGGGACACCTTCCCCATAACCACGCTGAGAAACAACCAACCCCGGCAATTTTAAAAAACCTGTAACGACGGACCACATATCATGCCTGCAACCGACACGCCTCTACCACCCCAAGTAGCGGAACGACTGGCCGCCCGTCTTACCGAGCGCGGCATCCGGCGCAAGCCTCGGATCTATGCCGACACCTATGACTCCATGTCCATCGACTTCGGTGACGTCATTCGGCTCAAAGACCGTTACTATCTGATCACCGGATTTGCAACGGAAGGCCGTTTCGGTATCGACGAGCAACTCAAATACTGGGTTAAAAAGGCAATTGATATTGTCACTGGCGAACGGTATATCATCAAATGCGTCTTTTACGAAACCTTCGAGATAACTGTTGGCTCCTTCACGGTCCCCTGTTTTCGCAATCCTGACAAAGAATCAAAAGTCCTTGCCCTGGTAAGGGGTCATACTCATTTTATGCAGGGTTACGGCATTGAGGACGAAGCCGGCAATCTCCTCCGCATCCTTGATATCATCTGGGGGAAACGCCTCGACACCTACATCTTCAGCCTTGGTGCAACCCACCGGGACTACTACGACAATCACCTGCCGGGAGTCCTCCGACGCTTTCTGGACTCTCTGAAAGCTATTGCCTTTCTGCACAGTCACGGCCTAAAACATGGTGATATCAGACGCGACCATATCTTTGTCGAACACGGTACAGGAATTTTCAAATGGATCGATTTCGACTACGACTTCTATATGCCCGAGAGGCCCTATGCCTTAGACCTGTTCGGACTCGCCAACATCCTGCTCTTCATCGTCGGCCGCGGCACATTTAGGCACGCTGACGTCCGCCTCGACCCCACTATGGGGGAACCGGTTCTGACCTCCCTCACTGACGATGATCTCTCCCTGCTCTTCCAGGATCGTATCGTCAATCTAATAAAGCTCTTCCCCTATATCCATCCGGAACTCAACAACATCCTTATGCACTTCTCTTACGGCACCAACGTATTCTACGACACGGTCGAGGAACTGTATCAGGATCTCAAGAAGTTTATGGATTCAGTCAGTTTCTAAAAAAAAAGGGAGACGCGATAAGCGTCTCCCCTGATATTACCTTTATTATAAAAAACAGGTAATTCTTACTTCTTCTTCATGTCAGCGCCGGATGCAGCACCTTGCATCTTGATCTCGACCTTCTCGGTCAGACCCTGATAGTAAGCGCGGAGAATGACCAGAACCTCTTCACGGCCGAAGTGATCGACAACCTCGGCGCCTTCGGAAAGGGCCTTGCGCAGCTTGGTACCGGAAAGGATTACACGATCTTCCTTGGCATGATTGCATGTCCGTAAAGAAGCCATGCCGTCGCACTTATGGCAATAGAATGTCCAGTCAATCTTGAGCGGCTCGCACAACAGGGCTTTGCCAGCACCAGCCGGTTTCGGGATGGTTTCAAAAATCTCCTGAGCCTCGAACATGCCGTAGAAGTCGCCAACGCCAGCATGGTCACGACCGATGATCATCCGGTTTACACCGTAGTTCTGACGGAAAGTGGCATGCAGCAAGCCTTCACGTGGGCCGGCATAACGCATATCCAGAGGATAACCGCCCTGAATGACGTTTTCCTTGTTGAAATATTTGTCGATAAGTACGTCGATGCACTTTACACGAACCTCGGCCGGGATATCGCCTTTCTTCAGGTTACCAACCAGCGAGTGAATGAACACGCCGTCACAAACCTCAACAGCGATCTTGGCCAGATATTCGTGGGACCGATGCATAGGGTTACGAAGCTGGAGAGCGGCAACCGTTGACCAACCTTTCTCATCAAATTTGGCGCGGGCTTCAGCCGGAGTCATGTAGACGCCCGGGAACTTCTCGCGGAAGTCGCCTTCGCTCAACACCTTGACCGGGCCGGCCAGGTTGTACTCTTTCTGAGCCATAACCATCTTGACGCCTGGATGATCTTCCATGGCGACCTGCCAGAACTTGCCGTTAATGCTGTCATCGCCTTTGCCCATGAAGACCTTCTCGCATTCGAACTTCTTGTCTGCTTCGGTCATCTGATATTTTTCAGTCACGGTCATGGTGGCCATGGTAACACCGTCGGTGTTTACCAGTGCAATCTGATCGCCGGTGGTGATCGCATCGGCATCAGCCTTGTCCACTGACAGGGTCACAGGAACCGGCCAGAAAGTACCGTCGGTGAGCTGCATTTTCTCAACAACGTTCTTCCAATCGGCCCGATTCATGAAATTGGTGATCGGACTGAAACCACCAATACCCATCATAATCAAGTCACCGTTTTCACGAGGTGAAATTTTGACTTTTTTGAGCTTGGCGGCCTTTTCTACTTCGGCCTCTAAAGCAGCTCCGTGTAATAGACAACAGGTTAAACCTTTTCCTCCATGTGGGGCTACAAGCTTTGACATGACGCGTCTCCTTTAGATAAGAATATTGAGTTGGGTGAGCAACTGAAGCCTCATTCATTTATGTGGGTGAACTCTACGAAGTGATATTACAATTGTCAAGAAAAAAACCGCAGAAAAAAACCGACAAACTGTCAACACGTATACCGGTCCTGCTATTTGCCGCCTGGCAGCGACAAATTTCCCCAGTTTTATCATCAGGAGGACGAATAAAAAAAATGCCGCCCGGCAATGAAGCGGACGGCATTTTTTATTGGAATAATTAAACTGCACTGTGCAGGAGGAGTACTGCTTATGATGCCAAGACGTAGTTATAGCCATGCGGTAGAGAGATGCTTCACCCACACTGACAATCTTCAGAAACTAAAGAACCAGAGAGCTAGGCCTTTTCGTCAAACAGGATGCCAACCAGGTCCGACAGCTTCTTTTGCAAATCCAACAGCTCTTTCGGAGGGAACTGACGGATCAATTCACCACTTTTTCGGTCGAGTACCTGGACCACTATGCTGTTGGGATCCTTATTCAAGGTGAGCTGCAGCCTGGTGCCCATGGTATCAAGACGTTCCTGCACCTCAGCAACAACCTTTCTGGTCTCGTCTTCCGACATCGGCTGTCTGGCTTTCTGCTCTTCAACGCTCCTGCCATGCAGAGCCCGGTCGTCCAATCTGCCTCGCACCGACTCACTACCTTCCTGTACCGGCTTGACCTGCGGTTTTTCCCGATCTTCCAGCTCTATCGCCGGCGCCGGGGGCGGAGTATACACCTTGGCTTCCGAATTCAATCTGACATCAATCATAGCATCCTCCATGACTACCTGCTTAACACTTCCCTGACGGGCTATCCTTATCCTGTCAGGTCTTACTGCTTAAAAATCTTGCTGATCTTCCAGCACCTTGGCCTGGTCCATATCCCACCAGGGCTTTTTTACCCTTGCGCATTGCAGTTAATTTGCCCTGCAACTCCTGCCGTTGCATAACGGCCGCACACATTAAGGAGGTTTCGCCCTCGAGCAGTGCCTTAATCTTACTCGCCAACTCCGGTCTTAAGCCAGGACCTGACTGCTCAGCCGGTTCAGCCTGCAACCGCTCAAGATAAAACTGCAGCCGACCAAATACTCTCTCGCGTTTCTCCTGCCAGACAGCCAGATCCTCCAGCCTGCCTTTTGCAACGGCGTCAAGTTGATCAGCCTGCATCGCCGCGAACTCGGCAAAAAGCTCGTCCAGATGCGATTCCAGCGAATTCACTAAACGATTAGCCACAATTTCGATCCTCATCAACAACTATATTTCGTTATAAAGATACTCATCATCAAATGGAAACAGAGACACCACTCCTCTCCGAAGCTACGGAACCAAGCGGATATTGCCTGAGATCAGCTGTCTCACCTGACGACGCTTCATATTTTTTATTTCCGGTCTTCGGCATCACGCTCTGCTCCCAGATCTCCTTGAGCTTGGCGATGTAGCTATGCGCCCGCTGCAGAATGGCGAGGTCATTGGTCATTGAGACTTTGGGCAACTCCACCAGGATCGCCTTATATAAGCCGCTCAGGAAATCGGCAACCTCGGAGTCATCTCCTTCCTTGACCGAAGCAAGCAGTTCCGTAACAATGGCGATTCCCTTGCCCAAGTTTTCGCCCCGGTTTTTCGGGTTATCCTCTCGGATCGCCTTTTCCGCAAGTTCGAGATGCAGCAGGGCTCTCTCATACAAAAGATGAATTAATTTAGCAGGATCAATCTCTGCCTGAGCCTCGGTGTGTTGATAGGTATTACGCGCTTTTGACGAAACCATTGTTTTCTCTCCTTTTGCCAGGTATGCCGATCTTGCATAAAATGATGAAACCGATATGTGTTAAAAAAACTACTTTTTCAAAATTATCTTTAAAACTTACAAAGACCCCCCACTGCTCGAACCAGTGTCCGTTAAGGACTTGAACTGACCGGTAAGATAACTTGAAATCGAAGTCATCTGTTTCATATATCGGTCAAGTTCGCTGAACTGTTTAGCCATTGTTGCATATTTTTTATCAAGGCGTTCGGTTTCCAGATTGATCTGCGCCTCCATGTCCTTGATTCTGGTTTCCGCAGAGCTCTTTTCAGCATCGATCTGACCGGTAACGCTGGTCAACTCCCGCAACTGATCGTTGACCAGATCGGCAAAACCGGTGATCTCCTGAGTGGCGTCCCCCAGGAAAAACGATTTAACTTCACTGCCGTGATCCTTGACCGTCTGATTCAATACTGTCTCATCTATGGTTATGCTGCCGTCGCGGTTAAACACGAGACCCAGATCAAAAAGCGATGTAACACTCTTATTGCTGCCGGTCTGCACCACACTGGTCATCGCAGATTCCAGGGTAAAAGGAAGATCGTTGAGCGTTGTGCGGGAAAGAACACCGAACTTCTTAGTCGCCTCATCATATCCTGACTTGGTCTTAACCTCATGCACCGCATCATTATACGCCTCGACCAACCCCTTGATCAGATCAATAGTCGTTGTCGGATCATCCGCCACCGCCACGGTCGACGAACCGGTGCCCAACAACGTCAGGGTCACACCCTGCATGAGATCAGTGACCGTATTCGATTTTCGCTCGTAAGTGATGCCGTCGATCTCAATCTTGGCATTCAGAGAAACCCCACTCGCCCCCTGTTTCTCGGTGAACGGCACATCGCCCGGATTTGCCAGAATCGTAATCCTGTTGTCTTCGCCGGTAGCATCGGACCGCAACACCAGACGGTAGGGAGTTGCGCCATCGCCCTTGTTGATTACCGAAGCGGTTACTCCGGCATTGTCAGAATCATTATTGATCAGATCGACAAGTTCGCTCAAGGTTGTGTCGGCCGCCACACTGATTGAAACAGCATCAGCGACGCCCACCTTGTACGACAACATGGAACTGGGTGGCGCAAAATTTAACGACGACAGGGTTTCGGTCACAGCCACCCGGTTGGTCTCACCAGTGCCGTTGCTCGTATCGGATTTGATGCGAATATAGCTTTTGCCGCCCGACGCATAAGTCTCGGCAGTGACATATCGACCGTTGGCGCCTGGTCCACCCTGATTATCAGCATGATTATTGATCTCATCAACCAACTGGTTCATGGTCAAATCGCTTGCTGCCGTAACGGCGATAGTCTTGCCGGCGCCATATTTAATGGTCATTGTCTCGCCATTAACAGCCGCAACATCAACCGCCGGGTCAGTGACCCCGGTGGTCGACTCCTGGGCAGTCGGCACATAAATACTCGTGTCATCCGTGGCAAAACCGGCCGAAGATTCAAAAGAGCTGTTAGCGGCAACAGAGGTTACCTTTAAGGAGGTTGATTGGACGATCGTGCCGTCCCCGGCTTTGGCGGTTAATACACTTTCCAACGAACTGGAGGCCGTACGACTGAGAAAAGTCGAGGATAAAGAGAGATTCAGAGCCTTGCTCTTCATGGTAAGCAGTTTATTCTTGACCACAGTGAACTCGTCAAGCTGTACTCTGGTATCGGCAACCTTTGTCTTCTTATTGTCGATCACCGTCTGATCGACCGCTCGCAGTTGCTCCAGCATGCTCTGCAATTCAAGACCAGACCCGAGACCGAGAACACTGATACTACCGACCATGGCTTTAAAACTCCTCAAATATTTGACGGATCAACTGGCTCTGAACAACAAAACAAAGCCCGTCCAATGGGTCCAGGGATTAAAAACCGGTCTGCGCCGGAAACACCTATCCTGGCTCAGACCACTACCCTTTATACCCCACGCTATTATAGTTATCGACATTCCAGGGGTTCAGCTTGAATGTTTTTTTAAATAATAATGCAATTCTTAAAAAAATATAACTGCTGATCAGGCAGTCAAACGCGCAAGAGTTTTTGCGAATTACGCATGGCAAGTTTTTATAGCAGTATATTCAAAAAAAATGGGGGCGACAGCCTGTTACAGCCATCGCCCCCGATTAAGGTTTATGTCTATTTCCAACCTCAAGCCTTTCAGCTTCTCCTTTATTACTCCTCATCAATTATCCCTGGAGAAGCGACAAAACGTTCTTGGAGCTGGCATTGGCCTGAGCCATAGCAAACGCACCGGCCTGGTTCAAAATCTGCATCTTCGAGAAGTTCGAAGCTTCCTCAGCAAAGTCAACGTCACGGATTGATGACTCGGCGGCGAAGGTGTTAACCTTGGTCACCGACAAGTTGGCAATGGTCGAGGTCAACTGGTTCTGCACAGAACCGAGGTCACTCCGAACCTTGTCAAGACTCTTCAATGCCGCATCCGCTACCGTGATGCC
>MGTA01000012.1:0-7227 GCA_001799225.1 Deltaproteobacteria bacterium RIFOXYD12_FULL_50_9
CGGCTGCCGCTTTTAAGATAATCTACCTCCTTGGCTCAGCCAAGTTACTTTATGAAAAATCTTCGCCGCAGGCGGGGTGAGACGCTAAATCAAAATGAGAACGCGAAGGCAAGAGAGCAGCGACGAGACAGTACATGGAGTACGGAGAGGAGCCGCACAGCGCAGCCGACAAAGTTAACGTTTGATTTAGAATTGGAATAAGCGCAGAAATAAAAAGAACGCCGTCCTCGGTAAGGACGGCGTTCTTTTTTACATCTTTTGTATGTACTTCAAACTATATAATTTCTATCTCCGAGCCGCCTTGACTCGGGCGAGCGACCGCTGCAGAGCTGCTTCAGCCCGAACTATGTTAATTTGTTCGGTCTTCTGCTGGGCCTGAGCCAGCCGTTTTTCGGCTCTCTCTTTGGCACGCAGAGCGCGTTCCACATCAATCTCCGCCCCGCGATCCGCAGCTTCAACCAGGAAGGTAATCTTGTTGTTGGAGACCTCGCAGAATCCACCGCTGACCATCACGAATTCGTCGGCATTATCGACCTTATAAACCAGAACGCCGGTCTTGATCGTGCTCAATAATGGAGCATGGTTGGCAAGTACACCAAAATCGCCCGCATAACCAGGCGCTGTAACGATATCAACATCTTTCTGAATAACCGCCCCTCTGGGCGTAACCACTTCCAACCGTATTTTTTCAGCCATGGAAGTCCCTCAATATATCTACTTGAATCAACTCGGCATACAACATATTAATATGCCAGTGAGATAATAACCTTGGGCATTACTGCTTTATTATTGCCCTTAGACGCTTTCAAAAAAAACTTAATCGGCTTTAGCCTTTGCCTTGGCAGCCTTTTCTACTACCTCTTCTATTGAGCCAACCATATAAAATGAAATTTCAGGCAGATCATCATGCTTGCCATCCAGAATCTCACTAAACGCTCTTACCGTATCTGCGACCTTCACATACTTGCCGGCCATACCGGTGAAAACCTCCGCAACTGTGAAAGGCTGGGAGAGAAACCTTTGAATCTTACGAGCCCTGGTAACTGTAACCTGATCTTCTTCTGACAACTCATCCATACCGAGGATTGCAATGATATCCTGCAGGTCTTTATATTTTTGCAGGGTCACCTGGACACCACGCGCTACCCTGTAATGATCCGGGCCGACAACATTCGGATCAAGAATTCGAGAGGTCGAGTCAAGCGGATCAACAGCCGGATATATACCAAGCTCAGCAATCTGGCGGGAAAGTACGACGGTACCGTCAAGATGGGCAAATGTGGTTGCCGGTGCCGGGTCAGTCAAGTCATCAGCAGGGACATAGACGCATTGAACAGCGGTGATTGAACCCTTGCTGGTGGAGGTGATACGTTCCTGCAGTTCGCCAAGGTCAGTACCCAGGGTCGGCTGATAGCCAACGGCTGACGGAATACGACCAAGAAGAGCAGAGACCTCAGAACCGGCCTGAGTAAATCGGAAGATGTTATCCACAAAGAAAAGCACATCCTGGCCTTCTTCGTCACGGAAGTATTCAGCTGCGCTCAAACCGGTAAGAGCAACACGGGCACGAGCTCCCGGCGGCTCTGTCATCTGGCCGTAAACCAGGGCGGCCTTAGGTAAAACGCCTGAATGTTTCATCTCATGGTAAAGGTCGTTACCTTCACGGGTTCGCTCACCAACGCCGCAGAACACCGAAATGCCACCATGATGCATAGCGATATTGTTAACCATCTCCATCATGATAACCGTCTTACCGCAACCGGCGCCACCAAAGAGGCCCATCTTGCCGCCGCGCGGAAAAGGTACCAGAAGGTCAATAACCTTAATGCCGGTTTCAAGAACCTTAACCTCGGTATCCTGCTCAGTAAAAGATGGTGCTGGTTTATGGATAGGCCGCATCTTGTCGGAAGCGATCGGTCCAAGGCCATCAACCGGTCGTCCGACCACGTTCATGATCCGACCAAGTGCAGCAGGCCCTACAGGAATCAAAATGGCGGCTCCGGTATCTTTGGCGATCTGACCACGAACGAGACCGTCAGTCTGATCCATGGATATGCACCTGACAACATTATCGCCGAGATGGAGGGCCACTTCGACGACCAGATTGTCCTCAGCATCGTTGATACCTTTATTGGAGAGCAACAAGCTGTTCATGATGGCCGGTAGTTTGCCGGCGGGAAATTCCACGTCTACAACCGGTCCGATAACCTGGACAATCTTTCCTACATTTCCTGCTGTCTGTTGTGCACTCATATTTTAACCAGCCTCCTAAAGCAATTAAGAATATTCATCAAAAAAACGTGTTATCCTTTTAGCGCCTCGGCCCCGCCGACAATATCCATCAATTCCGCTGTAATTCCAGACTGTCTAGCCTTATTGTATAGCCTGGTCAATCGACTGATTATATCCTTACAGGCCTTTGTGGCGTTATCCATCGCCGTCATCCTGGCGGCATGTTCACTGGCGCCGACCTCAAGCATGGCGTGATAGACCATGACATTCAAATAGAGGGGCAACAGGACCTCCATGATCTCGGTTGGGCTTGGCTCATATATATAATCAGCCACAACATTTTTCTGAGCCTCACCCCCTGTTTCCACAAGAGGTCGAACCGGCAGCAACGGCTCCGATTCTGGTCTCTGTATTGCTACACTCTTAAACCGGCTGTAAACCAAGTGAACTTCATCAGCATTGCCGGCAATGAAATTCGCTGCAACATCCTGGGCAATGGTTCGGGCGTTGAACATCTGAAAGGTGCTCATGATATCCACAAAGGTCTGCCTGATCTTGCCGGATTTTCGGAAATAACGTGCAGCTTTTTTTCCGACACAGACATAAGAGACCTTTTTGCCTTCCTTCTCAAGTTTGGCTGCCAGCTTTTCTGCGGTTTTCATAATATTGGCATTAAAACTACCGCAGAGACCACGGTCCGAGGTAATAACCAGCAATTCAACCGTTTTTACCTCACGTGTCTCCATCAATGGGAACTGTCCAGCTTCCATATTACCTGACAGGTTACCCATAGCAGCATTGAATTTGGCTGTATAGGGACGGAATGCTTCCATCTTCTGCTGCGCCCCACGCAACTTGGCGGCAGCAACCATGTTCATCGCCTTAGTGATTTGCGAGGTCTTCTTGACGCCACCAATCTGTCTTTTGACTTCCTTAAGACTTGCCATCGGTTAGTACTCCTGTCATCACGTCTTAATTAAGCCCTTTTGTCGCCTTGAATATATCAACGAAGGCCTGAATGGTCTTCCGCATCTGATCTTCCAGAGCGCTGTCGATGATTTGCTTCTCACGAAGCGTATCGAAGATAGCAGGGGCGTTCTGTTCGATATAGACATACATCTGCGGTTCAAACTCTGCTAACGACTTCACAGGCAGGGTGTCAAGAAATCCTCTGGTCCCTGCAAAAAGGATACAGATCTGTTTTTCCATCGGCAAAGGCTGATATTGTGGTTGCTTGAGGATTTCCACCAATCGTTCGCCACGGGTCAACTGCGCCTGGGTCGCCTTATCAAGATCGGACCCGAAACCGGCAAAAGCGGCAAGCTCACGATACTGGGCAAGATCAAGACGTAAAGTACCGGCCACCTGTTTCATGGCCTTGACTTGGGCTGCACCACCGACGCGGGATACTGAGAGGCCGACGTTAATAGCCGGCCGCACACCAGCAAAAAAGAGACTCGGCTCAAGGTAAACCTGACCGTCGGTGATGGAGATAACGTTGGTCGGGATATAGGCCGAAACGTCACCGGCCTGGGTCTCGATGATCGGCAGAGCGGTAAGTGATCCGGCTCCGAGCTCATCGTTGACCTTGGAGGCGCGTTCAAGCAGTCGGGAGTGATTGAAGAAAATGTCACCGGGGAAGGCTTCACGTCCGGGCGGGCGACGCAGCAGCAAGGAGAGCTGGCGATAGGCAACAGCCTGTTTGGAAAGGTCATCATAGATGATCAGGGCGTGTTGACCGTTGTCCCGGTAATACTCGCCGATTGCGCAGCCTGCGTATGCGGCAATGTACTGCATGGCTGCCGGATCAGAGGCGCAAGCGGCAACTACTGTAGTGAACTCCATGGCGCCATGCTTACGAAGAGCCTCAACAACCAGGGCAACCGTTGATTTCTTCTGACCGATAGCTACATAGATGCAATGGACATCGGTGTATTTCTGGGCAATGATTGCGTCAACGCAGAGTGCCGTCTTGCCGATCTGCCGATCGCCAATGACCAGTTCCCGCTGTCCGCGTCCGACCGGGGTCATGGCATCAACAGCCTTGGAGCCGGTATAGCACGGTTCGTGCACACCCTTACGAGCGATAACGCCGGGAGCAAGCACCTCAACCTTTGAGAACTTCTTGGCGGTGATCGGTCCCAAGCCGTCGATCGGCTTGCCTACGGCATCAACTACACGGCCTTCCATCTCCGGTCCAACCGGCACCTCGGCGATCTTGCCGGTCCGCTTGACGATATCGCCTTCCTTAATATGCTCGACATCACCCAGAACCGCGCAACCGACATTGTCGGTCTCCAGGTTCAAAGCCAGTCCTAAGATACCACCCGAAAACTCGAGCAGCTCCATGGCCATGCAATTCTCAACGCCGTGAATACGTGCGATACCATCACCGACTGAGATTACGGTTCCTGTTTCCTTCAGATCAATCTTGTTCTCATATTCCTTGATCTGCCCCTTGATAATTTGGCTAATTTCTTCGGCTTTTATCTGCATTGCCTATTCACTCCCCTTAATGGATTCTTTTAGGCCAGAGAGCTGCGTCTTAATACTCCCATCCAATACCAAATCCCCAACCTTTGCCACGATTCCGCCAATAATCCCGGGATCAACCTGGCTTGTGAGGACAACTTTTTTATGAATTATCGTTTCAAGGGTAGCCTGCACCTTGGCCTTGAGATCATCGCTCAAGGGCATTGCCGACACCACAGTACCGCGGCAGATATTCCGCTCGGCGTCAACCATGGCCGCAAAGGTTACCGCAATATCCGGAATGACATCCGCCCGTTTCTTCTGGACCAGCAGGTTCATAAATCTGGTCATAATCTCCGAGGCACCGAGTGCCTTGACCAGCTGCTCCATAACCTTGGTTCGAACATCCAGAGGATAGAGGAAATTGGTTAAAGCATCGCGGACCTCAGGGAGATCGTTATAGAGTTTTGCCATCTCATCCATAATCTTGACGTATTCGTCAAAGGCATTCTCCTCCTGACCAACGGCAAACAGAGCCTTGGCATACCGTTTCGCTATCAACGTGCTTCTCACTGTTTCAGACCTCCCACCTTTTCTAGGTAATTTTCGACGAGCCTGATCTGATCGGATTCCAACAGGTTTCTACTGATGATCTCTTCGGCCATCTGCACGGCCTGGTCGGCAACCTCGGCGCGCAGACGACGCGTGGCTAATGCCACCTCATACTGCACTGCCATTTCCGCCTTCCTTTTGATATCACCAGCAGCACGATTGGCCTCTTCAATTATCCGCTTCTTCTCACTTTCACCCTGGGCAAGAGCCGCCTCGATGATGGACTTCACCTCGGCATCAAGTGTGGCAATCTTTGCTTCATACTCTTTATATTTTTTCTCGGCCTCGGCCTTCTGAATATCGAGCTCCTCAAACTGCCTGACAATACTATGTCTGCGATCATGCAGAGCATTGGTCAACGGCTTCTTAAGAGCCATTACCAGGATAATGACCAAGCCGGTAAAATTAAGCACCCGCCAGAGCAGATCCTTTAATTTTTCCGGCGAAATAAAGGATTTAGACCCTCCATGGCCTCCCGCTCCCGAGGCATAGATAACACTAGCTCCTGCCAGGACGACAAGGACAGTCAGGGCAACAATCGTCACCCCTTGCCAATTCCTACGTTTTTGCATATCAGACAGCCCTCCCAAGTACTTTGGTTGCCATTTCATTGGCAAAACCCTCAACCTGACCTTTTAACGTCGACTGGGCGCCGGCGAACTCTTTTGCAATCTGATTCAACTGCTCTGATTTTTTTGCATCTGCCTCTTTGCGAAGCTGCGCCAAGGATTCAGACTCAGCCTGCTGCGCGGCGCTGCGGACGCCTTCAAATTCCGCCTTGGCCTTATTCCTGGCTTCCCTGATTTTAGCATCAAACTCTTCAAGTCGCAGCTTGGCGTTTTTATTAAAATTTTCGATATCGTTTTTCATTCCGGTGACCTTTTTCTCACGTTCCGCAAGAATACCCCGCACAGGTCTGTATAAAACGATATTCATCAACACAATCAATATCAGAATATTCGCAATCTGGATGGGCATTGTAATGTCAATATCGATCATTGGCGCTGCTCCTTAAAAGTTTTCTAAGATATGCCAGGAAGCGTAAAATGAATGCCTCTTCATTTTATTCCTTCAGGGTATTACTAGATAATGTTTGGCCTGTCAATATTTTTAATAAACAAAATGAAACAGTCGGCAAAACAGCAAGTTACTCTTTAATTGATTGAAATTTCGTCATTATATCCATTTAAATCCAGAGTATACAATGTCAGACTATTTTGAAAATTTAATAAAATATCCTATGCGATCTGCCGCTTGATGATCTCCCTGGCTGCAGACAGTGCTTCTGAAAGTTTGTCGACCAGAGGCCCGCCGGCTTGGGCCATATCCGGCCTGCCGCCTCCACTGCCGCCTACAATAGCGGCAACCTCTTTAACAATATTCCCGGCATGAAATTTCCGGGTCAGATCCTTGCTGACAATAACGAGCAGCGCCGCCTTGCCCTCAAGAACGCCACCCAGCACCGCGACACCTGAGCCGAGCTTGTCCCGAACCCGATCACCGATTTCCCGCAGGGTTTTGGCAGAATCAAGCTCTATCCTCAAGCTTACAAACCTGACGCCGTCTATCATAGTAGCTGCTGCCAGCATCTCATCAATGTTAGCCATGGACAATCGTGCGGTGAGCATACTCACCTCTTTTTCCAACTCTTTCTGGCGGACCAACAACTTATCAAGCTTCTGCTCAATCTCCTCAGGCTGGGTTTTAAGCTGGCCGGCCAGGTTGCCAAGAGTTGCCTCAACCTGCTGAAAACGGGCAAAGGCTTCCGGCCCGGTAATCGCCTCAAGTCGCCGCACCCCGGCGGCAATGCCGATCTCAGAGACAATCCTGCACAGGCCGATCTCACCTGTCGCACCGGTATGGGTGCCGCCACAGAGTTCCATGCTGAACTCACCGATACCGACCACCCTG
>MGTA01000012.1:7252-22139 GCA_001799225.1 Deltaproteobacteria bacterium RIFOXYD12_FULL_50_9
AATCTCGGTTGAAAGGCCGGTGTTGGCGCGGATCTCGTCATTGACCAGCATTTCGACGCGGGCAATCTCCTCGCTGGTCATCGGCGAAAAGTGGGTGAAGTCAAACCGGAGCCGGGCATCCTCCACCAGTGAGCCCGACTGCTTGACATGCTCGCCGAGCACCGCACGTAACGCTGCCTGGAGCAAGTGGGTGGCAGTATGGTTGTTGGCGATCCGCTGCCGCCGGCCCTCAGCGACCTTAAGCTCGACCACATCCCCTTTATGAAGAATACCTTCCAGTACCTCAGCTTTGTGGAGCACCACGCCTTCGCCGGCCAGGATGGTATCAAAGACCTGCGCCCGACCGGCAGGCCCGACAATCTCGCCATGATCACCGATCTGACCGCCACACTCCGCATAGAACGGGGTCTCAGGGCAGATCACCGCGATCTGACCGCCGGCCACAACCTCCTCGACCACCTTGCCGGACTCTTCGAGCAGTGCGGCGATGGTTGAGGAGTGCCGCCTGGTATCGTACCCGACAAAGCGACTCTTGCCACAGGCAAAAAGCAGCTCACGCACGGCCGGGCTCAGAACCTCGATTCCAGCCCCTTTCCACGACTTTTTTGACTGGGCGCGCTGTTTGGCCATGGCGGCATTGAAACCGGCCTCATCGGCGACCAGGCCCTCTTCCGCGGCTATATCTTTAACAATATCAACTGGAAATCCAAAGGTGTCATAGAGTTTAAAGATACACTCACCGCTGATCCCCTTTGCACCGGCCTTCCGCAAGCGGCCAATCTCCTCACTCAACATGGCGAGCCCGTTATCAATGGTCTCAATGAACCGCTCCTCCTCCTTGCGCACTACCTTGGCAAGCAGGCCGGCGGCATCGCGCAGATGCGGGTAGACCCCGGCCATCTGTTCGACGACCGCCTCAGTGATCTCTGACATGAACGGCTTGGTCAGACCGAGAAGCCGACCATAACGGACAGCCCGCCGCATGATCCGCCGCAGCACATAGCCCCGTCCCTCATTTGATGGAAAAACGCCGTCGGCGACCAGAAAGGCGGTGGCCCGGCTGTGGTCGGCAATCACCCGCATGGCTGTATCGGCCCGCGGATCTGCGCCGAACCTCCGGCCGGCTACCCGGGCGATCCGCTCGATCAGGCCGGCAAAGATATCGGAATCGTAGTTGCTCGTCTTGCCCTGGGCCACGGCTGCTACACGCTCAAGCCCCATACCGGTATCGATGCTGGGTTTCGGCAGACGGGTAAGGGCGCCGCTCTCATCCCGGTAGAACTGCATAAAGACCAGATTCCAAATCTCGAGAAAACGGTCGCAGTCGCAGTCGATCCCGCAATCAGATCGGCCGCAGCCGACCTCTGGTCCCTGATCAATATGGATCTCAGAGCACGGCCCGCACGGCCCGGTATCCCCCATGGCCCAAAAATTGTCCTTCTCGCCCAAACGGACAATCCGGCCCGGCAACAGATCGTTGATCCCCTCCCAGATGCGATAGGCCTCGTCATCATCCTTAAAAACCGATACCCATAAGCGTTCAGGGGGCAGACCTATGATCTTGGTCAAAAAATCCCAGCCAAAACGGATCGCCTCCTCCTTAAAGTAATCGCCGAAGGAAAAATTGCCGAGCATCTCAAAAAAGGTATGATGCCGTGCCGTATAACCGACATTCTCCAGGTCGTTGTGCTTGCCGCCGGCCCGGATACAACGCTGGCAGGTAACAGCCCGCACATACTCCCTCTTCTCCTCGCCCATGAAGACCCGCTTGAACTGTACCATTCCGGCATTGGTGAATAGAAGAGTAGGGTCAGCCTGCGGCACCAGCGGCGAACCGTCAACAACGGTATGACCGTTTTCTGCAAAATAACGTAAAAATTGTTGCCGGATCTCGTTTCCTGTCATGTTTTATACCAAACTTGATTTTATCACTAACCAGGAAGAGAGAATTCCGTCTCCTCTCTCCCTCGGTCTGAACTTTATTTTTTTGCCGGCACCACTTCATCGGCCACCGGCAGCCCGAATCCCAATCTAACCTTGCGGTCGATTTCAGCAGCCTTATCCGGATGCTCTTTGAGAAAAGTCTTGGCATTCTCCCGGCCCTGGCCGATCCGCTCGCCACCATAAGCATACCATGACCCGCTCTTTTCAATAATATTCTGGGTCGTGGCCAGATCGACCAGATCACCGATCTTGGAGGCGCCCTCGCCATAGATAATATCGAACTCAGCCTCCTTAAACGGCGGCGCCACCTTATTCTTGACGACCTTCACCTTGGTGCGGTTACCGATCGTCTCCTGGCCATCCTTGATCGCAGCAAGTCTCCGGATATCGAGGCGCAACGTGCTGTAGAATTTGAGCGCATTGCCCCCGGTGGTTGTCTCGGGACTCCCGAACATCACCCCGATTTTCATCCGAATCTGATTGATAAAGATGAGCGCTGTATTGGAACGGTTGAGCACACCTGCCAGCTTCCGCATAGTCTGTGACATCAGCCGGGCCTGAAGTCCGACATGCATATCGCCGATATTCCCGTCGATTTCAGCCTTAGGCACCAGCGCCGCAACCGAGTCGACCACGATAACGTCAACAGCCCCGCTCCGGATCAGGATCTCGGCAATTTCCAGGGCCTGTTCACCGTAATCCGGCTGCGAGACCAGCAGATCGTTGACATTAACCCCCAGGCGCTCGGCATAGGTGATATCAAGGGCGTGCTCTGCATCGATAAAGGCAGCGGCGCCGCCGGCTTTCTGGGCTTCGGCAATCACATGCAAGGCCATGGTAGTCTTCCCTGACGACTCAGGGCCGAATATCTCGGTGATCCGGCCTCTGGGAATACCACCCACGCCGGTAGCGATATCAAGACTGAGGGTGCCGCTCGGGATGACTGAAACAGCCTCCCGCTCATCGGTGCCCAGCCGCATGATCGAACCTTTGCCGAATTGGCGATGAATCTGAATAATAGCGGAATCAAGAGTCTTGGTTTTGCCATCGGAGGCTTCCATTGTTTTAGTCTCCCTAAATAAAATGTTATAAAGCCGGTATACGGCCTTTAAAAGCGCGCCTCTTTCCATGCTTCCACAAATCATGCCTGGCAACGCAGCAAATACAAACAGCCTTACCTACCACTATTCCGGCAATCACGCATCAAAAATACACTCGATTCCGTATCTCTTTATTGTCTCGTAATGGCGGACGCCATGCCAAGAATTGCCCCTATTAATCAACCAGCGGCAGACCAAGAAGTTTACGCCGGAGCAACTCGAGAGCCGTAAAAGTGGAAAGCGCCTGCACCTGCCAACGGTTGCCGGAAAATCGATAGAGAAAATCCCTGGTCTCGAAGCGGGTGGCAAGCCCGATATAGACCGTGCCGACCGGTTTTTCCCTGCTCCCGCCATCCGGCCCGGCTATACCGGTAACCGACAGGGCATAATCGGCAGGAATGAGCGCAAGGGCGCCGCGGGCCATGGCCTGGGCAACCGGTCCGCTGACGGCGCCAAACTGACTCAGCGTGTCAACACTGACGCCCAGCAACCGTTCTTTCAGCTCATTGTTATAGGCAACCACCCCACCCATAAAATACTCGGAACTACCAGGCACCTTAGTAAATTTATGGGATACAAGTCCACCTGTGCACGATTCCGCCACAGCAACCCGCAACTTCCGCTTACGCAGAAGCGCAGCCAGTACCGTTTCCAGGCTCTCATCATCGACACCGTAGACATGATGGCTCAGAATGGCCATGATTTCGAGATCATACTGTTTGAACAACATGCCGTTCTCTGCCCGGGTTTCACCAAAGACCGAAAGGCTGACATGGACCTCCGGGAATACCGGATAATAGCCGATGCGGATCCGGGCATCCTGGCCCTCAAGCCGTTTCATCACGCGATTGATCTCGATCTCGGGCAGGCCAAAGACCTTATAGACCTTCTGACTCACATGCCTGGCCTTCTTGTCGGTGCGGGCATCAAGGAAGGGAATGACCCGGTCAACCAACAACTCTTTCATCTCATAAGGCACCCCAGGGAGAAAGAAGATCGGCCTTTCATTATGGACGAGCATGTAGCCAGCCATCCTGGCTCCGGGTTTAAGGATAATTGCCCCTTCAGGAAGCCAGGCAAGCTTTTCGAGCTGAGGCCGGCTCAAAGGCAGCAAACCGCCCGGCTGTCCCAGCGTCCCTGTCCCGCCAGACAGATCATCCTGCGGGAAACCGGTACAGATCGTCTCAAAAAGTTCCGGATAAAAGGTGACCGGCCGGCCCAGGGCCTCGGCAACCGCTTCATTGGTCAGATCATCACTCGTCGCGCCCAAGCCGCCGGTGACGATAACGAAATCCGAACGGTCAAGGGCTCGCTTCAGGGAGATACCAATACCCTCGGCAGTATCGCCAATGGTCGACATGGCAATTATCTCATGACCTGCACCAAACAGTTGGCTCGCCGCAAAATAACTGGTTGAGTTCAAAATCCGTCCAGATGTCAGTTCATCCCCTATGGCGATTATCTCTCCGATCATACGCTCCTGCTCTTGGCCCTTTAGTTGGCCACGATCCGGCCGAAGACATTGCGGTCGACAAGCCGTTCAACCTTAACATCAACCACGCTGTTTACCAGCTCTGCCGATCCGGCAAAATAGACCGGAATGTACTGTTCGGAAAAGCCTTTCAACAGCTGGAAACTGTTTCTACCGTTCTCGACGAGCACCCGACAGGTTTGTCCGAGAAAACGGCCATAAAAAATGTTTCGTTTTTTATGATCCAATTCTCTGAGAAGTGCAACTCTTTCTTCCTTGACCTGTTTCGAAATCTGCTCCGGCATACCGGCGGCGACCGTCCCGGGACGCCTGGAATAGGGAAATACATGAAGATAAGCGAGGGGCAGATCCTCAAGCAGCAACTCGGTCCGCTTGAAGGCCGCCTCATCCTCGCCGGGAAAACCGACCAGAACATCAACCCCGATTGCTATATTGGGCAAACGCTTGACACTCTCCCAGACAATTGCCGCAAACTCCTCCGAGGTATAGTGGCGGTTCATCTTCCGCAGGATGCCGTTATCACCGCTCTGCAGCGGAATATGGAGGTGCGGCATCACCGTCTCGGAAGAGGCCATCAGGTCCAGCAGATCCCGGCTGATCTCGGTCGGCTCAAGCGAGCTGATGCGCAATCTGGTAGTCGGGAACTCCAGCAACAGGCGCTTTACCAGGAAAGAAAGTGCAACTGGCGGCGTAAAATCATAGCCGTAGTTACCGAGATGGATGCCGGTCAGCACCAGCTCCCGGTAGCCTTCTTCGACAAAAACCGCCGCCTGTTCCAGAACCTTGTCGACGCTCAGGCTGCGACTGCGGCCCCGGGCATACGGAACGATGCAGTAAGAACAGAAATTGTTGCAGCCGTCCTGGACCTTGATATGCGCCCTGGTCCGGTCGCTATAACGTCTAACCGGCAGGGGACAGATCTCCTTAGCCTCGCCGATAGCACCCATGTTCGTCGCTGGATCGCAACTGCCCGGTTGCAAGGCAAGCTCAGCCAGCCGGTGCTTGTTGGCATTGCCAACGAGACAGATCGGCTGCTTGGTCATCGCCAGAATCTCCTGTGAGGCCACCTGGGCATAACAGCCGGTGACCACAAAACGGGCTTCGGGATTGGCACGGAGGGCCCGGCGGATACACTGGCGGGACTGGGCAGCGGCCTTGGCGGTCACGGCACAGGTATTGATGATATAGATATCAGCGGCCTCTGAAAATGGTACGACCTCGACGCCCCCATTTGCAAATTCCGAAACAACCGAGGCGGATTCGTACTGATTCACCTTGCAGCCCAGGGTGGTAATTGCCACCCGCCGGGGTTGGCCTTTTTTATTAAGCCTATTTGGGGGTGGACTGGTTTCGTCTGTCATCTAATCCATATCCTGCTATGAGAACACCTGCTCTTTTCATAAGGATAGTATTGACGGTCATGAGACAAGATCATCCTTCTCAATCAGTTCCTCACCGGCAGCCGCCTCCAGAAGCCGGTCGTCAAATGTGAGGAGCCTGATCTCGGGAAGATCCTTTTTCAGGCTGACGGCCAAGGCAAGATGCCATAGATCGGCGCCTCTGAGCGGCCATTTTTGTGAAAGATCCGCAACAACGCTTCGGTCCGGCAGGCCGTTGAGCACCCGCCACGGGCCATTTCCCATGGCCTTGCATATTGTCTCCGAGAGGGCGGGCTCAAGCACTTTTTCTCTGGTCATTCTGGCAATGACTGCACTGGCCTCGGCATGGGCAAGAGAGGATAGAAGATGCACCGCCTCGATTTCCGACCATTTTTGGGCCATACCGCTGTGGATATCAGTAAAAAATCGAGACAGCAAGGCGGAGGTATCCCAGTAAAAGACGGTTTTAGTTTCAGCCATTCTCCCGATCCTCCCGGAGAAATTGCTGCGCTATCCCATTCGGGACAGCAAGCGGCAACTGTTGATCGGTTTCCCGGCGGGCGGGCTGGTGGCCGAGAACACCCTCTTCCTCAAGCTTTTTCAGTCGCTGCTCAAGAGACCGTTCCGCAGGCACGATAGGAACAATCTTGCCGACCGGCACTCCTCGATCGGTCAAGATAACCTCAGTTCCCTGAGCGACGATCTTCAGATACTTGCTCAGATGGGTCTTGGCTTCCCTGATGCCGACGATTTCGGTTTTCATGTTGATCTCCATTATATTGAGACGGTTGGTGCATGTAGTCATCGTAACTACATTGACGCAACGCTGTCAACCAAAGGAATGAATAATGCAGAGAATATCCAAAACCGTATTATTGGCTTTCCGGCATAGTTATAACAATCTCACCGCCGCCCAGAAGCTCGTCACCCTGGTAGACCGCTACGAACTGGCCTGGCGTAATAGCCCGTTGCGGGTGGTGAAACGCAACTTCAAGCATGTCGTCAGCTGCAATCCGGACCACAGCGTCGGCCGGGACATGGCGATAGCGGATCTTTACCGCAAAGGTCTGCGCCAAATCGGGCAGCCGACCGCTCAACCAGTTCATATCCCGGACCAGCAGCCTCTGACTCCAGAGATCACTCTCCTTACCCACCACCACCCTATTCTTGGCGGGATCAAGACTGACTACATAATAAGGGGTTGCATCCGGAATCCCGAGTCCACGCCGCTGGCCCACGGTAAACCCGTGGATCCCGTCATGTCGGCCGACGTGCCGACCATCCAGGGTAACGATGGCGCCACGGGCCGGCGGCAACCGCTTTTGGGCAGCAAGAAAATCTCCGACACCACCGTTGGGCAAAAAACAGATGTCCTGACTCTCCCGGCGCTCACGAAACTCGGTAAAGCCGAAGTCCTCGGCAAGTTTATAGACCTCCTCCTTGGTATAGTTACCCAAAGGGAAGCTCAACCGCGCCACCTGCTCCTGCCGCAATCGGCAAAGAAAATAGGACTGGTCCTTTTTCGAATCACGGCCGCAAAACAAGCGAACCAGACCGCTATCATCCTTGATCAACCGGACATAATGACCGGTCGCCGGACCCTGGCTGCCGCCGGCCAGAACTTTTTGCAACAGGCTGCCAAATTTTATGGTCCGGTTGCAGACAATGCAGGGGTTCGGGGTAAGGCCGGCGAAATAGCTCTGCACGAAATACGCCAGCACCTCCTGCTCAAATTCCAGATGGAGATCAAGCACGCTGAACGGGATAGCCAGCCGCTCGGCGATCCGGCTCACCCGGTCGACCTGGCGCTCCAGATCCGGCTGAGCCAAAGCCAGAAAAACACCCGCGACCGGATGGCCCTGCTGCTTCAGCAGGGCAGCGGTGACCGTGCTGTCCACTCCGCCGCTCATGGCCACGGTTATCGGGATATGTTTTTTCTGAGGATCGTCCATGCCTCTTGGTTACCTTGTAATAAATCAGTTTTTACACTTTATTGAAGTTATCCGTGGGCGTCTGCTATGACAACTATATAGTATAAACCGTCAGCCGTTTTTTACGATCAGTAAAAGTGTTCTAATAAAATGGTCCCTTTTTCACGGATCAAAAAATCCACCTCACCTCCAATGCTGTGATTAACGAATAAGGTGCTCATTGGGCTTGGGTAATCAAAGTGCAATTGGACCGGCCGTGGCAGGAAACGGTAATGCTTTCCGCTAAAAGATTTTGGCGATTCCTAATTTAAGAGCATTAATCGTGTCTATACGAACATAACGGACCTGAAAATTAGCAGCCACGTAACCGGCAATGTCCTGTAAATCTTCTTTTAAACGGCGTGCGGTATTGAACTCACCATCAGGAACCGCGTCTAGAACAACAATTGTATTGAACCGGCTTTCTGTCATTTCTAAGTAATATTCTGCGCTAACAACTAATCAGCCAGATTGATTCCGTTTGTCATTAATAACTCTTCGCGTATTTCATAAAGGTTGCTTTTCAGCGGCAGTTCATTTCTGGTCAACCACAAAAGCCAATCATCCAGAATATCAAGGGCATTATCACAGAGCACATAATCTGTCATTTCGTAAGATTTATAATGACTTCCCAATGATTGAATGTGGTCAAGTTTGAGAATTGATTCCCTTGGAGGATTATTAACAGGCAACTTTTCCCACATGTATTGCGGATATTCGCAGCGTTGAATCCTCTCGACCAAAGCACCATGCCACCCAGCTCTTAAATCGGTCTTTTCGGAGCCATAATAGGGAGCTACAAGCATCGTGGGGGATGTCTGCCACTTGGGCTTGGTCCCCGGCCGGAGATTCTTCGGCACTTCAGGACCACCCAAGCTTACCACGACAACAGGTCGTTTTTTTGCTCGATAAACAAAATGCCTTTCGCCAGGGAAATCGTGCAAAGCCGCAGTGGGCAATTTCGGATTGCCGAGCGGGAAAGATACGCTGAATTCTTCTATTCGATAGTTTATTTTGTTATGGATGGTAGCTTCCGATCTGCTCTCTGGAATCAGGACATTGGGAATTTGATCGGTATGCGGGACAAAGGCCATCAGCAGACGGCCCCGGCAAAGTTCTTTGCTATCGTTTACTGTCCACCATGGCGATGTGTCAGAATGAAAAAAAGACTGGAGAGCACCATCTTCATACATGCGGTTCACTCCGGGCCGGTGATTTCCAAATGTTATCGGAGACTGATAACTCACCCTTTTCGGCCTTAATCGGCCCTCCTGCCAAACTATCGAGCCAATCCTGGCCTTTCCAGAACAGCTCGTCATATCGAGGCGCGGTCGGAGTGACATACATATCGTGCTGTTGTCTTCTGTTTGCAGCAATCTTTGCTTGAATTTTTTCTTTCAAATCACGAAAAGCCTGTTTCCTTCTTTTCTGCTCCCTGGCGGTCAGTCTTTTGGCCTGGTATGCCTGTAATTCTTCATCTTCCTTCTGTTGTTGCTCATGTATTTTGGCGGCAACATCAAAAGGCAGCAAATCGCCCGGCGCGGCATGGCGCATTGGTATTGTAGAATAGACATGATCCAAAAGGTCATAAGTGTCTGTTTGGAATTGACGGAAATTCCCATTAATTGCCAAGGCAACAGTCCCTGGAAGTTGTTTCCGCAGGCCATCCATCAAATGATCATCCATAAGTGACCATCGGTCAAAGTCTTCATACTGGGTTTCGGTGATAGTCCTTTTATGGGCTTTTATGGCCTTGGCTGCATGAGGTATCCTGTTGTAAAGTCCGACATCCCAAGGGCCGAAATTATGGAATATCCAGGGGATGCCGGTGTAAGTCTCCCCGCCATGCTTCATCGCATATGCCAAATCGGCAAGATAAACATATTTGATGATATGGATCGGCCCGACTTCCTTGTCGTTATAGTCTCCCCAACCCTGGGCTGCGACAGAAAGGATATATTGGATAAGTAGATCAACCCGAGCTTGGTTCATAAGGGGCTCTCATACGGTAGGCTACTATTTATTGTCACTGCTTATATAATATACTTTTTCGGCAACTGAATGGAAGATGATTAATTGCATAATACTATTGCTGAAAAAAAGGCTCTTTTACCACATTCAAGCAATAAATTCAAACCTGACAACATGACGCATGACAAATTTTCATTCCAAACGCACCAATTTTGCACCGTCGTCAGGCATTCGCTTGACAATGTTTCCTTGAATGGGTTATCAGTCACGGATACGTTCTTATTTCCCTGAAAAAACAATTCTATACATTTGCGAGATTGCCATGGTGAAGAAGAAAGAGCCCGCAAAGCCCATTGTGCAATATACCCACGACGACAAGGAGCGGGTCAACAACCCGCCGGTCGGCCTGGTGACGCCGGATACCGATAAGGACGCCGACAAGAAGACCTATCAGTATGACCCCCATCTTGACCCGCAACTGCAATGGGCCGGCAAGGCCGAGCATACCTCCTTTGCGGTGGAAACGGTGTCGCTTCATGTCCATGAGCGGATTGATCCCAAGACCATTATTGAGGCAGTGCGGAAGGAAGACACCGGACCCAAGCAACAATCGTTGTTCGAGACCGCCAAGCGGCCGCTCCGGGAGGAGATCGAGTTTTATAAGCACCGGGATGGCTGGACCAACCGGCTGGTGGCCGGAGATTCTTTGCTGGTCATGAATTCGCTGCTCGAAAAAGAGGGATTAGGCGGCAAGGTGCAGATGATCTATTTTGATCCGCCCTATGGCATCAAGTACGGCTCCAATTTCCAGCCCTTTGTCAACAAACGGGATGTCAAGGACGGCAACGACCAGGATCTGACCGCCGAGCCCGAGATGATCAAGGCCTTCCGGGACACCTGGGAGCTGGGCATTCACTCGTATTTGACCTACCTGCGGGACCGGTTATTGCTGGCCAAGGAGTTGCTGCATGAATCCGGCTCGATCTTTGTGCAGATCAGTGATGAGAATGTCCATCATGTCCGGGGAATTATGGATGAGGTCTTCGGGGTTGGGAATTTTGTGGGCCTTATTGCTTACACCACGACAGGCGGATTTCCTAGCAAAACGATAAGTCGAGCAGGAGACTACCTTGTTTGGTATGTGAAAGATGTAAATAAAATCAAATACCACGCTCAATACGTCGTGAAGCCCACCCCTGTCGGTGATGCGGCAAGCAAGTACGACCAGATTGAAGAATCTAATGGCCGTCGAAGGGCGATGACTTTAAATGAAAAGAAAGGAGAGGTTTCACTGCCACCCGGAAGTAGGATTTACCGCCTTGATAATATCCAGAGCCAAGGGGCAGCGAATGAAGACACTCCTTTTGAATTTAATGGTAGAACGTATAGACCGAAAGCAGGGAGTCATTGGAAGGCAAATTACCCAGACGGCATGGATCGATTAAAAATGGCCAATCGCATTCAATCGTCAGAAGATACATTAAATTATGTTCGGTTTTTTGATGATTTCCCGGTAGCACCGATTAACAACATGTGGTACGACATAGGAGGTTCTGTACAAAGCCGATCCGATCCAAAAGTCTTCGTCGTGCAGACAGGGACTTCAGTACTCCTACGTTGTCTCCTCATGACCACCGATCCCGGTGATCTGGTCTTTGATCCCACCTGCGGTTCCGGCACCACCGCCTATGTGGCCGAGCAATGGGGCCGCCGCTGGATCACCTGCGACACCTCGCGGGTGGCAACCACCCTGGCCAAGCAGCGGATTATGACTGCGAACTTCGATTATTATAAACTGGCTCATCCCAATGAGGGCGTGGGTTCCGGTTTTCAGTACAAAACCGTGCCGCACATCACGCTTAAATCCATTGCCAACAACGAACCGCCCGGCCAGGAAACCCTCTACGACCAACCCCTGATCGACCGCAAGAAAACCCGGATCACCGGCCCCTTTACCGTGGAGGCGGTACCCGCGCCAGTGGTCAAATCCATCGAAGAAATAGAAACCGAGGCCCCGGCTGCCGACATCTCGGTTGCCCGCTCCGGCGAAACCCTGCGCCAGACCGAATGGCGGGACGAGCTGTTCAAGAGCGGCATCCGGGCCAAAGCCGGCCAGAAGATCGAATTCACCAGGATCGAGCCATTGTCCGGTGCCCGCTATATCCAGGCCGAGGGCGAAACCAAGGAGGCTCTCCCGAAACGGGTCTTCATCTCCTTTGGGCCGGAGCATGCGCCGCTTGAGCAGCGGCAGGTGGAACTGGCCATCGAAGAGGCCATGTCCATCAAGCCGAAACCGGCAATTCTCCTCTTTGCCGCCTTCCAGTTCGACGCTGAGGCCGCCAAGGACATTGACGAAATCAACTGGCCGGGCGTTACCCTGCTGCGGGTGCAAATGAACGCCGATATGTTCACCGACGACCTCAAAAAGAAACGCGCTTCGAACGACTCCTTCTGGCTCATCGGCCAGCCGGATGTGCGGATCATCACCATTACGAAAGGCGAGGATAAAGGCAAAATCCAGGTTGAGGTGGCAGGATTTGATTACTACAACCCCAAATCCGGCAATGTGGAGTCCGGCAACAAGGGCGATATTGCCATGTGGATGCTGGACACCGATTACGACGGACGAAGCCTCTTGCCCCGTCAGGTCTTCTTCCCCATGGCCGGCAAAGACGAGGGCTGGAGCCGGCTGGCCAAGAATCTCAAGGCCGAAATCGACGAAGAAAAAATCGAGGCCTTCCGGGGCACGGTATCGCTAGCCTTCAAACCGGGCCGCCAGATCGCGGTCAAAATCATTGATGCCAGAGGTGTCGAGAGCTTGAAAATTGAGAAGATGTGAGATGCCCGATTTCAGCGACTACATAATATATGTGGACGAAAGCGGCGATCATGGTCTTTCAACGATTGATCCGGGTTTTCCTTTGTTTGTCTTGGCGTTCTGTCTTTTCCGTAAGGACGATTATGCCGGGGCTGTGTCGCCCGCTTTACAAAAATTCAAATTCAGGCATTTCGGCCATGACATGGTGATCCTTCATGAACGTGACATCCGCAAGGATAAGGGTGCCTTTGTCTTTTTGAAAACCAAAGCAGTAAAAGACACTTTTTTGAATGAATTGAGTAAGATAGTCGAAAATGCGCCGTTTACCCTGGTAACGACCGTGATAAAAAAAGATGTATTACTGAGGAAGTATGCACGGCCTGATAATCCGTATCATATTGCCATGGGTTTTGGCCTGGAGAGGGCCTACCGATTTTTAATCAGTAAAGGCCAGCAGACAAAAATCACCCATGTGGTTTTTGAAACCCGAGGCAGGAAGGAAGATAACGAGTTGGAACTGGAGTTCAGGCGGGTATGCGATGGCGCTAATTTCTTCAAGAAACGGCTGCCTTTTGAAATTGTTCTCGCGGATAAGAAAATCAATTCCAGTGGGTTGCAGTTTGCCGATCTGGTGGCAAGACCGGTTGGCCTCTCCATTTTACGACCAGGACAGAAAAACAGAGCCTTTGATGCGCTAAATGGGAAGTTTTACTGTGACGGCAAAGGGAAGAAAGAAGGTTGGGGTGTTAAGTGTTTCCCCTAAAAAAGCAAAAAGCCGCGATATTCACCACCGCGACTGATTGCCGACCGGGTATCCCCAATCCATTTGTAACTATATATATCGGATTAAATGACTTCGATGTCAAGAAAATTTTCAGAAAATCAAGCCACAGTCATAAAATGCAAGAACCGCCACGAGGACGGTCCGAGATCTCCTTCTACACAGTGGCAGACGAGGCTATGAGTTTAAAGATCAGGATGACCCCTTCTCGACTACCCGGCAGGGAGAGACCCTTGGTCACTTATCATCGAAGGGGAACCTTTCACGCCAAAGATTACGGCATTCAAAACAACATGTAAACACAAAAATATGAGCAATCAACAAATCGAAAAACTGATCATCAACTCGCCCTATGAAGAGCCGTCCCAATACTGGCAGTATGTCCGGGAGACCAGGACGTTTTCCCGGGAACCGGGGAGACGATCGGCCGGGTATGTGGTTGCCACCCCGCAATCCAAAGGCTTTGATGATCCCGGCGTCTTTGTGGCCATTGAGCTGGTGAATGCCATCCGGCCACGGATCAAGGACTGGAGGGCCAGAGGCTATCCGGGCGTCACCGGCATTACCAAACGGTTGCTTGACCACTGGCAGGATCAGGAGGACCGGCAGGACCGGCGTTTCTTCTTCTGCCAGCTTGAGGCCATTGAAACCCTGATCTGGCTGACCGAAGGGCCGGAAGCCGAAAAAACCGGCATAACCATTCCAGCGGACGGCGGCGATTTCAGCCGCTGGTGCTGCAAGATGGCGACCGGCAGCGGCAAAACCATTGTCATGGCTATGCTGATTGCCTGGCATGTTTTAAACAAGGTGGCAAACCGGCAGGATACCCGTTTTTCCAAAAATGTGCTGGTTATCGCCCCTGGCCTTACTGTCAAAAGCCGGTTGAGCGTGCTGAACCCCTTTAGCGACGATAACTATTTCGAGTTGTTCAACATCGTGCCGGTGGGGCTGCTGGATAAGTTGCGGCAGGCTAAGATCATAATTCTGAACTGGCATACCCTGCAATGGGACACGGAAGAACGAATCGCCAAAAAAAAGACGGTTGACAAGAGAGGTACCAAAAGTGATGAAGCCTATGCCCGCGATGTGCTGGGCGATATGGCAACCGCCCGCAACATATTAGTGATCAACGACGAGGCTCATCATGCCTGGCGAGTGGCAGCTGAATCGAAAACCAAGGGGGTTGCCAGGGATGAGGAAGAAGCCACGATCTGGGTTGGTGGCCTGGACAGGATTCATAAGGCCAAGGGGATTCTGAGATGTCTTGATTTTTCGGCCACGCCTTTTGCGCCATCCGGCAAGCAGAGCAGCGAAGAAGCATTATACCCCTGGATAGTCAGTGATTTCGGATTGAATGATGCGATAGAGGCCGGGCTGGTCAAGACGCCACGCGTGGTGATCCGGGATGACGGCAAATACACCAAGGATTATA
>MGTA01000013.1:0-3329 GCA_001799225.1 Deltaproteobacteria bacterium RIFOXYD12_FULL_50_9
ATTAAGGTTCAACGAATTTGAATTCTCACTACTCCTTTTTACCTGATTATGAGAAAATTGAACTGATTTTTATCAGCTAATTTGAGAGGCTACAAAGGCAACAAAAAGCTCACCGATTGGCTCGAATCCGATTATTGCAAAAAACGCGGAATCAATAAGGATACTGTCGCTGAAGTGGTAAGGAGGGCTCTTGATTCTCAGCCTAATATTCATAACGATGGGTTAGATTGTCTGAAGCAAGGATAGGATATGGACATCAAACAAATATTTAAAAATTATGACCAAGATGGAAATAATTACATTTTAAAAGCTGACGCAAAAAATAGATGGTGCGGTTTCAATAAAAATACAATTGACAAATTGTATAATAAATACAATGCAAATTTTAATATTGTAATTTGGGGTACAAAATCAGATTCTGATTATTATTGCATACCATACAAATCAATCGAACATTTATTTACTCCTGAGCATATGACTAAAGGAAAACTTGCAGAACAAGGGAATAAAAGATGGGGTGTAACAATAGATAATCATGTTTTTAAAATGCATTCAAATTCAAAGTATTCGGTAAACATAGAAAAATTTTATGGAAAGCATGAGTCTGTAATTATTGAAGATTATGAAGAAATACGGGAGCATTTTGCCGCGTTCCAGGCCAAGGTCGAAAGCTCCCTTCAAGATAGCGGGGCGAAACGACGAGTACGACTCCAGGCAGCGGCAACGCGCCCAGCAAGAGTGCTTGCGCTAACTCACGTCTATGCTCGAAATCCAGATGTTGTTGCGGAGGTTCTGGTAAGAGCGACTGGCGTGTGCGAGGTATGCCGTAAACCCGCACCATTCCGTCGCGCCAAAGACAGCAGCCCCTATCTTGAGGTTCACCACAAGATCCAGCTTGCAGACAATGGCGAAGACACCGTTGAAAACGCCATCGCTGTATGCCCAAATTGCCACAGACAAGCGCATTTCGGTGAAGACTAAACTAAACAAAGGAGAATCGCAAATGCCTATCATATCGATGTTTTATGGTATCATTATCCGCATGTATCTTATTGACAATCAGCACCACAACTTACCTCATTTTCATGCTAAGTATGCTGAGTTTGAGGCTTCCATCCGCATTGAAGATGGTGAGGTCTTAGCAGGAGAATTGCCCCGTAAACAGTTGCGACTAGTGCAAGCATGGATAGAACTACACCGAGATGAGCTACAGGCCGATTGGGAACTGGCTGTTGCAGGTGAGAACCCCTACAAAATTACACCGCTGTGAGGTTGCCATGTACTGGGATGTGAAAACTGTTAAACCAATGTCCGACTATCGTATCTATGTCGAAGTTGAGGATGGCCGCAAAGGTATATTTGACCTCAAGCCATATCTGGATCGAGGAGTTTTTCGCGAACTAAGGGATACGCACTACTTTAATCAAGTCGGAATCTTGTTCGGCGCGGTAACGTGGCCAAACGAACAGGACATCGCGCCTGAAACCCTTCTTGCGGAAATGCTCCCTATCGACCCAGGCCATTAAACGGTCCTTGGCTTTGGGCACGGACCAGACGAGCTTGGCGTTTCGTTGCTTCGATGAAAAACAGGACATAGGCTTTGGTCCCGGACAAGGCAAAAGCAGCGTTTCCAGGATTTCATGGGAGGAAGTTCATTGTCTTCAGGAATGGACAAGGCGAGAGCGGTGATTCCTGGCTTCGATGATAATTAAGGCATTCGGCTTCGGGATGTGACGACGCCATAGCCTGAAGCCCAACCACTAAATCCTGCGGACAAGCCGCAGATTTCGGCGTTGGGCTAAAAATAGGCTTTGCCATTGCAATGATATGGCATTCCATTACCCTGAAAACTGATTGATAAATTTTCTTTGTCGGCTTTATACGCTATTGCTTCACCACAGATATCCAAATGGCTACCTACTCCATTGATTATGACACGATTAAAATCGGTTAAAATAGCTATTTCAAATTGTTGTATAGTAAATATTGCCACTCCACGCCATTCCCCTAGTATAGGGGGAATAAAATAACCCGGAGTGTCTTCTAATGCTTCTGCTACTTTGGGATAAATTAATGTAAATATCATTTTGCAATTTATGTTATTAAATAAGGCCATCGGATTGATTCCTTCGTAATTTTAAATGTCAAGGTCAAGAGCGGCCCAACAAAGGCGTCAACCTGACGCAGGGAAGCTCGTAGTTTTTACTGCAAGGCCTGTAGCGATATCCAATCCCCTCCGAACAGCATCAGCAAGCACAGGGAAGCTCGTAGTTTTTACTGCAAGGCCTGTAGCGGCGTCAGGTTACGCCCGGCGTTATGCATCAAAATCACTGGACATCTCCACAACTGAGAAAGGGAAATAATTTAACAGTATGCAACCTTATAATTGCAACAAGCTAAACGATCTAATTAAAATCAGCGTGATCATAGGCATCTTGTTGATTTCTGGTTCAATCTCTTATTATTTTATTTACTTTCTTCCCAACCATGAGAAATCAAAAACGATTTTGGCTGAACAAAAAGAATTATTAATAATGCAAAAGGAAAATGAACGCAAAATAGACCTTGAAGGCTGTTTAAATGCAGCTAATGCCAATTATCGAATTTTGCTAAAAGTAAATAGCACTGGTAACAATTTTTCTATGCCGCTTGAACTGGCTGAAACTTTAGACAAAAGGCATAAGGATGAAAAGGATGGTTGCTATAAACAATTTCCTCCCGTTAAACAGTAAATGTATTAACCTAGCCATCCCTGTATGTATTTTTTTATAAAATCTATTCTGGCTTGCAATATGGACGAAAAAATAGGCATTGCTTTATTAACAGGGGTATTCGCTTTAGCCGGTGTAGCACTTTCTCAAGCAATAGCCATGCTCCACTCCTACATCGCATTCGTCGTAGATCTTATTAAGTTTTCTGAGCATCAGGTAGTCCTCGCCGATCATGCGGAGTTTAATTACCTTGTCCAATTTGCCCAAGAGGCCGATAACCCTGGGGTCTTTCTTGTCGGTCTTGTTGTTGTCGTTGCTCTCAACAACTCGGAACTTGGCAACCGACTCGGCATTGACAAAGTTGGTGAAAAATCCGAGCCTCCTCGCAGTTCTCAAGAGTTTATTATGATACTGGCCGGTGGGCTCGCAGATCACCCGCAGGCCATTTCTGCCATGCTCCTTGGCGATATTGTGATAGGAGCGCAACCTCTTCTCGATAACGGTAGTTCGGTTATTGCAAGTATCGGAAAATTCCTTGCCGTCGATTTCGAAAAAGAAACACAAAGTGTCTTTGTGGACGTCCACGGATATATCGACAATATTATTAAGGTTGATTTT
>MGTA01000013.1:3457-16293 GCA_001799225.1 Deltaproteobacteria bacterium RIFOXYD12_FULL_50_9
GCTTGCTGCCTAATAGTATGTCAACCTGACTGCGGGAAGCTCGGCGGCGCTACGCGGGAAGGTCATTGGCGCGGTCAGGTTACCCGAAGCGTTGGGCCTCAAACTATCAAGATGGATACGATGAAAAATATTAAGTGCATAAATTGTTTGGAAGTCAAAGGACGGCGCACATGTAACATCAAAGAAAAATCTTTGATATGCCCTATATGTTGCGCTGAGATTAGAAACATTAGTTGTGGCGGCTGTTCGTATTACGTCCAAGCGGAAAAATATGCCATCGAGAAAATGAAGAAAGGTCGGGTTAAGCACTTTATTGCTAAAATCGACCCGGAAGTAGATAAAGTTGTTGAAAACGCCCTCGCATTCGTCGACAACGGAAATATTGAAAAAGGAGAAGAGCTACTTGTCGGTTTATTAAGTGAACACCCTGACCTTTATATCGTACAGTTTGGCATGGGTACGGTTCTTGCCATGAAAGGAAAGTATGCAGAATCAATTATCCATTTTGATAAATGCCTTAATATATTCCCTTATTTTGCAGAAGCTTGGTTCAATAAAGGCAATTCTTACAAGCAGTTACTCGATGTTGGCAAGGCTTTAATGTCATTTCAAAAAGTAACTGAATTTGGTGATCCAAAAGAACATTTTGTAATAACTGCCCGTGAATTTCTACGCAATATGGAGACTAACATTTTCAGAGATACAGGTTTGTCTCTCGAATTGTATTTCCAATCCATGGAAGAATTTGACCGAGCGTTTTCATCCATGAGAAATCGAGAATACGAAAAAGCGTTAACTGGATTTCATAGGGTATTGAATCTTAACAAGAATCATACGCAATCTTATGGCAATCTCGGATTATGTTATTCTTTTTTGGGAAAGAGACAAGAAGCGTTATCAGCTTTTGACAGGGCATTAGAAATTGACCCAAATTATAGACCGGCCATAGATAATAGAGAGATTTTGTTGTCCCTAAAGGAAGGTGAAAAAATGCCTGATTACCAAATAGAGGTTGTTGACTACTACAAAAATGTAATTGAAAGCGGAGAGAACAATTAACTACTGGATGGCCCAACAACCGCATCATCGTGCCAAGATTAAATCTAAAGCCTCGGGATTCCCGTAAGTCGGGATGAAATAGGCTATTGTTACCCAGTGGGTGAGAGCCGTAAAGCTCAAGTCCCACCTGCCTAAAGCTTAGCCAGCGGGGCAGTAGTGAAACCTGAGGGCAAAACCGGTAACGGGAGTCCGAAGCCAGGTGGATCAAGGATGCAGGCTCTGTATAGAGCCCCGAAAAATGTATAGTTGTGGACTGAAAGGATAAGCTACCGGGCAACCGGGAGCAAAAGCCGACGGCTTCGAACCGTACGGAAGGCAGTAAACCTGGATGCGTCACGGCAAGTGTTCAGGTTTCCACCGGGGTCTGAGACCAGGGCATGTGTTCATGGGGGTAGCTTGGGAACTTGGGAGAGCCAATCAGTCTCCTTGTACAATAACGGTCGAGGGATGTTCCGTACCCCAAATCCCCGGCGTCCTGGGTGGAAGTCCCGCCCCTTGGACGAGATCCGCGAAAACGGATGACACAAATAAAAGAAGGACAATGCAAGGTATCGGAGGAGGATAGCGAAAAGTGAACGAATCTGAGATAGGCTTTTGGCAGTCTTAGCGGATCGTAGTACCGATGGTTCCGGGGTATGTATATGGGAACCGGCAAGGTGGGGAACTGTTGCCCACGGGACTAAGGAGGTAGTCTTTTGATCAAAGAAGCAATATCAGTTATTAATCAAATGAAAGCAGATGGAATCATCGGCCGTTATGCAATTGGTGGAGCTATTGGTGCAACCTTTTATTTGGAGCCGGTTTCTACTATAGATCTCGACATTTTTATTGCCGTTGAGCCCCAACCCGGTGAATTCATCATAAGCCTTCAGCCGGTCTTCGATTATCTGAAAGCCAAAAACGCTGTCCCAGAAGGCGAATATATCCTGTTTGCAGGCTGGCCGATTCAGTTTTTAGTGCCTAATTCTCCACTTGTAGAGGAAGCTTTAACTGAAGCGGTTCAGACTGATGTAGACGGTGAACCGGCCTGGGTGTTCCGTCCTGAATATCTGGCAGCAATTGCTCTGCAATTAGGTAGAGCTAAAGACAAAAATCGTTTGCTGGAATTTATTGAACAAAAAGCTTTGGATTTAGAGCGATTTTTGAAAATCGTTCAAAACCATCAGCTTACGAATAAATGGAAGCAGTTTGAGCAGCAATTTTTAGGAGCTGACAACCTATGATGAAATATGACTTGTCTTCAATCCTTGTTAGCAAAAAAGCCTATCGGAAAAAATTGGCCCAAATGCCCATTGGGGAGAAATTGCTACTTATAGAGCAAATGCGGGAACGTAATCTAACAATAGCAAAATCTCGCTCGGACTTGTCGGAAAAACTAATGAACAGTCCGGATAAAGCAACCAAGGGGTAGCCGTCAACATTGAACAAGGCTGACTTTCAACCAGTCATTCCAGCGGGAAACCCGCTGAATTCCGTGTTCTTCAAATAAAAGCATATAGCACCTTGACAGGCGTAACCTTTAGGGTTACGATTAAAGCATGATCAAGTCATTTAAACATAAAGGTCTTGAAGATTTCTTTTTTACAGGTAAGAAAAAAGGCATCAGTCCTGAACACGCGGCCAGGCTCGAAAGAATTCTCGATAGGTTAAATGCCGCGTCAGAATTAAAAGATATAAATTACCCCGGTGCTAACCTGCATAAGTTGACAGGAGATAAGAAAGATCAATATGCTGTCAACGTATCAGGGAATTGGAGAGTCTTTTTCGAGTTTGTTGATGGCGACGTCTATGTTGTCGACTATGACGATTATCATTAAGAGGTAAAACTATGAGAAAAATGGAACGACAACCAACACATCCAGGGAAAATCATAAAAGAAGATTATTTAACACCCTTATCCTTGACCATAAGCGAATTAGCATCAAATCTTGGTGTTTCAAGAAAAACATTGTCTAAAATTATAAACGAAAGAGGTGCTATTACTCCCGACATGGCACTCCGGCTATCACGTGCTTTTGACACTACACCGGATTTTTGGCTTACTTTACAGAAAAATTTCGATTTGTTCCTTGCAGAGAAGGCATCAAATGATTGGCAGTTGGTAAAACCGTTTTCGCCTCAACTGCTACATTCACATATATAAGAAGACCAGCGAACAAATCACTCATCGTGCCAAGATTAAATCTGAAGCCTCGGGATTCCCGCCAGCCGGGATGAAATAGGCTATTGTTACCCAGGTAAAACTAGGAAGTGTCCCTAGTTTTAATAGTGGCGCAAAAAGTTGCATTTTGCTATTTTGAGTTGTAATATGAATTCATGATATAAAACATATGAACTCAATCATGGAGACAGCAAAAATGGCAATGGCGATAAGAATATCCGAAGAGTTGGTGGGTGAGGCAAAGAAGTACAGTAAAATTGATCACCGATCTTTGACTGGTCAAATTGAGCATTGGGCTAGAATTGGTAAATGTTCTGAGGAAAATTCAGATTTAACTTACAGCCTCATCAAAGAAATTTTGGTAGGGATTGAAGAGTTAAATCAGAATGAAAAAACCGAATATCAATTTGGTTGAAAGTCGATGAAAATTTATCAATCACGATCCTTTGAGAAAAAAGTTAAGAAGTTCAATGAAAAAGAAAAGTATGAATTAGACAATGAAATCAAACAGATCATTCAAGACCCCTCCATCGGAACTGAAAAGAAAGGCGATTTGAGGGGTATTTTGGTGCATAAGTTCAATCTGCAAAACCAAATGTATCTTCTTGCTTATCGCGTTATCCAAGAGGAAAGCCTTGAACTGGTAATGTTGGGACCTCATGAAAATTATTACAGAGATTTGAAGACATTTTTAAAGAACAAATAATAAAAATGGTAACAAGTCACTTGAGTTGACCGCGAGAAGTTCTGTTCAGTTTTCTGCCAAGCCATAGGCGCGGCAACTTGGTTCTGCCGTTGAGCCATTCAAGTATTGAAGTTCGGCGACAATTTCCCTTGGGAAAAGGATACCAAAAGTGGCCTACATCAGTTGTCCTGATCATCTTAACCGGGTTGTCTATCGCCTGGGAAAAACTGTCGATGCAGACAACGAGGAGGTTCGCCCATGAAGGTTCTTCTTATTTCAGCCAATACGGAACGGTTCAACATGCCAGCAATGCCTTTGGGGCTGGCGTGTGTAGCCGAGGCTACAAAAAACGGTGGGCATGATGTTACCATGTTGGATCTGATGTTTGAAATGGATGTCAATGCAACACTTAAAAATGTCATAGCGGAATTCCGTCCGGAATGTATCGGGATTTCGGTAAGAAACATTGATGATCAGAATATTGAAGTCCCAAAGTTTCTGCTCGGAAAGGTGAAAGAGGTTGTGGCAGTCTGCCGGGATTTTTCCAGTGCACCGATTGTCCTTGGTGGGGCCGGCTACAGTATGTTTCCTGAAAGCGCCCTGGCTTATCTTGATGCAGATTTTGGAATAGAGGGAGAGGGGGAAACAGCATTCCCAGCCCTATTGACCTGCCTGGAGAACAACGATGATCTTTTTGGGATACCGGGGCTGTATACTCGAGGCCAAGTCCAACATAAGCCAAAAACATTGAGCAACAATCTGGACAAATTAACACTACCGGAAACCTGTTTCCTTTCTGCCTCCGCGTCGCAAAACCACGAACCATGGATTCCGGTGCAAACCAGGCGTGGCTGCGCTCTCAAATGTAGCTATTGTTCTACCTCAACCATTGAAGGCTCTATCCTGCGGAAACGCTCGCCAGAGGTTGTCGCAGCTTGGCTTGAGAGTTGGGTGAAGGCAGGTTTTGCGAATTTCTTCTTCGTGGACAACACTTTTAATCTCCCCCCCGACTATGCTAAATCCATATGCCACATGATTATTGAAAGAGAACTGGATATGCATTGGCGTTGTATTATTTACCCGAAAAATGTTGATGAAGAATTGGTTGAGCTCATGGCCACAGCAGGTTGCAGACAGATAAGCCTGGGTTTTGAAAGCGGCTCAGAACAGATACTCAAGAATTTCAACAAGCAATTTACACTAGAAGATGTGCGAACAACATCAGCTCTATTTACCGATCACGGCATTGAGCGCATGGGTTTTTTGTTACTGGGAGGTCCTGGTGAAACAAAACAGTCCGTGGAAGAAAGTCTCGCCTTTGCAGATTCTCTGAAGCTTAACGCATTGAGACTTTCTGCAGGTATCCGTATTTATCCAGACACACAATTGGCAGAGACTGCTATAAATCAGGGGGTCATTACCTCCAAAAGCAACCTGCTTTATCCCCATTTTTACTTATCCGAAGGGCTGGAAGGATGGCTTCCTGAAAGGTTGAGAGAATGGCGGAAGGATCGCCCCTATGTGATTATGTAAATCATCAATGTGGCCACTAATATCAAAACCAAAACCAGGGACACTTCCCGCATTTTTAATATTGTTAATCGCAAGAATGTGCTTTTTATACCGGCAGTCGCAAATTGACAAACTGCACGACATTTTTTGCGACCTTGTAAGCTTCTTCCGCATCAGACAGGGTAGGCCGAAAAGGTAAATTTTTTCGGGATTAATTTGCCGAAACTATCCTCCGGGTTGCCTCTGCAAGTGCTATGGTAGTGCTTGTCTGTTCCATTAACGTCTTCTCTGTTAATAAAATTATTTATAGGGGCTTTTTAATTGAAAATGACTACGGCAGTGATGTTGTCTCTGCCGCCCTCGGCATTGGCCCGCTCAATCAACTGGGTGGTTGCCGCTGTCGGAGTCGGAGCAGTGGTGATGATTGTATATAATTCGCTATCGTCCAACATCGACCACAGACCATCGGAACAGAGCAAGATTCTATCGCCTTGGCGGATCGGGTGGCAGTTGTATTCAGGATCTTCCTTGAAGATGTGGCCGATCGCTTTGGTAACTACATTGCGATTTATCATGATTTTTTCTTTTGTTGAATCAAGGGTGTCGTCCTGCTTGATGGCTGCGATTGCCGTGTGATCATGGGTGATTTGGATAAATTTGCCATCTTGCGCCAGATAGCAGCGAGTATCGCCGACATGGCAGGTATGAAAGACTCGGTCGCCGATCAGGCAGGCTACCAGGGTACACCCCATGCCCCTGAGGTTGGGGTCGCTGGTCGCCATTTTGATGACGGTCTCGTTGGCTTGTCTTAAACCTGTGATGAGCGTGTGCTGGATGAATTCTACTGACTTGGTTAATTGTTTGGCAGGGATCTTTGTAAAAAAGTCGACCAGGGTTTCGATAGCGATTTTGCTGGCTACTTCGCCGGCCTTATGTCCTCCCATGCCATCGGCGACCAGAAAGATCCGTTGGTCGTTCATGATGTAATAGGCATCTTCGTTCTGGGTACGGACAAGGCCTTGGTCTGTTTTTCCGGCGCTCAACAACCTTTGACTCTTGTATTTGAAGAACGATTTTAAGAAATTTATCATGATATATTCTTTTGGTTTAGGTTAGTTGGCAATCGCTTTACTTGAAACGTAAGCGGTAGATGATGATCCACAGCAGAATGGCACCATCCATTCTGCCGGCAAGAAAGGTGTGAGGTCTGGGGCCAGGCGCCAGACTGACGATGCCACTGCCTCTGCCGTCCAGGATAAGTCGGCAGGAGTCGTCTTCGCTGTTCCAGATTTTTATGGTATCGTCAACGCATCCTGTAATTATAGTGTTTCTGTCCGGCAGCAGCAAGGTGGAAGTGACGGCTTCTTCGTGGGCTTTAAAAGAGTTTTGTTGCATGCCGCTGCTGGTTTTCCAGGTTTTAACCATAAAATCTTTCGCGCATGAGATGAAAATGTTGCCATCCTGGCAAGCGGAGAGCGAGGTTAGAGGCTTGTTGTGGGCCTCGATGATTTGCCGGCATTGATATTTTCCCAGTTCCCAGATCCGGATGTTGCCGTCATCGCTGGCCGTAGCCATGTCCAATTTTTGATTGAGAAAAATAATGGAACGGAGTGCTCCTCCCTCCTTGACCGAAATTGGCTGCGTTTTTTTTGAGAAGATACCGTGCATCATCAGTTTGCCTTCGGCATCACCGGAAACAAGCCAATGGTTGTCAGGACTGAAGGTGAGAGCAGTGATCGGGGCCTGGTGTTGGAATTCAAACGGCAGGCTGCGGCCGAGTTTGAAGGACCAGAGGGAAATTTTGCCGTCAGCGGTCCCGAATGCCAGACGCTCGCCGTCAGGGTTTACGGCCAGGGCGCCCACGGACAGCCCATTATTGCCAAGGATTTGTGGTTCGAGGTGAGTCCCGAGATTTTGAATAATGACTCGACCGTCCGGGCCGGCAGAAACCACGATTGATGACCCGGGCACATGGGCGAGGCAGGTGGCTGGACAGCCCGTGGCCGGCAGGGTCAGAAAGCGCTGGCCACCGATTACCTTATCTTTATCGGCCAGGCGGATTAGTTGTTCATAAATTTTATTTAACAGCATATCCTTTTTAAACCCGTTATTCTCCCAGGCTTTAATCAGGACATTGTAGCACTCGCCAAAACGGTTGTTCTGGAAATGATTTTGTATACTCCGTTCAATTGACTGATAAAGTTGACCATCTCTAAAGACCTCCAACGAGACCTTGGGTGAACAGAGCCGAAATTCCGGAAAATGAGGCGGTTCTGTGGCCTGGCCTCTCTCTTTTGCTTTGATCTCCTTGTTGAGCTCCGCCTCAAAATCCTTAAATATGGTGGCATGCGGCAGGCGTTGTCTGGTGGCTATAACCTGTCTGAGCAGGCGGATTAGGCTGGTTGTCCCTTCGCGCCATTTAAGGAGAAGGAGGTTGTATATCGCCTCCGGCAGGACATCGTTGATCTCGAGGGCGTGGCTGAGGCAGGTTGCCGCTTCTTTAGTTTTGCCGAGTTCGAAGAGCGAAACCGCCCGGTTGTTTAAACTGTCGGCGCGCAGATCAACATTGGTCAGCAGGGCAAATGGGCAGGTAACCTTGAAGATATCGACATAGGCATCATTTAAGGCCTTGCGCAGGATAGTGAAATTGGCGAAGCGATCAACCGGGGAGAAGGCCACGCACTCTTTAAGCAGGTTAACCAGGCTCTTTGGAAATTCAACTGACGGGTTGATGGGAATCGGTTCGGGTATCTCCTGAAAGATCGAATTTTTTTTGAAGGGTTTCTTGCCACATAACATCAACCACAGACAGAGACCAAAAGAGAAGATATCCGTGCGCTGATCGACATTGTGGGCGTCACGGAACTGTTCCGGCGATGCAAAGCCCGGAGTACCTCGAAAACCAATGGTTGCCTCTTCGTCCCCATCATCCTTGGCCAGCGGGAAATTATCATGCAGCTTTTCACTGAGCTCCTTTTTGTTAAGAAGAATGCCGAAATCGGTGATTTTAAGCAGTGCGCTTTTGGTGACTAGAATATTCTGGGGTTTAATGTCTCGGTGGATTATCCCCTTGGCATGGGTATATTCCATGCCGTGACAGAATTGGATAGCCAGAGAGAGGGCAGTGCGGAGATCGCGGCATTTCCCGCCCTTGATCCACTCATCCAGGCTACCGCCGTCTATATATTCGATGAAGAGGTGCGGGACTCCGGAGAGTGCCAGAACATAAAAACAGGAGGCGATATTCGGGTGCATGCCCATCTTGATCCAGCCGTTAGCCTCCTGCAGGATGCGTTTCATGCCCTCCCGGTCCTCAAGAACCTCATGCCGCGGTGATTTTATTGCGATTTTTATTCCCCAGCCCATGTGATCGCATATATAGACCTTGCCCATGGAGCCGCTCATCACTTTTTCGACGCGGTATCTGCCCATGATGATATCGCCGGGTTGCCACTCGGTGACGAGGTTTTTGGACTGAGTTGACGAATGACTGCGCATAAGCGCGGCAAGATCGATGCCCGGGGTGTCGTGAGCCGATTCGACAAAGGCATCCATACCGATTTTTTTCAGTTTACTGAGGATACGATCAAACATGCCGTTCTATCAGCCGAACCGGATTTTTGTACTGCTTATCTGAATAACATCGCCTTTGTGCAGGTGTTGTTCGGAGTCGATTTTTAGGCCGTTGAGCTTAGTTTTCGACCAGCTTTTTTGCGGGACGATTAAATAGCTGTCGTCGCGCTTGATGATGTAGCACTGAGCTTGCGCGACAAAAAAGCCTGGAATAACCAGGTCGCAGCTGCTGTTTTTGCCGAGTTTTATGCTGGTTTTGCCATCCAGAGAGACCTGGCCAGGGGTTGCTTCGCCTTCAAGTAGAGTCAGCATGTTTTGCGGTTTGTTTTGCACGGATCGATCTCTGATCCCGGTCGCGGCGGCCGGCGCGCTCTTTGAGGTGACAAAAATGGTTTCGTCGTCTTTATCCATGCTGACCGATACCGAGGAGGTGGTCGAGCTCTTGCCCTGAGCAGCTTCAGCCGGTGTCATTGTAAATTTGCCGATCATTATCTCATCGGTAGGGGCAATCGGCACTGCAGCTTTGACTTTTTTACCGTTGACAAAGGTGCCGTTCAGGCTGCCGAGATCGGCAAGAAAGTAGACTCCGCTATTAAGCTCTAATTCCGAATGCTTTCTTGAAACGGCAGTGTTGTCGATGATCACATCCGCATCACTGCCGCGCCCGATGGTTAAGCGATCCCCTTCGTTAATAGTAAACTGTTTGATAATTTTGTTATTGAGCATGATTGTCCAGTCTGCCATAGTTTCTCTCCTGACTGTCAATTTACTTTTTTATAGGTTCATGAATATGGTTAAATTATTGTGTCCGCACCTTGCGTACAAAGAGATTAACAAATTTTCAGCCATCTCAGAAGAAATATATCGCTTATCGTGGACATTTTATTAATAAAATAGTAACTGTTGAGGTTTTAAGCGAGTAGCAGCCTGAACAACCTGAGTGATTATGCGTATTCTAATAAAATATGGTGATGCAATCAATGAGTGATTCATTTCAAGATGCATCGGAAAGACTCTCGGAGGTTTTCGCCAGGATAAACATGAGCGAACTTCCGGCCATGTCTTCACACGTCCGGGAGTTGATCAGTCTAACAAGTGATGGCCGGAGCAGCGCCAATGAATTGGCCGAGATTATCCTCAAGGACTACTCACTATCCAATAAGGTGCTGCAGGTCGTAAATTCCGCTTTTTACGCACTGCCGCAGCCGGTTACCTCGATTACCCGAGCTATCACTCACCTGGGATTTGACGCCATCCGCGATCTTGCTCTGCCGATTGCTCTGTTTGAGAATTTTGTCAAGTCCGGGGTTGAGAAGGAAGGGATCACCAAAATTTTGAGCTCATCTTTTTTGAGTGCTCTGTTCGCCCGTGGGTTGGTCCAGCGTAAAGGCCTCAAGCTTGCGGCCGAGGAAGTCTTTATCTGTGCTCTGTTTCGTAATCTCGGCAAGATGATCATCTGCATCTATTTTCCGGATATGTACAGAGATATTGAAAACAAAATGGCGCGGGGTATGACTGAGGATGAGGCTACCCAGGTCGTCTTTGAAGGACTAACGCTTTCCCAGGTCGGCATAGAGGTCGCAAGGTTCTGGAATCTCTCAGACAAGATCGTTGTTTCCATGACACCTGACCCTCCACCGCCGGAGGCTATCAGTGAAGAGCTTGGCCTTCTGAACAACCTGGCCGACTATGCGAATCGGCTTGTCGAGGCTATAGCCCGAGAACTTGATGCCCAGCCGATTATGGAGAAGTATGACGAACTTTTTTCACTCAATAATGACGATCTGATTAATCTGTTGAAGTCAAGCATGCAGGCTGCCGAGGGTTTTTCAAGCCCGATCCGTTACGGATTGGGCAAGCTCAAGATGGTTAATCGAATTATGATGTTTGAAAATGCTCTGAAAAGTCTTGGAGCCAAAACCGTCGGCAAGTCTGAATCAGAATCTGATCTCGAATCGCAATTGCCTGCAGAATTAGGCACCCAAGGCGGAGAACCTGATGTAAGTTCAACGCTTGCCGGCTTGGAAGAGAAATTTGAATATTTCATGGCTAAGATGACGGAGATCGTGGCCATCGGCGGATATAATCTCAATGACTTTTATCAAAAAGTTCTGGAGGGCTTTGGTCAGGTCATAGGTGTTGACTATGCTGTTCTGGCTCTGATCAAGGTTCATTCAACCCGGGTGTCGTTAGTCGGTAAGCTGGGATATGGCGAACTGCCGGCCATAATGGCCGGCGATTTCCGGCACGATATCTATTCCCCCATGCAAGGGATTAATCCTGTTTATGTCATACCCAGGGCGCTCAAGACGTGTAAGGATTTAGCTATTCCGGCCAATACCCAGAATGTTTTTCCTGCAGATCTCGATGCTTTTGTCAAGAACCGCCATGTCTATCTGCTGCCCATCTGTATCAATATGAAACCGGTCGGTCTTTTTTTTCTCACTCGACGGATGGAGTTGCCGCGGCTGAATAATCAACAACTCAAGGCTGCCCGGCATTTTCGTGATCTGGCGGTTACCGCTATCCGGAAGAAACATGAGTAGAAAACGCGGTGGTCAGCTTTAAACCTTTTCTATACGATTGATCGTGGCGAGAATGACCTCTGCCTGAATGCGGATGGGGTCGCCGGCCGGCAGGGCCTTGATTGTCTGTTTGAGATGGAATTTTGCGTTGCCGGGATCGCCCTTATACCAGAAAAAAAGGCCGAGGTGATAATAGGATTGCGGTTTATTGCCCTGAGCATCCATGATCTGGCCGATCTGATAGTGCAGCCGCGGGCTGGTTGGTTGAACCGGAAGGAGTTCTTCATAGAGGGCAAGCGCTGCTTTGGCATCGCCCTGCTGCTCAAGAACGCGGGCCAGATTAAAAGTGATGTAACTATTGTCCGGATCAGCGGCTTTTGCTCTTTCAAAGGTTTTTTGGGCCTCTTCGAATTTGCCTTCCTGGAAAAGGAGGTTGCCTAGATCGGCAAGCAGGAGGGGACGGTCCTGGAAAACCGTCATGGTCTCAGAGAGTGCCTGTCTGGCCCTTGGGTAATCAGCAGTGGAGGAGTAGACCTGGAAAAGGCCGTAATAGGCCATGGCCTTTGTTGTTTGATCTGCTCCTTCAGTTGTCGTGACCTTGAGATAGCGGGGGATGAGGCTGGCCGGGTCTTTACTGTAGGCGAGGATCCGGCGTTTGATCCGGTTAAATGCAAATTGATCGGTGATCGGGTAGTTTGTTGTCTTCTTGGAGATGAGCAGGTCCTGAATATAACCTTGACGAGCTGCCGGTTCCGGGTGGGAGAGCAGGTATGGGGGGACGGCGCCCATCTTGTACTGGCTGATTTTCCGCATTTTTTCAAACATTGATATCATGGAAACGGGGTCACGGTTCATGGCCTGCATCGAGTTAAAGGCCAGGCGGTCGGCCTCTTCTTCGTTCTGGCGGCTGTAATAGAGTCCTGCCGAGGCATTGGCAGCCAGCGAGCCGGTGATCAGCGCGCCGGCTAAAGGACCACCGCCCATGGCAATGCCGGCAAGGATCATGGCTGCCGTGCCGATTGATATCTTTGACGACTTTTCAATTTGTTCGGCAATATGGCGGCTGGCAACATGACCGATCTCATGGGCGATGACGCTGACCAGTTCGTCTTCGCTCTCGGTTACCTCGATCAGGCCGGAATGGATAAAAATCAGCCCGGACGGCGCGGCAAAGGCGTTAAATTCTTTATTGCTTATCACAAAGAACTGGTAGTCAAAATACTCAGGAGAACCGCTTGTTTTAAGGATCTGGCGGCCAAGCCGGTTGATGTACTGGACGATATCCGGGTCATCAAGGAGGAGCTCGCTCTGGCGGATCAGG
>MGTA01000013.1:16313-18155 GCA_001799225.1 Deltaproteobacteria bacterium RIFOXYD12_FULL_50_9
ACTGAAAATGCTTGGGCCGGCTGAATCCACGGACAGAGTGGTGAGCCTGTTGCAAACAGGAAAATGAGAAAAGCGCTAATCAGCAGCCCGGTTGGCCGATTTCTAAGGCAAGACATTATTGAACTGACCCTTTTTTAAAACAGTCACAAGTAAACAGAGAGGTTTCCATCTTACAACATATTCCTTTTGGAGAGCAAGGAAAGGAAATTGTCAGTGCCCATTTCTTAGTCTTGCCAACTTTCAAAAATGCGGTATAAGTGGTCATGCTTCGTGAACTCAACATTAAAAATCTGGCCTTGATCGAGGAGCTGCACATCACTCTCGGGCCCGGCCTGGTGGCCATTACCGGTGAGACCGGCGCTGGCAAGTCGATTATCCTGCAGGCCATCCACCTGCTGGCCGGCGGTCGGGGCTCGGCAGGGTGGATCCGCAGCGGCGCTGAGTCGGCCTCAGTAGAGGCCCTGTTTGAAATCGCCCCGGAGCGGAGTGAACTGCTCGATGCCGTCCACGGCATGGGCCTTGACTGTGACGGCGATCTCGTCATTCGCAGAATCTTTGACGCCAACGGCAAGAGTCGTTATACGATCAACGGCGCTATCTGCACGGCCCGGATGGTCGAGCAGATCTCTCTGGATTTGCTGAACGTCGCCAGTCAGCACGACCACCAGCAGCTTCTGGCGCCGCGTCATCATCTCGATTTTGTCGATGCCATGGGCGGACTGTTACCCGATCGGGCGACTCTGGCCGCTCGGTTTGAGAGATGGACCTCTCTGCGGGCCACTTTTGCTGAGTTGCAGCAACTGGAGAGGGATAAGGAGCAGCGCCGGGATTTTCTGGCTTTTCAGTGCCAGGAGATCAAGGAGGCCTGTGTGGTGGTTGGCGAGGATGAGCTGCTTGGCCAGGAAAAGGAGCGTTTGCGGGCTGCCGACGATCTGCTCCGGCTCGGCGGCAGAAGCACCGAACTGCTGGCCGAATCCGTGCGGGACAGCCTTGCAGATGTGCGGAGGAATCTTAAGCAGATGGCTGCCTTTGATCCAGGGGTGGCTGAGTTAGCCGAGAAGGTGGCGGGTCACAGCCTTGAACTTGATGATTGCCTGGCAACCTTAAGAAAATATATTGATAATATCTCGAACGACCCGGCTCGACTTGAGTTGGTGCTCGAGCGGATCGACCTTTTGCAGCGGCTCAAGCGCAAATACGGCGGCACTCTGGAGCAGGTGTTGCTCCACGCGGTCGAGGCTCGTAAGGAGCTCGATACGCTCGACGCCATGGACGAGCGGTTGGCAGCCTTGGCCAAGGAACTTGCCACCCTTGAGACAGACCTGCTTGTTCGGGCGAGGGAGTTGTCGGCTGCCCGGCGGCGGACTGCCGCAGACCTGGCTGCCACCATCACTGCAGAACTGAGCAGCTTAAGTTTTCCACAGGCCCATTTTGCCATCGAGTTTACCGGCGACAGTGATCCGGGACTTGAGGCCTTGCATCGCACTGGTTGGGACAGGCCGGAGTTCATGTTTTCGGCTAATCCCGGCGAGCCGGTCAAACCTCTGGCCAAGATCGCCTCGGGCGGCGAGCTCTCCCGGTTGATGCTTGCGCTTAAATGCATCCTGGCAAGAAAAGATCAGGTCGAAACCGTTATCTTCGACGAGGTCGATTCCGGGATCAGCGGCAAGGCAGCCGAGGCGGTCAGTCGCAAGATCAGGGAACTGGCCGGCCATCATCAGGTCCTCTGCATCACCCACCTGCCGCAGATTGCCGCTGCCGCTGATCACCATTTCGTCGTGGCCAAGGAGATCAGTGACAGTCGGACCAGGACTGTGATCGCCGAGCTTGGCAGGGCAGAAC
>MGTA01000013.1:18164-23357 GCA_001799225.1 Deltaproteobacteria bacterium RIFOXYD12_FULL_50_9
CGCTCACCAAGAAGACCCTGGATTATGCCCGGGAACTTCTGGAAAGGAATACCGGTAATTCGTGAAACAGCAACAAGTTACGGCGCTTGCCCTCTATTCCGGCGGTCTGGACAGTATCCTGGCCTGTCGGGTTATTGCCGCCCAGGGGGTCAAGGTCAAGGCTATCAGGTTTGTTACGCCGTTTTTCGGCTACGAACTTCTCGCCAAGGAAGCGGCTTACGCTGCCAAGGCCAAAAGTGCTTTTGGCATCGATGTCAGTCTGCGGGACATCAGCACGACCTTTCTGGAGCTCCTCCGTGCTCCTAAACACGGCTTCGGCAAACATTTTAATCCCTGTCTGGACTGCAAGATCCTGCTGGTCTCCGAGGTGCGCAAACTGCTGCCGGCCTATCAGGCCTCCTTTATCATCACCGGCGAGGTGGTCGGCCAGCGGCCCATGTCGCAACGCAAAGACACGATGCGGGTGGTCGAGCGCGACAGCGACTGCGAAGGTATTCTGGTGCGGCCGCTCTGTGCCCGGAATCTACTGCCGACCCGGCCGGAGCTCGATGGCCTGATCGACCGGGAAAAGCTCCTGGGGTTCAACGGTCGGGGTCGGGCTTCGCAAAGGGCGCTTGCCAAGGAGATGCAGATAGAAGGTTATCCGACTCCGGCAGGCGGTTGCGTGCTTACCGACGTTACCCAGGGGCCCCGGGTAGAACGGTATTATCAGGAACATGCCGCAGTTACCGTTGCCGATATCTGGTTGTTACTGGTTGGCCGGCAGTATCGATTACCGGGCGGCGGCCGGTTCGCCCTGGGCCGGGACAGCAAGGAGAATGACCTGGTATTGGCCCGCCGGGCGCCCGGCGATCTTGTCCTGCGGATGACCGACCGGCCAGGTCCGGTTGGAGTTCTCCGCCGACCGACCGGTGACGATCTGGCAGCTGCGGCCGGGCTGGTTGTACGTTACGGACGAAAGGTCTCTCCGGAAGTCCCGGCAACCGTGGCAGCGGAAGGGGACCAAGGCAGCATGACAATCAAGGCCCTGCCTCTGGCTGATACGGTGTTCCAGTCTTGGCAGTGGTAGGAAAAGCAGAGATGGCAATAAGAGAGATCTCCTTGACAGTTTTTGAAAAAAAAGCTACTAGCAATTCTCGTTGTTACTGTCATGATCTGCTTGTATTGTATTTGTGATACAGTTAAAAAAAGCCGGCATAGCTCAGTTCGGTAGAGCAACTGATTCGTAATCAGTAGGTCGCGGGTTCAAATCCCATTGCCGGCTCCAGTAAAATCAAGCACTTAGCTCGTTTTGAGTTAGGTGCTTTTTTGTTTTTTGCGGTGACGGGTAACGCATGGGTAACACTTGAGGGCATGCTCTTCATCTTTATCTTTATTCCAATCAGGCAGCCAGGTGATAAAAAAATCACTTCCTCAATATCCATATTCAACCATCAAACTTAAAATCCATACACTGTCAAACCGTTCTGATGTTTAAGAAGTTACTTAACAATTAATCGATAACCCTATCTTGATATCAAGTCGATAAGCGCCAACAAATGAAGAGGGGGCAATGCCCCCACCCACCCCCGGTCAGATATGGCCGGGCCGGGTTTAATGGACATCGGAGGTTATATTTTTCTATCAAACGCCAGCAGACTTCGGGAATCCAAGGGTAGAATTCCTTTTTTTTGTGTAAGTATGGTAATATATGGTCAACCAGAAATGCAACAGGCAATGTTTTTGTTGCCGTGGTGAATTGCATTGGCCAGTTGAGTGCGGAGTTAATGGCCTCATTGGCAAGTTTGTTTATTTCCGGATTATCATTTTCTTGAAAGGCTATAAGCTTGCTGTAATCATCGTGATAATCAGAATTCCGCCGTAAAAACTCCCAGGCCCATTGCTGTGCTGTAGTGGTGGCGGGGTCCAGGTATTTATATTCAGCCACATTCTTCCAGTTTGGCAACCAGTCAGGTGTCTTCATAACTGCTTTTTCTTTTGGCCATTATGCTGCCATTGCTTTTTCCGGCATCGCATAGGCTGGCACTGTATGGACTGGCTGTCCGGGATTCGCCAACAGTCCTTCGATTGCCTCAGCGGTTTCAATATCAAGCAGCGTGTCGCCGCAGACCTGGCAGACCTCCGCCGGAACATTTTCAATAATGACCGGCTTCCCGCTCATCGTGACCAGATGGTTAATCACCTGCTTGAAGTATTCGCCGGGGCATCCGTGGATAGAGCAATGTTTCATGATTTCGCACCTCTCTTGTAAGGGGTTTCCCAATATGGCTTGGTTGGTTCATATACCGTAATGATGACAAGTTCTGGCAATTTAGTTGTACAGACTACATGCAGATTGCGCCCATTATGGCCAGTGCCGCCAACAAGACAGCACGGGCCGCGATCATACTCCGGGTAGTTCTCCAGAACATGACAGTCTGCCAACATGGACAATAACTCGGGTATGGTCACTTCATCATTTCGCATTTCCTGGTGGGCATGCAGGGTAAACTTGACAAGCCGAGCTTGCGCCTGTTCCCTGATTTTGCCAACAATGGCCTGCTCGTCAAGATTGGCATTACCCATTGTGTAATACCACAACCTTCGCCGGCAAATTCTTTGTGGCCAGCATCAGGGAGACCGCCTTATCCATTGCCGCCCGAACCGGATCAAGATTCAATCTGGCATAGATTTGCGTCACTTGGGCAGTCTTATGGCCAAGGCTCTTTCCGATAACCGGAAGTGAAGCGCCACCAATGGCCTGATAGCTACCCATCGTCCGCCGCAGGTCGTGAAGTCTCATGTTGTTAATGCCTGCCCGTTTCTTTAGTGTATTCCAGGCCGTTTTGGCTTCCACTAAATGACCAGTTTTGCTATCGCTGGCAAAGACAAAAATGGACTTTGTCTTCTCCCAACGTCGTTGCAGAATTTCTAAGGCTGGCTCGGCTAATGGCAAAAGCATTACCTCGCCGTTTTTGGACTCGCTGGCCGGAATCCGCCAGGTAAGTTGATCCAGGTCAAGGTCTGACCAGCGCATGGCCATGACGTTTGCCCGCCGCGCTCCGGTAAACAAAGAGAGTAAGACATAATCCCGCAAGTCTGCCGGTGTGTCCGGATCATCCAGAGCGATAAAGAATCGCTGCATTTCTTCCGGCGATAAAAAGCGGTCACGGGGTGTCTCTTTGAACTTCTTAACACCCTGACAGGGATTGCTGGCAAGTTTGACCTGGTTGGAATTAAAGACCGTGGTGAGGAGTGCCAAGGCGCGATTAGCCGTGGTGGTGGATATTTTAGCATCGCCTCGTTGCTTAGCCTGATTCGTCAAGCTGGTGTGCCATGCTTCAATTTTTGTACGAGTGAACCATGAGAGTTTTTTATTTCCAAATGGTGTCTTGATATACAGGTTGAAGGTTGAGACATCACCCGGCCATGATTTTTTGTGTTGCTTCGCAACTCGCAGCCAGGCGTCAAAGGCGTCCTGGAAGGTCGCCTCTTCACGAAAGGCCCTGGCCTCTTCAACGACATCAACACCATCGTTTAGTTGATTCAGTAGTTTTAAGGTGTGGCTTCTGGCTTCGGAGATAGAAAACTTCGGATATGCGCCAATAGTTTTGACGACTGAACGCTCATGTTTTTTGCTCCAGGCCTGCATCTGAAAGGTTTTGGAACCTTTCGGAGTGATTTGCAGCGCAAGGCCGGTCTGTGTTGTATCGTAAAAATATAGCCGCTTCCCTGATCCGTCCGGCGATAAATTCCGTAGCCTCTCATCAGTAAAGTTGAGCTTGTTTTTCGCCATGTTATTGGCCTCCCGGCACATTTTCGGTTAGATGCCGGTTAGATGAAAACCATCTAACCAGGGCTATTTTGATACATTTTACAATATCTAAATAAGCCGGTTAGATGGAAAAAATCAAGTAAAATCAACGTAAATAAATCTAAATATCAGTAGTTCTATCACCAAGCCTTGAGATTCGTAATCAGTAGGTCGCTGGTTCAAATCCCATTGCCGGCTCCAGTAAAATCAAGGGTTTCAGTCTAATTGGCTGGAACCCTTTTTTTTTCAGGTTTGTTGTCCCACTGTTATTCAAAAAAGTTTACGATATCCTTATTCAAATTTACATATATTTGACGCCGAGGATATGACCGGACACTATTTTGGGGAACGATCAGGTCGGATGAGATACATAAGGATATTTTGAGTACTTTCATATATTTTATTGCCGGTCAATGCGAACCGAGTAACATTGTTATTGCGCTGTAACCATCTCGTAGTTACTATGCAGGAAAATTGTTACAGGGGGTGCTAATGCCTAAATTAATCGAACAACTAATCCAGTATCTTCTAGATACACTGAATGTTACCCTTGCCGTTCGCCCATGGGATGAAAGCAGACGTTTACCCTTCTTTCTGCAGGACAGCTATGCCTATTCCCGTGCGGAACTGTTGGGGCTGAATTTATTGTTGATGGCGGATACCAGTGCTGAAGAGCACTCCCCTGCCATTGTCCGTAAGCATGTGGATCAGGTTCTGGAAAAATGGGATGGCGAGGTCATTTATGTCCGAGATTGGGTAACAGCCTATAACCGCAAGCGACTGATTGAGCATAATGTGCCATTCATAGTTCCCGGCAATCAGTTATATTTGCCTATGTTGGCCATTGATTTGCGGGAACATTTTCGTCAGCAGCGTAAGACTACCCATAAATTCAGTCCAGCCACCCAGGCTTTGGTTCTGTATTGGATATACAACGGCAATCAGGCCGAGAGAAGAAGCACTCCCACGGAAATGGCCAAAATTTTGGACTATTCCAAGATGACCATGACCCGGGCCTTCAAGGAAGTGGACGCCGCTCTGGACGCAGTGCTTGCCGCTGAAAGGCGCAATAGTGAGGCTCGATATGGTTTAACGGCCCAGGAATTTTGGCATACGTTGCAACCATTCTGGCGTAGCCCTGTCAGACAACGATACTATCTGCTCAAAACCGACTTTGACCAGGCATTAGGTTTTCGGGCGGGATTAACGGCCATGGCAAGCTACTCAATGCTGGCCGAGCCCAGCCACGAGGTTTTTGCAGTAAGTCAAAATGAATGGAAGGTGTTCAGGAAAAAACACGAAGTAGTTGGACTGGACAGGCCGGATTCGCAAACAGTGGCAGTCGAAGTCTGGGGCTACCCTCCGAATTTGTTTGCGCAACATGGCTTGGTGGACCGGCT
>MGTA01000013.1:23365-25143 GCA_001799225.1 Deltaproteobacteria bacterium RIFOXYD12_FULL_50_9
GAGCTGCTGGCGGGAATGATATGGTAAGAGGCCTGGGTCGGTTCAGAGATCATTTTCAGGACTATACCGGTCAGTATGTCTTGATCGGAGGAGCGGCCTGTGACTTGGCCATGGATGAAGCCGGGGTAGATTTTCGCGCCACGAAAGACCTCGATATCGTTTTGTGTGTCGAGGCGCTCGACAGATCCTTTGTCGAAGCATTTTGGTCCTTTGTCCGGGCTGGAGAATATCAAATCCAGGAAAAAGCTACTGGCGAAAAGCAGTTTTATCGCTTCAAAAAACCTAAAAAGACTGGCTTTCCGTTGATGCTGGAGTTGTTCTCGCGGGCGCCAGATGTCCTGCAAACAGTGCCTGAGAGCCACTTTGTCTCTATCCCCGTAGAGGATGAGGCCGCAAGTCTCTCCGCTATTCTCCTTGATGAAGATTATTACGCCTGGATTCAAAAAGGGAGACAATTGCTGCGCGGAGTGTCTGTTTTAGATCCGAAACATATCATTCCTCTTAAAGCAAGAGCTTGGTTGGATTTGCACGCCAGGAAGGCAGCCGGCGAGGCAATTGACAGCAGGAATATCAGAAAGCACCGGAATGATGTATTTCGGCTGTTCCCGGTCCTCACCCCGGACCCCATCAATGATGTACCAGTGTCAATCAAACAGGATATGCTGAATTTCTTGGTGGCGATGAAAGAGGAAGAGATTGATCTTTCGGCCTTGGGACTAGGCAAACGGGATAAGGATGATGTTTTAATGAATCTACAGACTATTTATGGGCTTCAAGGACGATGATTGCCAGCGGCAACGAGAGGACGTTAATTCTAAGTGAATTTGTTAAGTTGTTTTAGAACCAACGTTCTGCTCTGTTCTGTACCCTCCAGTTCAAAAAGGCCTGCATAACTTAATTCGGTAGTGTAACTGATGCGTAAGCAGAAGGTCGCCGGTTCAAATCCAAATAGAAAAAGGCAAAGCCATTGCTGACTCTGCCTTTATACAACTGAACTGCTTACAACTGGGGGGCGGAAACTACTTGTTGGAGAAGAAACAGAGGCAATCTTGATGTTTACTTACAGTATATATAACTCTAAAAATATTTGATGAGTCAATGCCGGAAAACTGGAGAGAAATCCTAGTATAGAAAACTAGGATCTAGAATTTCCAGGAAGGTCTGAAGTTGGGGGAGTAATCGGGGCAGGCATGACTTTCGGATATTTTAAATGTTGCCGTGAGTATGCGTGATTACAGATTTTGAGCGCGAAATAACGGTCCGGACTGTATTTCTTTGCCGATAATTTCTATATCTCGGCTCGGCACCTGGTTGGTGCTAAAAATTGTAGACCAGTCCGCAACCGCTGATTGGACCTCGGCAACTATCTCCAACGCTATCCGCCGGCGTTTGATTCCAAAGTGTTTAGCCTCTGACAGGATTGTTTCAAGAGATGGTGGCCGGTTATCCAAGCCGATACGCAACACATGTTCCAGATTAAAATTGATATTAGGCGTAAGATCGAAGGCCGGACTAAGCCGGAAGCCGTCCTGATCGTGCAGCATGCAGAAGTTCTTCAAATGATCATCGGTATTGCCGATCATCACATTGTATACCATCTGCCTGTAAAGCTGGAGCAGGTCTTTTCCCGGTCGAACCGACACCTTTCTGATAATTTCCGCCAAGTCGACATAGCCGGCGTTATACCAGTAGTCAGCCGCAAGGAGTGTCTGCATGCTGATCAGGTGATTTCGGCCACCCGCTGGATTAATGTCAAACCGTTTTACCAGCAGACAGTT
>MGTA01000013.1:25154-30763 GCA_001799225.1 Deltaproteobacteria bacterium RIFOXYD12_FULL_50_9
TTGTTCTCGACAAGCACCTTGGGTCTGGCCCCACCAGGAGAACTGCCTGCCTCAAATAGCAGAGAAAACTCATCATCGTCCACAGCGCCGGTCTGTTCGAATTTTTCCACAAGCCGAGCAAGTGTCTGCAGATGATGGCTGGAGATTACGGCTGACGAAGGGGAGGGGCTACCTTTCTCCGCGTAGCTCAAGGCCCCCATTCCTTGACCGCCGAGCAATCGCAATAGATTCGGCACCCTTTGTTCGGTACGCCCCAGTCTATAACGGCGCGCCATGAGCATTCGGCCCCAGTTGTCCGGGAGGCTATCTTCAAAGACGCCGTGGACTCCAGCTCGTAGTCGTGCCGCATCGAATAAATCCGTGGTTAAAGGCAGATGTAGAGGGTCGAGAGGGAAGGACTTCGGGTGCTTTAAGTATTCCGGAATATAACGGAATCGTCCCGTTAGCGCCCCCCTTTCATCTGGGTCGTCAACAACCAGCTCACCGGCCTTGAGTAGTTCTCCATTGGGTAAAGTTATCCATACGTCGAGTCTGATCATTTTCCCCTCGGTCGGCTGCCTCCGGCTCGTTGCCGTTTGCTGCTCTTCTTCTCGAACTTAGCGAACAGATCCTCGCGGTCTGCCAGCATGTCCTGCCAATCTCCAAGTTTGCCCAAAATGCTGCTTGCCATCAGCCAGTTGCCGATCGGTGTTTGCCGGGAGCCTTTTTCCATCTTGCTATACGACTGCCTGGTCAGGCCTAGCCGTTGCGCGAACAGATCTTGATTCTCGTTGCGGTTCAGGCGGGCTTCTTTTAACCGTTCGCCGAGTTGTTTTAACAAGTCATCAATATTTAAATTTTGGTTAATCATGATTAACAATATAACTAAAAATTAAGTATTATGTAAAATATTTTTTACTAAATGTCTGACATGGTGTGAACAATTTCCAGCTTCCGCCCTTGCCTTTGAGTAAATCAAGCCTATAGTTGCAGGCAGTTGCACTGCACTATACATTGCCGCTTCCGGCCAAACTTTAACATAGGTGACTACCATGCCGATCTACGAATACCAATGCCTTGACTGTAAAACCGTGTTTGAGAAGATTCTCTCTTTCACGGGATCTTCAGAGACTATCCTTTGTAACCGCTGCGGGAGCGGCAATATTCAAAAGAAAATTTCAGCGACCAGCTATCGTCTGACTAACGCCTCATCCAGCCATATCCCGGCCGGTGCACTCTCAGGTTGTTCGTCTAAATCAGGGTTCTCCTGAAAGTAAAAACGAACGGGCTCGTGCAGCCCGTCCCGGAAGTAACGGTTATGGCAGCAAATGAGAAGTTGCAGGTTCCATTAGATTAGACAACGGGTACTTGCTGTAAGTGAATATGACAGGGGGAGAGAAAAAGAGATAAGGCGATCCAGAATGGTTGGATTAAAACCAGCGAGGCCGGATCAGGTCTAATCAGGCAAAGATTTGTTAAGTAAGAACCGGCGGTGGCACATCTCTATCTGATACCGGAAAATTTGTTCTCCAAGACGAGCGTATTCCTGATCGTGCGCAATCAGCTCAATACCAATCTTGTTTCTCTCTTTGATCTCGGCCGATAACCTGACCACCCCTTTGGTTACGATATTTATTTCGTTCCAGTGGATATATGCAATGACCTCGGTTGCCAAAGAAAGCCTGGCAGGAAACCAAAACGCCAAGCCCTGTTCCGAGATATCGATAACCTCACAATTTTGGGTGGGCAGGCCTTCGACAGTAACAAAGGTGGTAATCATCTCCGGAGTGGATGGCTCAACCCGCACAAACCGTCTTTTTTGGATAAAGGCGTCGCCAAGCGGCAGAAAACCAAGGACGTTGTTTTCGATCAATACCGGCATGGCAATACAGTTTCGGTTGTTTCCCTTGAAAACAAAGCTGAGTTGAACAGTGCTCTCGGGCTGCACTACTTTAGAGGCAACAGCAGTAGTCAAGGTCTGGAGATCCGATTGGCCGACCATTTTTATAAGCAGTTCACTGGCGAAACCTGGTTGGAAATCTCGAAAGATGAGCACCGGATGTTTGGTGAGCAGCGGATGCGATTTTATGCCTTTCAGGCAGGCCATACAGGAGAGTGAGACGGTTCGCGTTCCCTCGACCTTGGAGTCAAAGGTAATCACGAACTTGGGGTCCAGCCTCTCCTTGTCTTTGAGAAGGGCGAGAAATGGGAGTTTTTCCGGCACCTCGGTCGCTTCCTCCAAGAGATTATGCACATCCGAGGATGGGGGAGGAGACTCAGGCTCCCTGGTCGGTTCACGCTGGGCTCGGTAGGATTGTTCCAGGGTCATGGCCACCTGGATGTATTCGGAATAACCATCGCCTTCAAGCCGCTGCAAGGCCTCGGCCAGAAAAAGCAGGAGAAACTTGACAAAGATCGGCCGTTCGTGGTTCACGTCGATCAGGAGGGCGCCCCGTCGGTATATGTCGTCAAGGATTTTGGGCTCAACCGGTTTGTTGGTTACAAAGACTATAGCGCCCCGGCGCTGTTTGGCCCGAAAGGTAGCAAGAAGATTTTTGTACTGGCTGATGTAAGGCAGCATGCAGATATCATTCTCTTTGCCGGTTTCGAGAAAGACCTTGACCATATCTTGGAGCGGCATGGTCACAAGTTTGACATCAATACTTTTTAATTCAAACAAGCCGTCATAGTTGGGGATGGTAAATATCGTCACAGTGTTGCTTTTGGCCATAATTTATAATTCCTTCAACTCCTGCGGAAACGGTTATAAAGAATAGCGGGGGTTAAGCTGCGGGTCACCCCGGGACCGGACAATGTTAACTATAGCTGAAAGTCAAGAAATAACATCTGAGAAATAGACGTAAAAAGACCATATATCCTCTTTTTTTCGGAGAATTACTCCATAGATGATCTCCATCTCTTCTCAGGACGGCAGTTTTCGATCATCTTCGAGGTTTTTTGTCCTCCTGCAAGGGTGTTCTCCGGTCTTTGTCAATGCTTGTGATCTCATGTCAGACAAAAAAAAGCCGCTTTCCTCGAAAAGAAAAGCGGCTGGTTAAAATTCTGCACAAGTCTATTTATCCGGCTTCCAGGCACTGTTATTACCTGGAAGTTGTCATGCGAGTCTAACATTAATTGAGGCTTTTTCCCCGGACATATACAGCAGTGCCGGGTACTATTTTAGCTGCTGATTAATTCGGGATTACCTTCCAGAGGCCCAAAAGCAATACACAAACACCTCCAAGGATAAGGGAAACCTTCAGCACGGCATCAGGGTTTATCAAATCTGTTTCCCTGTAGCCAATAATCCACACACGGTTTGTCGTTCTGCGCTCCTCCATGGTGTGCCTCCTTGTTTAGGGTATTATACTGACAATTCCAGCTTACCCTAATTTGATTATATGGATACATTTTTAAAAATAGATAGAAAAATTTAAGTGAAAATAGATTTTTTTGGGGTTAAACGAGACAGAGGTCAACCAGCCGGAATAAAATTACCGAGGTCAAGACACGTTTGCCGAGACGAGTTCAGCCGCGCATTGACACCATATGCACTTTAAGCTAGGCTGCGCCGATGGAACAATTTCTTGCCGACTACGGCTACTTCGCCTTATTCTCCATGAGCTTCCTGGCATCAACTCTCATTCCTCTTGGTTCGGAATGGCTGCTTATCGCTATGCTGCTTAATCGGCATGAACCTGCCATGGTAGTGACCGTGGCATCTATCGGCAATTATCTCGGGGCCTGCACATCCTTTCTGATTGGTATTTACGGCGGGCCATTGCTTATTCACAAGGTTCTGCGGATCAGCGACCATGACCAGGCCCGGGCAATGCGGCTCTACTCTCGTTACGGATCTCTTTCACTTCTCTTCTCCTGGCTGCCGGTAATCGGCGATCCCCTCTGCCTGATCGGCGGTGTTCTGCGGATCAGCTTCGCACGTTTCTCGCTGCTGGTTTTTAGCGGTAAGCTGACACGATATGCAATCGTTGCATATCTGACGCTTAAAACCATGGCAGTTGCCTCGCCGTAAGCAGTATATTAATCCTTGCTTGCCGGCAACATCTTCTCAATATTAATGATAATACCAAGGTTGACAGCACTATGAAATTCCTGCTCTGCTATCTCTTACTGTTTATGCTTTGCGGTTGTGAAAACGCCGATGTCGGGTTGGCAACGCAAGCCGGCCTCGATGCAGTCAAGGCGATCACCTTGTCCGATGAAGCGATAAAAAAAATGGCGGATCAGGCGATCAATCTCGCCGACCAGAAGAATAAAATTGGCCAACCGGACAGTAAGTATGCCCGGCGGCTCGATAAAATTGTTGCTGCTTTTCTAGACAAAAACTACGACTGCAAGGTCTATTTTAATCCGGAAATCAACGCCTTTGCTATGGCCAATGGCGCCATCCGGATCAACAGCGGTTTGATGGAGATGATGAGTGATGATGAGGTACGCTTCGTTATCGGACATGAGGTCGGGCATATCGACAAGCTGCATATCCGGAAGCAGATGCAGCTGGCTTATGCCGGCAGCGCCCTGCGTAAGGGGCTGGCCGCGCAGAACAGCATTGTCGGAGAGATCGCCGGTTCTCAGCTGGGCGGATTCGTCGAGGTTTTGCTGAACGCCCAGTTTTCGCAGCAGGAAGAGAGAGAGGCGGACGACTATGGCTTGGCCTTTTTGCAAAGGAAAGGCTGCAATCCTGCTTCGGCGGTCTCGGCCTTGAGGAAGCTTGCCACCTTACAGGTTGATCACTCTTTTCTGGCAAGTCATCCTGCTCCTGGAGTAAGAGCTGACCGCCTGGAAGGGAAACCGGATCCCCAGGCGCCGCAGGCCGGCCCTGATTATCTGGGAAAAATCATCTCTGCCGTCAAACATCTTGCTGTCGCCCTGCTTACAAAAATACAAGGTGCTTTATCTGGCGGATAACTGCAAAGGTCTGCCTGGTCATGGTTGAAAAACTACCGGCCGCCAGGCTGGAGAGGGAGTTTGACGGCCTGATTTTAGAATGATACCATGTAGGCGATTAGTAGCTTGCCGGTGATGATCCGGTTTCTTCTCATGGTAAATATCCTGGAGTCAAGATGGCCATTCTCGAAGCACGCGGCGTTTCCAAGTCATACACCATCGGCAACCGGCGGATTGCCGTCCTTGATGAAGTCTCCCTCAACGTGCCGGACGGCGAGTTTCTGGTGATTCAGGGTGAGAGCGGCAGCGGCAAATCGACCCTGCTCTCCGTCCTTTCCGGGCTGGACAGTATTGATCAGGGCGCCGTCCTGATCGAAGGCCGGGAGATCACGAACCTGCCTGAGGATGAGCTGGCGCCGCTCCGCAACGTTTTCATGGGCTTTGTGTTCCAGTCCTTTAACCTGGTGCCGGCATTGACCGCGCTCGAAAATGTCATGTTCCCGGCCGAACTGCGTGGCGACCAGCAGGCCCGGGACAAGGCTGAAAAGCTCCTCGCCCGTGTCGGCCTTGCCGAGCGGGCCGCCAACTTTCTCCATCAGCTTTCGGGAGGAGAGAAGCAGCGCTGCGCCATCTGCCGGGCCCTGGTAAACGATCCACGGATCGTCTTTGCCGACGAACCGACCGGCAATCTTGATTCAGTAAACGGTCAAGCCGTTCTCGAA
>MGTA01000013.1:30887-32240 GCA_001799225.1 Deltaproteobacteria bacterium RIFOXYD12_FULL_50_9
TTGTCCTCTGCGTGCTCCTCTCCATGTTGACTCTGGTTTCGCTCTCCGGCTTCAGTCGGAGCGTCCGCTCCTCATCTCTGCGGGACGCCCGGGAGTTGCATGCGGCGGATATAATCATTCATAGCCACACCCCCTTCTCCTCGGGCCTGCTTGCCGAACTTAGCGATCTGAAGCAAAAAAAAGTAATCGACAGCGCCCGGATAACCATTTTCTACTCGGTGGTGCGGGCCGAAACCCAGGAAGTCTCGCTGCTTGCCGAACTAAAGGTGGTGGAGGCGACCTACCCGTTCTACGGCAAGGTAGAGCTTGTCTCGGGCCGGTCGTTTCGGGAGGTTCTGACGCCGGGCAGTCTGGTCGTTGAACAGACCCTTCTCGACCGGCTGAATCTGCGCCCGGGCGATAAGCTCAAGATCGGGAATGCCCTGCTTACTATCCGCGATGTGGTGCTCCTTGAACCGGACCGGCCGGTGAATATTTTTGCTCTTGGGCCGCGGGTCTTTATCTCCGAGGTTGATCTCGCTGCCCTTGATCTTATCGGCAAGGGGAGCCGGGTGGACTACCGGATCCTGGTCAAGGTCGCGGACGAGCGGGAGCTGGAGCGGATCGCCGGCCTGCTCGACAACGCAGCGCTGCCGGACCGGGAGAGGGTAGAGACCTACCGGACCGCTGGTTCGGGAATCAAGCGGTTCCTTGATAATTTCCTGTTCTTCCTGAACTTGATCGGCATCTTTACGCTGGTGCTGGCCGGGCTTGGAATCGAGAGCTCTCTTACCGCCTTCCTGGCCGAGCAGGAGAGGACAATCGGCATCATGAAGGCGGTCGGGGCCGGAAGTCGATTTATTATCAGCCACTACTATGCCGTAGTCTCCGTGCTCGGGCTCTTCGGCACCCTGGTCGGGATCGGCGCGAGTTTTCTTTTACAAGGGCTGCTGCCGAATCTCTTTCACGGATTGCTGCCGGCCACTGTCCAGCTGGCCATCTCCTGGAGTGCGGTCGTCGAGGGTTTGCTCCTTGGCCTTCTGGTGGTGACCATCTTCACCTTTCTGCCTTTGTACCGGCTGAAGGAGGTTAAGCCCCGGGCAATCTTCGGCAAGGAGGAGCCAAAAAGGCTGCCAAGCCGCGCCACCTGGATATTCGCAATCCTCATTGCGGTTTTTTTCGTCTCCCTGGTTCTCCTGCGGATCGGTGAGGTGAAGATCGGCGCTTATTTTATTCTCGGCGTTGGCCTGCTAATCCTGGTTGCCTGGCTCAGCGCTACCGGAGTTCTATGGGCGCTCAAGAAATTGCGGCCGGCTAATCTGGTTCTGCGGCAGGCCTTGAAAGGTCTCTTCCGGCCTAGAAACGCCACCTTGT
>MGTA01000013.1:32246-32457 GCA_001799225.1 Deltaproteobacteria bacterium RIFOXYD12_FULL_50_9
TCGTGACCCTGATTGCCGCCCTGGTCGTGATTTTCTCCATCACCCTGGTTGAACAGAACCTTGAAGAGACCTTTGTCCGCTCTTACCCGGCTGATTCACCAAATATCTTCTTCATTGACATCCAACCAGGGCAAAAAGAGGCCTTTGCCAAAGAGCGCGGGATCGCAGCCATATACTATCCCGTGGTTCGGGGCTTGATTACGGCTGTTAA
>MGTA01000014.1:0-1036 GCA_001799225.1 Deltaproteobacteria bacterium RIFOXYD12_FULL_50_9
AAGACTCTTTGCGAGCCGCCATGTCCGACTCATACTCCTCCTTCTTGAGCGCCTGGGCTTCAATCAAGGCAGTCAAAGAAGAGGCAGCCTTCTGGATCTCATAGATCTCGGCAAGCTCCTTCTCTTTCTCTGCAATCGCCCGTTTGATTGCCTCATAACGCCCGGCCTCCTGCTCAAGATTGTCGGAAAGATTAGTCAATACCTTGCCGACTTCCACCTTAAGACCGCTGATATCGCGAATAATCCCATCAGGCGTCTGGGAATCGGCAACAGCCACAGCCTGCCTCACCGCTTTTTCAGCAACCTTCTGCTCCGGAGTTGCGGTTAACTCTCGCTTTTCTTCCGTCTGGTTCAACAGTTCGGTATAGGCGTCGAGCATCTCCTGCTTGGTATTCGAGGTTGTAAGCTTCTTACCGGTTGTCTTGCGCTCTGCCATGTCGAATTTCCTCTCTATCAGATTGAATTGTATCACCCCGTTCAACAGGAGTGCCTTAAATGGAATTAATTTTAATTTTGACAATTCCGCAAAAAGTTGGAAATGTCAATCATCCAATCGAAAAGATTAGCCAAGGGCAAAACAAGATCAGGAGAAAACAACAATTGGCAGACGAAATCGTAACAATAGTCGATAAGGAGAACCGGGTGATCGGCAGCGCCAGCCGCCGCGATATGCGGAAAAACTGCCTGATCCACCGGGCAGCCTATATCCTGGTCTATAACTCAATGGGCGAATTGTTCGTGCAAAAAAGGACAATGAGCAAGGATATCTATCCCGGCTATTACGATATAGCAGCGGGCGGGGTGGTGCAGGCCGGCGAGACTTATGAGGAATCAGCACAACGGGAACTGACCGAAGAGCTGGGGATTACGGATACGCCGCTCAACACCCTCTTTGACTTCTTTTACAAAGATGCCGGCAACCAGGTATGGGGACGGGTCTTCTCCTGCTGTTACGATGGCCCCTTAGCCCTGCAGGTCGAGGAGGTCGAAAGCGGCGCCTTTCTTGGCCTGGCCGAGATCAGACGCCTTGCTGAAT
>MGTA01000014.1:1059-2932 GCA_001799225.1 Deltaproteobacteria bacterium RIFOXYD12_FULL_50_9
CCACATCTAATAAAAAAGGAGGGAAGATTCACTTTTTCATATTACCTGAAAAAAAACAGGTACCCAATTTTGTATACGAAAAAAGAATCTATCCCTGTTATCAGCAGACCTGTACCGGAATATGGCTGGCCAACAACTCGGCCGGCTGTTTAAAGCTGGGCAGATCATTAAAATAGAGCCCGCCGAACTTATTGGTGCAATCCGGACAGCCGCCAAGCCAAAGGATATGGTGGCGATAGGCATTCTTGGCAAGCTTGCGGCAGACCCAGCGACTGCTGTTGCACTCCAAACAATAAATGAGGGTCCATTCGTCCTGGAGCAGGGACTGGGCACACTCATGACAGACCGGGATCACCAACTCCCGCACTGCGGTATCCTGACCGTCATTGTTAACATAACCAACTGGAACTACAAGATAATCGCTTGCCGGAAAATCCTTGGAATCTGTGTTCGGACCATGGTTTAATCCGCAGCATTCATTATCAAGTTCCGCCAATAACTGGACTTCATTAATAGGGTCCATAAATCACCTGCCTGTGAGTGTTTGTCTTACTTACCTCTTCGGCATAAACAAGAAATTAATGAATGGTTTTTGTGTGAATGAGTATTCATTTTATTTCTTATTTCAACTACTTAATTATAGTTTAGCATAAACTTATATAGAAATATATCTCTTATTGCCGGAAGCAGTCCAAAACGCGATTAATTCAAACTAAACTTTTTACATTTTTGAAAAACTTCCTTCATTTTTGTAACAAGTTTGCAGCTTTTTATCTCATCGCATTCAAGCACCATTCGATAAAATCTTTAAGAATCAAGCAGTTAAACTATTGGCACACCCCGTGCAATATAAAACGTGGTTCTTGCCTGGCTCGTTTGGGGCGGCAGGCTAAAATAAATCGGGGTAAACGCCATGCTCAAGCTGCAAAGAGTTCTCTGTTATTGCCTGTTGTTCGCAATCAATTCCACCGCAATCGTTGCGGCGGCGGAAAACACCACCGTTGACACCGGCACCACTGCCTGGATGCTCACATCCACAGCTCTGGTACTTCTGATGGTGCCAGGACTCGCCATGTTCTACGGCGGCCTGGTCCGCACAAAAAATGTACTCGGCACCATGATGCACAGCTTCGTCTCCATGGCGATTATCGGGGTGTTGTGGGTGGTGTGTGGATACAGCCTCACCTTTGGCAAAGGTGTTTTTGGGGGACTGATCGGCTGGAACAACGACTATTTTCTCCTCCAGGGGATCGATGACGCGGTCAAAGACGGCATTCCCGAATATATCCTGGCCATGTTTCAGGGCAAATTCGCCATCATTACGCCGGCCCTGATCAGCGGCGCCCTGGCGGAGCGTGTATATTTCCGGGGCTACTGCCTCTTTATCGTCCTCTGGTTTCTGTTGGTTTACTGCCCGCTGTGCCACTGGGTCTGGGCACCGGACGGCTGGCTCTATAATCTAGGCGCTGCAGGAGTAATTGATTTGGCCGGCGGACTGGTAATCCATGTCTCGGCAGGGGTCAGCGCCCTGGTGGCCGCTCTTTTTCTGGGCAAACGGCGCGGCTACCCCAAAACCGCCATGCACCCGAACAATCTGGTCATGACCATGATGGGCGCCGGCCTCCTCTGGGTAGGCTGGTTCGGATTTAATGCCGGCTCCACGGTCCAAAGCGGCCTGGAAACCGCCCGCGCCCTCACCATGACCCAGGTATCAGCTGCGAGCGGCGCCCTCACGTGGCTGCTTATCGAGGTCTACACCTTCAGAAAGGCCACCTCTCTCGGTTTTGTCTCCGGCATCCTGGCAGGCCTCGTGGTCATCACCCCGGCTGCCGGCGTAGTCCAACCGACCGGAGCCCTGATATTAGGAGCCCTC
>MGTA01000014.1:2947-3874 GCA_001799225.1 Deltaproteobacteria bacterium RIFOXYD12_FULL_50_9
GCCCTCTCCTCAATGGCCTGTTTCTATGCTCTAAAGCTTAAAGCCCGCTTAGGCTATGACGACAGCCTGGACTGTTTCGGCATCCACGGGGTCGGCAGCGGCCTGGGCGTGCTCCTGCTCTCTTTTTTCATCCGGAAGAGCTGGATGACTAAGGCAATTGCCAGACAGCCCGACTGGACCATATGGAAACAGTTTGGTGTCCAACTGAGCGGTATGGCCGCCACCATCGCCCTTGCCGCGATTGCTACCATAATCATCTGCTATCTTATTGAAAAGACCATAGGCTTCCGCATCGATGAACAGGGCGAAATCATGGGTCTTGACACGTCACTGCATGGCGAGCGGGGCTACGGCCTTATCCACGGTGAAGGCTGATGGCGTCGCAAAAAATCCGATCTACTGCGTCGTAGCGGGTTCGCGAAATGCTCGACATACCTTATGTATGCCTCCGCTTTCGCGACACCGCCACTCCTTGCATATCGAATTTTCATGCTTAGCCATCTTTAACGGTACGACGGAATCTTACGAGTCCATCAAGGCTAACGCGGAGTTATTCCACGACGTCTTTAGCAACCAGGATTATCTCAATCCGGCGATTCTTGGCCCGACCTTCATCTGTACTATTCGAAGCCACAGGCCTGAATTCGCCGTAAGCTACAGCCTCCAGGCTGCGGGCATCAACGCCATGCTGCTCCAGAAACCGCGTCACATTAATGGCACGGGCCGCCGATAACTCCCAGTTAGTGGGATAAATCCGGGTAAGCTGCCCGACAATCGGCACATTATCCGTATGTCCCTCAATCCGGATCATTTTATCCTTGGCCGTGACCAGGATTTCTACCACCTTCTGCAGCACGACAAGTCCGCTCGGCTTGATCTCTGCTTTTCCCGAATCAAAAAGAATGGCGTCGACCATATTTACGGTAA
>MGTA01000014.1:3880-15822 GCA_001799225.1 Deltaproteobacteria bacterium RIFOXYD12_FULL_50_9
CCTTCAATTCCGAGATAGTGATCTCACCCTTGGCAATCTCACTCTTCATTTTTTCGAGAAGTTCATCATAGGTAGAACTCATCTGCTGAACTTTTTTTTCCTTTTCAGTAAGCTGGATGGTCATCTCCTCTTTCAAAGTGACATTCTCGGTCTCAAGAGCGGCAATTTTCATGTTCAACTCTGCGATTTTGGCTTCGTTGGCTGCTTTCTGGTCAATGATCGACTGCCGCATCTCGCTTATGGTCCTGGACAGACTGTCGGATTTGGCCTTGAGTACACCGTCAAGCTGGCGGTTGTCGACAATCAGAGCATCCTTGTCTTTGGTGAGCTGAGCGACCTGGTCGTCGAGCTCCTTGATCCGATTCTGCAGCGACTCCTTATTGCGGTACAGATCGGTGTTGGTCGCATCCAGCACCATTTTTTCCTGACTCAGATCACTTACCTTTTTGGACAGTTCCAGCTTCTCTTCGAAAAGGGCATTGGACTGCCTTCTCGACTCCTGCAAATTCGCATCAAGCTCCTTGGCCTCCTGGTCCTTAAGATCAAAAGTTTTTTGCGTCACACAACCCAACTGGACAAAAAGCAATAACACCCCAGCAAACACAAATATCTTTCGCATAGCAATATCCTCCATATAATTAAGTGGTCATAAAAACTTAAAAAAATATTGACTCTTATTATGAGGAGTTGTCAAGCATTTGAATTGCATGGCATTAAATCATGAAGGGAACCAAAGCGAATGCTCAAGGCAAGGGATCACGGCTGTCGACAAAAAGATCCGCCATGTTCCCGGCAATTTTGGCGAGCATATTGGGCAGGGCAGGCGGTCCGGCGGGCCGGCGCACCTCAGGCGCTGAAAAAGCCGTCAGCAACCGATTAACAAAACCGACGTCAGGATATTCCATCGGCTTATCCATGGTTTGTTCGACATACCAGATCGTGTTGCCGGTCGCAACATTGACAAGCCGCACCGAGACATCAACCCTGGCGCCGCCGAGATCGGCGCCATCGATAGCATAGTTGATTCTCCCGGCTAAAACCAGATCGACTTTGGCCCTTCGCCCATAGAGGATCGCCTCGTTAATATCGCCAAAACGTGTATCAAGCAACCGCACAACCTGAAAAGCCTGCTTGGCCAGTAGAACATCCTTGAACAGCGCGGCCACGCCTGCTCCCTGTTCTCGACTCATATTGGCCGGCATCTGAAACGGCAGCACTCCGACAACGGCCTGCCGGGATAAATCTGCGGAGACAGGACGGATATAAACAGCCGGCGCCTCACTACAGGCAGACAGGGGGAAAAAATGTTTGAGGTTCGCACAACCTGCGAGCAAAACACACAGACTCAAAAATACGATATGATACATGCTGCCCTCCTGTTAACGTTCATAGGCCGAGAGTTCGCCGTCGGCAAGCCCGCCCGTACTGTTCAACAGATCATTAATAGCATTGCTTCGTTTAATCTCCAGACCAGCCACCGAGATGACATCCTCTGAAGTCGCATCAAGCAGCTTGACATTGAGAATCACGGAGTTCGGAGTCAGCGAATAGGTGCCAACGACCACAGCTTCAACGCTATGCTGATTGCTGAGCATGGCAAGATCGCGGGTCAGCATCAACTCTCCGCTATTGTCCTTGATCATGACCTCTGCAGCTTTCCTGATTTCAGCGACACCGTAGCCATGCTGAAATAACCGGGTAGCAAGGGCCTCGGTCAAAGTCCGGCCGAAACGTGAGGTCTTGCTGAAATCGTCGATATTAACCATGGTAGTCAAAATCAGCCGCTGTCCGGATCCTGCGGATTGCCGATCGTTATGGGAAAGCTGCACGGCAATCTCTTCACTGATCCCAAAAAAATCCGGACTCATCACGGAGACAGTCTGCGGTCGTCTTGACGAACAACCTCCTGCCCACAAGAGGCAAATAATCATCATTACGGCAGCACCAGCGGCTCTTCTTGCTCTATTCATGGATGCGGCCCTCCAGTTTCCTTATTCCCAGCCACGATCGAAGGGCTCTCCTGATATCGCCTGATCTGCACCAGGCCACCGGCCTTACGCGGCACTCCTTCGTCCGCCAGCAGACCGGCAACAACTGCGTCAAGATCCATCACCTGGCTGGCGGTGGACAGAATCATCCCATCACTGTTGCGAAGCAGGCGGGCATTCAAAAAAAGTTTGCCTTCCGACAAGGTGTAAGTACCCACGACAGTTGCCTGGGCGGTATGCACAAAATCCAGCTCTTTCATGTCACGCGACAGGCTGTATTCGCCAAACTCCTCACTCATAAGGATGGTCGGAGTTTTTCTGATCTCAAGGATGTCAAGACCGGCCTGCTGCAATTCGGTGATCATCTGTTCACTCAAATAACGGCCAAGCGAGGAGGTGCGATATAGTTGCTTCAAATTGACAAAGGTACTCACGGTCAGCACATACTCATCAGCCACTGCCTCCCTGGCATGTTCAAGAAGCTGGTGCGCCATACCCTGAACCCGCAAACGCAGCGCTTCGCCTTGATCATCCTGCGACCGTCCCCAGCCCTTTCCGCCGCCGAACAAAGCTCCAAAAACTGAAACTCTGTTCTCACCCTTAATCCAGGGCTGACCATCCGGCGTCAAAACCCTGCCGGTCCTATAGATATAATCGGCCGGAACCGGATGGCTGAAATTGTAATAAAAATCATTGGCAGATGATGCGGGAACACTGTTTTGCATCTCGGCAACCGCGTTATTACTTATACCAACCAACACACCAACCACCCAAACAGCCCAAACTGCAAGCCTGCGCATCATAGTCACTTCTCCTTATCAAAAAAGCCATTACAACCCGGATCGTCAATTTTCCGACACCGACTGAGAAGCAAACTGCTCTTCAACCAGACAAAATAATAGGAAAAAATTTCCCTGCTGTTTCTAACTACTTTTACTAGATCCATGCCTGCTCCCAGCCACGCTCCTGCTCGTTCTGACTGCTACCTTTCCAGATCAAGCCACTGTTCTATCTATTACCACAAACAGGTTAAAGCATTTTCCATGCCACCAGAACCTGTTACAAGACAAAATGATTTTCACTCCTCTCCAGGGTTGCCAAGACAACCCAAAAATATCCCTTTTCCCTTACCAGTTCGCCGGTCTCCACAACCGACAGCAGAAAAAAGAATTGCCAAGACGAACAAAATGATTATAATTAAAAGGTTTTAGAGTACTCATTTAAATGAGGAAAACTTTACGGAGGCACCAGTAAACATCATGGCAAGAATTACTGTAGAAGATTGTCTGGCAAGGATAGGAAATGAAAATCGTTTTGCCCTCGTTCATCTTGCGGTTGAGCGGGTTAAACAACATCGCCGGGGTTGCCCCTTTCTGGTGAAATCAAAAAATAAAGAGATCGTGTCAACCCTGCGGGAGATTGCTGCCGGCCAGGTAACCTTTGACAACCTTGCAGAGTTGAATAAACAGTGCGCGCAGGCAAAACAACAAGAAACTACTATCCAGGAGTTGTGAGAGTCGCAGAATTACTCTCTAGTGCCAAGGATTAATACTATATCTCTAATTTATGACGAATTAAGACATGGATCGCGACTACTATAAGATACTGGGCGTTGCAGCTAATGCGAACGGCGAAGAGATCAAGAAGGCCTACCGTAAACTGGCTATGCAACACCACCCGGATCGTAATCCCGGCGACAAAGACGCGGAAGAGAAGTTCAAGACTGCGACCGAGGCTTACGAAGTTCTTGGCGATTCAGAGAAAAGAAAGATCTACGACCGTTACGGTATAGACGGTCTCCGAAACAGCGGCTATCGCGGGCCCGGCAATTTTGAGGATATTTTCTCGAGCTTCGGCGATATCTTCGGCGACCTTTTCGGTTTCAGCGGGGCCTCGTCAGGCAGACACTCTCCACATGGTCCTATCCAAGGGGCCGATCTCCGCTACGATCTAAAAATATCCTTTATGGAAGCAGTCCACGGCATTGAAAAACAGATCGAGATCACCAAACACGACACCTGCTGGACCTGTGAAGGCAGTGGGCTGAGGCCAGGACACAAGGCCACCACCTGCACCACCTGCCAAGGTCGCGGCCAGGTTATCCGGGCTCAGGGACCTTTCCGACTTGCCACCACCTGTCCGAGTTGTCGAGGGGCAGGGGAGATTATTACTGACCCGTGCAACGACTGCAACGGCACCGGCCTGATCGCCAAGAAAAAAAAGGTCTCCCTGCGTATCCCGGCCGGGGTCGACAACGAAGCCCGCATGCGCCTGCGGGGTGAAGGCGAAGGCGGCCGACGCGGCGGACCGGCAGGCGACCTCTATGTCATGATCTATGTTGAAGCACACGACTTCTTTGAACGACATGAGGATGAGATCATCTCCAGGATCCCGCTCTCCATCACCCAGGCGACTCTGGGCCATAAACTCGAGGTGCCGACCATCCATGGGAAAAGCAAGCTCACTATTCCCAAAGGCACGCAGTCAGGCACTGTATTCACCCTAAAGGGTGAGGGGGTGCCTAGATTGCGGGGCCAAGGCAGAGGCGACATGCATATCGAGGTTAAGGTGACCACGCCGACAGAGCTAACCGAACGCCAGAAAGAGTTGCTCAAGGAGTTCGAAACGATAGAGGAAGAGAAGAAACAGAAAGATGGCGACGGCTTTTTCAAAAAACTTTTCAATGCTTCAGCGTAACCCCTTTAATATAGGGACGTGACACAGGGAGAATAGATCTAATGAATAAAGAACAGCTTGATCATTTCAGAATAAAGCTTCACGATATGAGCAAGAATTTGCTGAATGAGGCTGAAAAGACCATCAGCGATATGACGGACAGCAACGACAATTACCCCGATCCTACTGACCGGGCCTCAGCCGAATCAGACCGCAGTTTTGAACTTCGCATCCGGGACCGGGAGCGGAAGCTCCTTAACAAAATCAAAGAGGCCATCGAACGAATCGAGGATGGTTCATATGGTATCTGTGACGAATGCGGTGAAGAGATCTCCGCTAAACGACTTGATGCCCGGCCGGTTACGACCCTCTGTATTGACTGCAAGACCAAGCAGGAAAATCACGAACGAACCCAAAAGGGCTAAGGGCCATAACTATGCCTGAACTTCGCAAAGATCCGGTCATCGGCCGCTGGATTATCATTTCTACAGAACGTGGCAAACGGCCAACCGACTTCATCGTAGAAAAGGACACCATAAAAGGGGGATTCTGCCCGCTTTGCCCAGGCAATGAGAACACCACCCCGCCCGAGGTCTTGAGCTACCGGCAATCCTCCCCTAATCCCAACAGACCGGGCTGGACTCTCCGGGTTGTCCCGAACAAATATCCGGCCCTGATCATCGAAGGCGATATCAACAAGGAAGGCGAGGGCATCTACGACAAGATGAATGGCATCGGAGCCCACGAAGTCATCATCGAGACCCCGGATCACAAAGAGGCATTCACCCATCTGCCGAAAGAACGGATGATCCAGGTATTCTGGGCTGTTCGAGACCGAATTCTTGATCTTGCCAAAGATCCGCGCTTTCGCTATGTAATGGCTTTCAAGAATTTCGGGGGCGCGGCCGGTGCCTCCCTGGAGCACTCTCACTCCCAGCTTATCGCACTCCCTATTCTGCCGAGAATGATCGTTTCGGAGCTTGAGGGCAGCCTCTCCTACTATAAGTATAAGGAACGATGCATCTTCTGCGACATCATCCGCCAGGAGATCAACTTAGGCATTCGGGTCGTCTGCCAGAACGAGCAGTTCATTTCAATTACGCCCTGGGCACCCCGCTCGCCTTTTGAGATGTGGATTCTACCCAAACAGCACACCTCTTCATATACCAGCGGCGATGATGCCAGTTTTGCAGCATTGACCGAGATTTTTTCCGAGAGTATGCGGCGCCTGAACGTTTGCATCCCCTCTGTCCCCTACAATTTCGTTTTGCATACCGCACCATTGCGGGCGCAGTCCCTTGACCACTTCCACTGGCACTTTGAGATCATGCCGAAGCTTACCATGATTGCCGGCTTTGAGTGGGGATCCGGCTTTTATATCAATTCCGTGCCACCTGAAGACGCCGCCCGTTTCCTCAGGGATGCAAAACTGACTATTTAGCCAATGGAGGCTTCCTATGAAAAAAATCCTGCTGGTTGATGACGAAGACAGCATTCATCTCCTCTACCGTGAAGAGTTCGAGGAGGAAGGCTATGAAGTCCATTCCGCCCTCTCCGGCGAGGAGGCGCTTGACAAACTACGCATAATCCGGCCGGATCTGATCATCCTCGATATCAACATGCCCAGCATGAACGGCATTGAGGCTCTACGCCGAATCAAGGAGATCAACCCTCTGTTACCGGTCATCCTCAGCTCCGCCTATCAAGAGTTCAAACAGGATCTTGCATCCTGGGCCTCGGACGAATATATCGTCAAGTCCTCTAATCTTGCAGAACTGAAGGCTGCGGTCAAAAAGCATATCAATAAATAAATGCAGCTGCCGGACTGATAAACCTTTGTAGCCACAAGATACTGGAGAATCGGAGTGTCGACCGCGGAGATCAAAGATATCCAGAATCAGCCTGATCACCGCCGGATCGCCATTCAAAAAGTAGGGGTCAAAAACATCTCCTACCCGATTACCGTCCTCGATAAGGCCAAAAAAGTCCAACACACCGTGGCCACCGTCAATATGTACGTCAATCTGCCCCATCATTTCAAGGGCACCCACATGAGCCGGTTTATCGAGATCCTCAACCGTTTTCACGGTGAGATCAATCTACGCAGCTTCCACCATATTCTGGTAGAGATGAAAGTTAAACTCCAGGCCCAGGCTGCCCACATGGAGATTGAGTTTCCCTACTTTCTAAAAAAACGGACCAATACGCCAAACAATCTCGGGATCGGCGAATACACCTGCAGGATGCACGGCTCCCTTACCGATTCCGACAATCTTACCCTGAACGTTCGGGTGCCCGTTTCGCCACCCAGACCGGTCAGGATTGATGATGGCCTGCCTCGTTCGTTCGGTCATTGGGGTTTTGCTGACATCTGCCTGAAGTTCCGCCACTTTGTCTGGCTGGAAGATCTGATCCAGATGGTTGAAGAAGTTACCTCGCAACACCTCAACACCCCTGAGTGTTCAGATTCAGCCCTGACTGTGGAGACCTTGACCAAGGCCCTTGGCAACAGACTTGCAAAACACCGGGATATCAGCTGGTTTTCGATTACAGTCGAGAATCTTTCCGAGGGATACAGCACCTTTGCCTCCCTGGAGTCACCATCAAACCCGTCGAATTAAGTCAGCAAAAAATGAATATTAAAAAATCTTGCCTCCTTATAAGGCGCAACCTAAAAGTACAAACCAAGTGACGACCATGCAACACGAACTCTTGCTTGAAATTGGCACCGAGGAGATACCAGCCGGCTTTCTCATGCCGGCCATCGAATCCATGAGCACCATCCTGGGCCGCAAACTCACGACCGCAGGCTTGACATATGCGAGTATCGACCGAGCCGCAACCCCGCGCCGCCTGACTATATGCGTAAACGGCCTGCTGGACCGGCAACCGGACAGGGTTGAAGAGATTATCGGACCACCCAGAAAGGCCGCCTTTGACAATGGCAACAACCCTACCAAGGCGGCGCACGGCTTTGCTAAAACCAATCAGGTGGCAGTCGACGAGCTTAAAATGGTGACAACTGCCAAGGGTGAATACCTGATGGCGATCAAACAGATTAAGGGCGTCGACACCGACGAACTTCTGCCGGCGATGCTCAGCGAACTGATCCAGGAGCAGCCCTTTCCTAAATCGATGAAATGGGGCATTGGCAGGGCCACCTTTGTCCGGCCTATTCAGTGGCTCCTCGCTCTCTACAACGGCAAGGTCATCCCTTTCAGCCTTGACACGATTACTACCGGCAACCTCACCAGAGGTCACCGCTTTCTGGCTCCGGCAACCATTCCAGTCAAAGATTACAGCTCATATCTCGACCAACTGAAGAGAGCTCATGTCCTTGTTAGTCCGGCGGAACGGCGGCAGGCGGTGATCGCGGCGGTCAACCAGGCGGCAGAGCAACTTGCCGGCATTATTCTGGCAGACGATGAGCTGGTGGACACGGTAACCAACCTGGTCGAAGAACCGCACGCCGTATGCGGCTCCTTTGACCGACGCTTTCTTGTGCTGCCCCGGGAGGTCCTGATTACCTCCATGCGCGAACATCAGAAATATTTTGCAGTTGTTGATGAAAATGACACACTGCTCCCCAATTTCGTGGCGGTTAACAACACCCGGGTTCGGGATACAAAAATCGCCATTGACGGCCACCAACGGGTTCTACGCGCCCGCCTTGAAGACGCCCTCTTCTTCTTTAAGGAGGATCAACACCTGACCCTTGCCGACCGGATTCCCAGCTTATCCGGTATCATCTTTCAGGCAAAACTCGGCTCGCTGGCTGAAAAGACCGAGCGGATCACCACACTGGCAGGCCTGCTCGCCGAAAAACTGGCACCGGATCAGGTCGCAACCGCAAAAAGAGCCGCATTTCTGGCCAAGGCCGACCTGCTCACCGCCATGGTCAATGAGTTCCCATCCCTCCAGGGCAGCATGGGTCAGGCCTATGCCCGGCTCGATGGCGAAACGCCGGAAGTAGCCCTGGCCATCTACGAACACTATCTACCAATCAGGGCCGGCGCCAGCCTGCCCACCGGCCTTCCCGGAGCCCTGGTAGGAATTGCCGACCGCATCGATTCTATCGCCGGCTGTTTCGGGATCGGCCAGCTGCCCACCGGCGCCACCGACCCCTTTGGCCTGCGCCGGCTCTCTCTCGGCCTGCTCCAGATCATTCAACACCACTCATTATGCCTCTCGCTCACCTGGCTTGTTGACGAGGCGCTCCGCCTGTACGGCGGCAAGCTTACCGTTACACCGGACAAGGCGAAACAACAGGTAATAGAATTCATCAAGGCTCGGTATGTTAACGACATGATCTCACGCGGCACCCCGATCGAGGCCGTAGAAGCAGTCACCTCCATCGCCTTTGACGATGTCCTGGACTGCCGGTTGCGGACCAACGCACTGCTCGCAGCCAGCCGCGCCGCGACCTTCCCCATGCTGGCCGGCGCCTTCAAAAGGGTCAACAACATCATAAAAGATCATCAGGATACAACTGTACGGGATGAACTGCTGACCGAGCCGGCGGAAAAAGAGCTGTACGAGGCCTACAAAGACGTTTCAGAACAGATCGCCCCGCTGCTGGCCCAGAGGCAATATCAGCAAGCCATGGATGCCATCCTGACCATGAAGGACAAGGTGGACCTGTTCTTTGCAAAGGTCATGGTCATGGTTGACGATGCCCAAATCAAAAACAACCGCCTGGCGCTGCTGACCGCCATTGCCCACCTCTTCCTGAAAATCGGCGACTTTTCCAGAATGAGCGGCCTAATGTTTACTTTCTAATTCCCAGTATATTGATGGTGGGCAAACTTTTTCTTTTCTGCTATGTTAATTTTTGAAGATCTAACGATAGTTAATCAAGGAGGGTTCCATCATGATCAATACCAACGAACTTATGACGATGGTCGAATCTTTACCGATAGATATTAAAACTCAGCTTATTGAAAAATTGCTTAGCAGCCTCACTCCGGCCCAGAAAGAGATCGACGAGCTATGGGCCGCCGAGGCAGAAAGGAGAGCTGAGGAAATCAGTGAGGGTAATCTTACATTGATTCCTGGCGATCAGGTGTTCAAAGAAATCCAGGCACGCCTGGCTAAATGAACTACTCATTTCATCCATTCGCCCAAATTGAACTAAATGAGGCGACCGATTACTATGAGGAATGTCGTCCTGGCCTTGGTAACGAATTTGTAAAAGATATTTATGCCGCAATACACCGGATACTCCTTTTTCCCAAAGCATGGTCCCCAATTTCAAAAAACACGAGACGCTGTTTAGTAAACCGGTTTCCTTATGGCGTAATCTATCAAATCGTTAACGACGAGATCTTGATAATCGCTGTCACTCAATTAAACCGCAGTCCGCAGGATTTCAGAAACAGATTGAAAAGACGTTAATGGAATGCACGATTGTTAGTCTTCACCACTGAATAAGGTAGGTATTCTAAGATTGCCATTCTGTATGACTTGGTTGGGAGTTCCGGCTGCAATAAACACGAACAATACGAAACATCAGCGAGAGTTGCCACATTATTGCCAAGGAGTCAATACCGAATTAAATATGGTGTCCCGAATGGCACTCTCCGTCTGAATCCAACACCTGACTAAAGAAGGCCCAGAAGGTATTCTCTTTGGAGAAAAGTCTTCTGCGACTCATGGCCCCGTCCTGCTCAGGCTTCAAAAGTGTACGGGGTATAAACTTTTCAAAGAGCTCACCGATTTGCTTGAAAGACTTTTGTTTTAGCGGCAAGAGCAAGCAGGTTGCCAACCGTGCAGCTGCGACGCTTCGCCTAGCAGCTTTCACCCTATTCAACTCAAAAAGTGCCCTTGGTGCTTATTTGCGTAGACAACGATCCCGTCTCGGGGCACCTAAGGCCATAACGGCAGCTGCCCACAAACTGGCCCGGCTTGTTTATGCTATGTTAAAGCACGGCACTGCTTATATCGATGCTGGTCAAGAGTACTACGAAGAACGTTATCGCACTCGTGTCGTACAAAATCTAAAAAGAAAAGCCCAAGAACTGGGGTTTGCGTTAGTTGAAGTTGCCAGCCCGCAGCTAAAAACTGCAACTGCGTAAATTCAACCAATTACGGTGAAGTTACTTGGAAGGTCTATGGGGAACATCCGTATTTTAGTGCTCCTCTAATTTTCAGATGTCATCAGGTTTAAGACCGGTATGTTTCGCAATGCGCGATAACATGCGGGGACCGATTTCCTCTTGGTCGTGAAACGCAAAAACATAATCTGGCATTCCATCACGGGCGAGAGTGCGGTGCGAGGCGGATTGACGCTTAATGCGCCAACCTATTGCAAGAAGGGCGGCCAATACACGTTTGGCCTTTGCCGAAGGCCATTGGCTCATACAAAAGCGGGTAAGCTGATAGTAATCGGGATAGGGCGACTTTCCAACGACTCGATTCGCTCAGCAATAATACGCAATGCCAGGGTTTCAGCTTTTGCCATCGCCTCATCCGCTGTTGTTCCATAAGCCAGAACGCCAGGCAGTTCCGGCACTTCGGCGATCCAACGACCGTCTGTCTCCTGCTCATACTCAATTGTATAGTTCATCACGTCTCCATTGTTGATTGCACGGGGGGGCGGGGCGATCATAGCTTATAACTATCTTATATCAAATGGGTTAAAGCTCAGCAATCTAAAATGTAACAGGGAGTATCTGGGGTCAGGTTAGACTTTCTGCCATTTTGATAGATCTAACCGCGATTCGTTGATTTGAGAGTTCAGAGGTGACTCCGGCAAATAAAATTGCGTCGCTTTTCAAGACGTGATCTTGTCTCCGGCTCAGAAATGAGTTCATGCCAGCCAGTGGTTTTTTCAAGAACCTCATTGATCAGTTTTTTACACCGGGGCCGGCTGAAACCAAACAGTCTGCCTTCGGCGATCAGATCATCGGCAACCAGATCAGCATGACCGCCGCCGATCCGGAGGAGCTGTTGGTCACGAGGGAGAGCAGGAACAAGATCGTAGGCGGGAGAAAGCCGCCAGCCATCGGAATCGTGCAGCATGGAAAAATTCTGCAGGTGATCGTCGGTATTGATGATCAAAACGTTTAAGACCATCTGCTTGAAAAGTTTTTCACAATCCCCACGAGGATCGGCAGAGACCCGTTTCAGGATCTCGGAGAGATCGCCATATGAGACCCTGGCAAGATCGTCATAGGCGGAAAGGAGGGTCCGAAAGCTGATCATTGCCCGCCGGCCGCCCTTGGGCAGCACGTCAAACCGTTTCACCAGCAGCACTGGCCGGTCTCGCACCACGACTAT
>MGTA01000015.1:0-4507 GCA_001799225.1 Deltaproteobacteria bacterium RIFOXYD12_FULL_50_9
GTGCTATCTCGACATCTGCGATGGCAACATGCAGGAGGGCAGTTTCCGCTGTGATGCCAATATCTCGCTCCGACCAGTCGGCCGGCAGGAGTTCGGCACCCGTACGGAACTCAAGAACATGAACTCCTTCCGCAACGTCCAGCGCGCCCTTGACTACGAGATCAGGCGGCAGCGAGATCTCCTGCTTGATGGCGGCAGCATAGTGCAGGAGACCCTGCTCTGGGATGCCGACCGCAATCTGACGATCTCCATGCGCAGTAAAGAGGAGGCCCATGATTATCGCTACTTCCCGGATCCTGACCTGGTCCCGGTCGTTATCGATGATGCCTGGATCGCCCGGATAGCCGCCACCCTTCCAGAGCTGCCGGATGAAAAGAGGGCGAGGTTTGTTGAACAGCTCGGGCTGTCGATCCTCGACGCCGATGTCTTAACCGCCAGCCGGGAGCTGGCCGACTATTTTGAGGCAGCCCTGCAGACCTATCCTAATGCCAAGAAACTGGCCAACTTTCTGATGACCGAGATGATGCGCGAACTGAAAGGGGAGGATGGCATGGAGATCGGCCGCTGTCTGGTGATGCCGGTCCAGTTGGCAGCTCTCCTCAACCTGGTCGACACCAACGTCATCACCGGTCGGATCGCTAAAACCGTCTTTGCCGAGATGCTTGCCACCGGTAAGGATGCCGCTGCCATTGTCCAGGAGAAAAATCTCGTGCAGATGAGCGACGAGGGTGATCTGGCCAGGATCGTCCAGGAGATTGTCGCGGCTAACCCGAGTCAGGCTGCCGATTATCGGGCCGGCAAGGAGAAGCTGATGGGATTTTTTGTCGGCCAGTTGATGAAACGGACGCAAGGCAAGGCCAATCCGGCAATGGCTAATGAGTTGTTTGCAAGGGAATTGGCGTAGGGGCGAAAGATTTTTCGCCCTTACATTATAATTGGCCTAGGGGCGAAAAAATGGAGGATCTTTTCGGAAACCGTGGACCAGAAAGAGTGGCAGAAAAAGGGTGAAGGGCATCGTGGTCGGCTGCGGGATAAGTTCCTGGAGCGCGGCATTGAGGCGTTTACCGACGCCGAGGTGCTTGAACTCCTCCTGACCCTCTGCACGCCTCGCCGTGATTGCAAGGAGCCGGCCCGGGCCGCCCTGGCGCGGTTCACAACCCTGGCCGCTGTCCTCGAAGCCCCGGCTCCTGAGTTGCTGACCGTCCAGGGGCTGGGACCGAACAACACCTTTGCTCTGCGTTTCATCCACGCCGTGGCCCGTCGTTATCTTGGTCAGCGTCTCGAAAAGCGCGAGTATCTTCGCTCCTCCCGCGAGGTGGCTGATTATCTCAATCATGCCATGCGGGATCTCAAGCATGAGATTTTCAAGGTCATCTTTCTTGATGCCGGCCACGCGATTCTGACCGAGCAGACCGTGGCCGAAGGCACGATCAGCGCTAACACCATCTACCCCCGCGAGATCGTCAAGCTGGCCCTGCAGCATAACGCCGCGGCCCTGGTTGTGGCCCACAACCATCCCTCCGGCAATCTCAGTCCCTCAGAGGCCGACCGGCGATTGACCAGGAACCTTTATCTGGCCTGCACGCTGATGAGCATGCCGCTTCTAGATCATCTGATTGTCGGTGCGTCGGAAACCCCCTACAGTTTTGCCGACCATGGCCTGATGAATGAGATCCGCCGGGAGTGCGCGGCTATTCTTTAGAGCAGGGCTTGATCTTTATTCGTCATAGCGGCCAGAGGCCCCCAATGTCTGACGGTATTTACATTCATATACCATTCTGCCGGACCAAATGCCCTTACTGTGCGTTTGCCTCTCGTCCTTGTACTGGTGACCCGCCGGAATGGTATATCGATGCCGTTATCCGGCAGGCGGCGAGGATGGCTGACTATCACTGGGTCAGGCAACGGCGTTTTGCGACGCTGTTTATCGGCGGCGGCACCCCGACTATCTATTCAGGTCATACCCTTGCCCGGCTGATCAAGGCTTGTCGAGATCTCTTCCGGCTTGAACCGGACGCTGAGATCTCGGTTGAAGCCAATCCCAATACAGTCAGTGAACTGAAGCTGTGCCTGTTAAAAGATGCCGGGGTCAATCGTTTGAGCCTCGGCGTCCAGACCATGGAAGAGCGGTTGTTGGCCGGAATCGGCCGCTCGCACAGTCGGACCGAGGCTATAGATGCCTTCCGGGCCGCCCAGGCGGCCGGCTTCGGCAATTGCAGTCTCGATTTGATCTACGGGCTGCCCGGCCAGCAGCTTGGTGATCTGGTCGCCACCCTTGAAACTGCTGTGGGCCTTGCGCCCCAGCATATCTCGCTATATGAACTGATGGTGGAAGAGGGGACGCCTTTCAGCCGGCAGGCGAGGCGGGGTGAACTGATCCTGCCGACTGAGGATACGGTGGTTGCCATGGAGGAGGCCGCCTACTCACTGCTTGACCAATGCGGTTATCAACGATATGAGATTGCCAATTTCAGCCGGCCGGGATTTGCCTGCCGCCACAACATCAACTACTGGCTGAACGGATCGTATCTCGGTCTGGGCGCCGGGGTGGTTTCATCATTTGCCGGCCTGCGGATCAGGAGTGTTGCAGACCCGGAGCTTTTCCGCAATCTGGTTAACGCCGGTTTGCCGCCGTTCAGCGAGGCCGAATGCCTGGCCAAACCTGCCAGTTTTCGAGAAACCGTGATCATGGGCCTGCGGATGACGGCTGGAATCGAGCTCGGCTATCTTGAAAAACGCTTCGGGATTTTCGCGCCGGCCTATTATGGCGCCACTCTGGATGAACTGGTCTCCCAAGGTTTGCTGATCATTGAGGCCGGCCGCCTGCGTTTGACCGCCCAGGGCCTGCCGCTCGCCAATCAAGCTCTTGCCCGGTTGGTATAGCAGTGAAAATGGATATATTTTAACTTGTGCTTGCCAGGGAAAGTTTGTTATTCATGGTAAATGAGTAAGTAATGATATGGCCATATATCCTGGAGCATGGAGTTCAAAAAGATGAGAATCGGCAATAAACTGATTATCGGCTATGTTCTGATTGCTCTGTTTACCGCTGTGGTCGGGTATTTCGCGATCAGGACGATCTCTTCGGTTAAACAGCAGTTTTCCAATATGCTGGCTGATTCGATAACGGTGATCAAAGCGCTTGATGACGTCAAAAGCGCCTCGTTCCGGATAGTTTCGTCGACCAACGAGTTCGGTTTTATCAGCGCCGAAAGTCTGCTGGTTCAGAAGGATCTGAACATACAGGCAATTGAGGAAAATCGCCTACTGGCAGGGGGAAAGCAATTTTTTACAGAGGCCCTGGCGCGTTATGCGATTGCTGCTCAAAAAATCTGTCCGCTGACGAAGTGCGATGATGAGAAAAATATTCGTAGCCAGATCGCCGGGGAAGGGCAACGCCTTTTTGCCCTGAGCGACCAGTTGATCAAGTCCAAGGTGCAGGGGGTCAGCGGCAAGCAGATCCTTGAGTTAAAGGAGGAGTTTGAGAATATCGAGCAGTCGATCCTGGCACTTTTAGAGACGACGGCCGAGCATGAGAGAGCTGAACTGCTCGAGAGGGAAAGCAAGGTCATGGTCTCGATTAATAATGCCATCCTGACGATTATGGTTGTCTCTATCTTTACCCTTGTCCTGGCCGTGCTGCTGGGTTTACTGCTGGCCCAGTCCATAGCTCAACCTATCAAGCGGCTGAAAAATGCAGCCGGCAAACTCGGCAAGGGGGATTTGGATTTCCGTATTGATGTCAGTGAAAAAAATGAGATCGGTGAGTTGGGTTATACGTTCAACAAGATGTCCGATGATTTGGCCCTCTACAGGCAGCAGCTGGTGGCGGAGATTGACTACAACGAAAACATTATCTACTCGATCAGCGAGACGCTCATGCTGGTCTCTCCGGCCGGAGTCATCCAGCGGGTTAATCAGGCTCTCTGTGCTCTTACCGGCTACAGCGATGCGGAACTGGTCGGCATGCGCATTGAACTGCTGATTGAAAATTGGGAAGAGTTGTCGGGTGAGGCATGGTACTCCTACTTAAGCGAGCAGGGTGTCGCCCAGAATATTGATACCGTCTACCTGGCAAACGGCGGTCGCAAGATCCCTATGCTGCTTTCCGCGTCGTTATTGCGGGATAAAGATGGTGTGCAGCAGACTGTGCTTTATGTGGCGCGCGATATCTCCGAACGTAAGGCTGCCGAGCGCGAGTCTGTGGCTGCCCGGCTGGCCGCTGAAGAGGCAAATCGGCTCAAGTCGGAATTCCTGGCTAACATGAGCCATGAGATCAGGACGCCGATGAACGGCATTCTCGGGATGGCTGCCCTGGCGTTAACCACCGAACTGACCGAGGAGCAACACGATTATCTCCAGACTATCAGGGAGAGTGGTAATGCCTTGCTTGATATTATTAATAATATCCTGGATTTTTCTAAGATCGAGGCCGGTAAGCTCTCGCTCGACATCTCCAATTTCAATCTCCGTTTGACCATAGAGAGCGTGGTTGAAGCCATGGCGG
>MGTA01000015.1:4524-5212 GCA_001799225.1 Deltaproteobacteria bacterium RIFOXYD12_FULL_50_9
GATTGGAGCTGGCCTGCCATATCCATCACGAGGTGCCTGCCCTGCTAAGGGGGGATTCCGGCAGAATAAGGCAGGTACTGCTGAATCTCATCGGCAATGCCATCAAGTTTACCGCGACCGGCGAGGTGGTCGTCAGTGTTGAACTTCAGAGGGAAACTGCAGATACGGCCACCGTTTTATTCTCGGTAGGTGATTCAGGTATTGGGATACCCCAAGATAAGCAGGCCCTTATCTTCGAGGCTTTTACCCAGGCAGACGGCTCAACCACGCGGGTTTTTGGCGGCACAGGCCTGGGACTTTCCATCTCGAAGAAGCTGGTTGAACTGATGTCCGGTCGAATTTCGGTAGAGAGCGAAGAGGGGAGGGGCAGTAAGTTCTCATTTGTTGTGACATTTGAGAAACAAAAGGGGAGCACGCAGGGCAGGGAAGTCAATAGTGTGCCGCCCGATCTGCATGGTCTCAAGGTCCTTATCTGCGATGACAATAAAACCAACCGGACAATACTGGAGAAAATCACCGAGCGGTTTGGCTGTCAGCCGCAATCCGTTGAGAACGGCGCAGCGGCCATAACCGCCTTGCGCCAGGCGGCCGAAGCCGGCGCGCCGTTCAAGGTGCTGCTGCTCGACATGCAGATGCCGGTCATGGACGGTGAACACGTGGCTATAATCATTAAAAACACCCCTGAAAT
>MGTA01000015.1:5228-7804 GCA_001799225.1 Deltaproteobacteria bacterium RIFOXYD12_FULL_50_9
CTGCCAACCTGCGAAAAATTGGCTGCGCCGGCTATCTGATCAAACCGATCAGGCAATCGCTGCTGTTCGATACCCTGGTGCAGGTCGGCGCTGCCGGTTTGGAGAGCCAAAAGCTGAAGCCTAAAACATTTGTCACCCGGCATATGATTGCCGAGAAAAAACTTAATGAAATCAAGATGCTTCTTGCCGAAGACAACCCGGTAAATCAGAAACTGGCGGTGGTCATGCTTGGCAAAGCAGGTTTTCAAGTCGATGTTGCGAATAATGGTCAAGAGGCCGTGACTGCCAACAGTACAGGGGGGTACGACATTATTCTCATGGATGTGCAGATGCCGGAAATGGATGGTCTCGAGGCCACCCGCCGGATCCGTGAGCAGGAGGCCGGCTACCGGCACACCGTGATAATCGCCATGACCGCGCATGCCCTGAAGGGCGACCGTGAGCGCTGCCTGGCCGCCGGTATGGATGATTATATAGCAAAGCCGATCAATCCGCCGGCCCTGTTCAATCTCGTCGAAAAATGGGCGAAAAAAGTCCTGATGGCCCAGGAACATGGGCTCAACAATAACAACTTATCCTGAAGGTTTTATATGGATGAAGAGATAGCGCCATCGCCGGAGATGGCAGCAGAAGCGTTGCGGAGTGCCCTTAAGAAAGCCGAAGACGAGCGAGCCTGGACAGAAGCGATTCTTGCTGCGATCGGCGCCGGCATCAGCAATCAGACAGAACATTGAGGAGGCAATGCGCGCCAGCCAACGCGCTGCTGATCTCGCCCGCCAGATGTTAGCTTTTTGCTGCCAGGGCCGGATTATTGTCAAAGATCTGAATCTGAATGAATTCGTTACCGAAAATAGCTCTTTTTTTAATGCCGCCATCGCCAAAACCATAACGTTTAATCTGCAACTTGACCCGGATATCCCATTGATAAAAGGGGATGCGACCCAGATACGGATCAGGCCGGACGTCAGGGTACTGCTCTCCAGCGGGTTCAGCAAGAAGGAGATCAGCGAGCGGTTCGTCGGAGAAGGGCTTGCGGGTTTTATTGAGAAACCTTATACTCTCGAATCTCTAAGAGATGAACTGACTCGTGTCTTCAAGAAGGACGAAGCAATTAAATAATTCTGTTCTTTTCCCCTGCTAATACAATAGAATTTCCTAAGGTTTTTATTTGGAATATTGCCGGGGGTCTCTGCCGTAACTACATCATGCTCCTTGCCACGGTAGGTCTTCTCGAGAAGCGCTCCGGGGTAGCGGTAAAGTTTCTCCGGGCCGTTGCCCAGGCTGAGGATTTTATCAGCCAACGGCCTGATGAGACAAAAGCCATTGCCCGGGAGTACCAGAAGGTCTCGGCGGCCGAGATCAATAATCTCCTGGATTTTTATCAATCTCGGCTCTCGCTGGACCATGCTATGCTGATGGGGTTGGAGGATACAGCCCGCTGGAATTTCGAGAGGTCCGGTGGTCAGCAGCGTCCCAAAGCAATAACCATCTGTCATGGCAGTGTTACTGACATTCTGCCCCGCATTGCCCTTGAGCAGGGTTTTTTTAACCTTGAGGGCCTGACAGTGACCCTAAAGGATATGAGTGATGGCAAACTGGCCTTTGATAGTATGCTGCAGGGGGAGTGCAATTTTGCGGTAAGCGGGGCGCCACCGATTGTCTTGCATGATCCGAAAACCGCCAAATTCACCATCCTGGCAACGCTGATGTCTGATGATAACTCGGCCAGGATCATCGGTCGGCGCGATCGCGGCATTAGCCTCCCCCAGGACCTCAAAGGCAAGCGGATCGGCGTTAAACGGGGAATCATCGGACATCTTTTTCTGGATCTGTTCATGATGAAGCACGGCCTGGCGCAAAATGAGGTCATACAGGTCATAATGGAGCCGGACAAATTGCAAGCTGCCTTGTTAAGCGGCGAGATCGACGGTTTTGCGATGACCAATAAGATTGTCAACAGCGCTGCCCTTAGCCTGGGAGATCAAGCCACGGTTTTCAGCGAACCTGGTCTCAACATCATCTATGGTATTCTGACGACTCGGACCGATATTTCGGTCAACCTCCAGGTCACTCCACAGGTTTTGCAGGCCTTGGTGCACGCCGAGCAGTACACGCGGAGCCAGCCGGCAGCGGCCCAGGCCCAGCTCGCGAAGGTCTATAAAATCCCCAAGCAGGAACTGGCCGAGATCTGGGGCCGGACTACCATTGAGGTGGCGCTGCCCAATACCCTGTTTGTCAATCTGGAGGACCAGTATAAATGGCAGATCGAACGTGGGATCGCGCCGGCCGCTCCTGTTTTCCCCAACTACCTGGCTATTGTTTCACCGACCTACTTGAGGGCCATTAAACCTGATTCGGTTTCCATTTAAAGGAAGAGCGCTTGGCGGCGTTGCTGGTGCTCAGTCAGAAAAGATTTGACTCTGAGGAAGAGCTGCTCAGCTATGGCCTGGAGGAGGCGGTGCGGTTGACCCGCAGTACGGTCGGTTATCTGCACTTCTATAATGAGGCGCAGCAGACCCTGGGGCTCTTCCAATGGTCTAAGGCGGTCATGCAGATGTGCACGGCGGCCAAGACGC
>MGTA01000015.1:7859-16946 GCA_001799225.1 Deltaproteobacteria bacterium RIFOXYD12_FULL_50_9
CAGCGCCGGCCGGTTGTCCACAACGACTACCAGAACCTTGCCGAAAAAAAAGGGTATCCGGAAGGCCACTTCCCCTTGTTGCGACATCTGAGTCTCCCGATCTTCAGTGAGGAGAGGATTGTCGCGATCATCGGGGTCGGCAATAAGCAGGAGCCCTATGACCATGCGGACATCGAACAGCTTACCCTTTATATACGCAGCACCTGGGAGATTCTCACTCGCAAGCGGGTTGAAACCTTGCTGCAGAGATCCGAGCAGGGGCTGAAGGAGTACGCCCTCTCCCTGGAAAAAAGCAATAAGGAGCTGGAGAATTTTGCCTATGTGGCCTCCCATGACCTGCAGGAACCGCTCCGCAAGATCGGCAGCTTTACCGAGCTGTTGGCCCGCAAATATCAGGACCGCCTCGACGAAAAGGCCGTGGTATACATCGGTTATATTGTTGATGGCGCCCATCGGATGCAGATTCTGATCAACGATCTTCTTGCTTTTTCCCGGGTGACCACCAAGGGCCGGGAGTTTGCGGCGGTTGACTGCAACGGACTGCTTGCCCGCGTCTGGCGGGATCTTGAATTAGCTATCTTGGAGAGCGGCGCCCGTATCAAGGTAGACGAGTTGCCGGTGGTCATGGCCGATGATGTGCAACTCGGCCAGGTTTTCCAGAACCTCATCGCCAATGCAATCAAGTACCGCGTCCAGGGTAAAATTCCAGTAATTGAGGTTACGGCTCAGCAGAATGATAAAGATTGGCTCTTTGCCATCAGTGATAACGGCATTGGCATTGAGGCGCAGCATTTCGAGCGGATTTTTCAAATTTTTCAGCGACTGCACACCCGCGAGGAGTACTCGGGCACCGGCATCGGCCTGGCGCTCAGCAAGAAGATCGTCGAACGGCACGGCGGCCGGATCTGGGTAGAATCGATCCTGGGTCAAGGCTCGACCTTTTTCTTTACAATACCGCTTAAGCCTGCATAATAAGGCTGTAGCCCCAATAACCTTATAAGTTGTTTGGTAACGAGGTGACCAGCCATGAGCAATCGCAATCCGAAGAGAATAGACGTCTTGTTGGTGGAAGACGATGCCGGTGATGTTGAATTGACTAAAGAGGGGTTGCTGGCCGCCAAGATGCTGGTAAACCTCCATGTGGTGGTTGACGGTGAAAAGGCTATGCAGTTTCTGAGAAAAGAGCCGCCCTATACGAATGCGATCCGGCCGGACATCATCCTGCTCGATCTCAACATGCCCCGCAAAAACGGCCGGGAGACCTTGAAGGAGATCAAGGCCGACAGCGCGCTCCGTTCCATCCCGGTCGTCGTGCTGACCACCTCGGCAGCCGAGACCGATATCGTCAGCTGCTATGATCTGGGCGCCAACTGCTACATCACCAAACCGGTCGGCTTTGAGGCCTTTACCAAGGTGGTGAGCGTCATTGAGGAGTTCTGGTTCACTATCGTCAAGATGCCGCCGAAAGAGGAGCGGCCTGTGGTTTCGTTAAAGAGTTAGGAGTAAAGGGTTAACTATGCTGATACGGGTTCTCCTCATCGAAGATGATCAGGCCGATGCGTTCCTCATCCGGGAGATGTTGTCGGAATCATTGGTGGCGGGTAAGCAGGGTGAAGTTGTCAACGCTGCCGTCCAGCACGTCAAAAGGTTGGACGAGGGGATCAGGCAGGCAGCGGATGGCCGGTTCGACATCATCATCTCCGACCTCGGTCTGCCCGACAGCCAGGGCCTGGCAACGGTCAAAAAACTGGCGGCAGCGGTGCGGCATATTCCGATTGTCGTCCTGACCGGTCAGGCCGATCAGGAGTTCGGATTTGCAACCGTCAATGCCGGCACCGAGGATTATCTGGTCAAGGGCCAGGTCAGTGCCGAGATGCTGGTCAGGTCAATCCGTTACGCCATCGAGCGCAAAAAGATTGCCAACGAGAAGGAGCAGGCCATCGTCCAATTGCAGGAGGCCCTGGCCAAGGTGAAACTGCTGAGCGGCTTTCTGCCGATCTGCTGCTCCTGTAAAAAGATCAGGGATGACCAAGGGTATTGGCAGCAGATCGAGTGGTATATCAAAGAGCACTCTGAAGCGGAGTTCAGCCACGGCATCTGCCCGGAGTGCACCAAGAAGCTCTATCCGGAACTCTATGATACCTCTCAGTAATAATTAAACCTGTAGGGGCAGGGTCTTCCTGCCCAAAAAAACCTGGGCGCGAAGACCGCGCCCCTACGATGAAAACGATATATTTGCTAATTATGAGGCCATAACAGCTAAGGGGTGACAGGATTGATCACCCTTTAATCACTGCCAGGGGGCGCAACTCCACCAGCACCTCTACCAGATCTAGCTGGTTGTCGATAACCTCATCGATGTCTTTGTAGGCGCCGGCCGCCTCTTCCAGATCATTGACCGAGCGGATGGCATGGATAATCCCCTGATCGTCCAATTTCTTCTTCTCCTGGTGCAGATCGAGCTGGCGTTGGGCCTGCTTGCGGCCCATTTTGCGGCCGGCGCCATGGGAGCATGACTCGAAACTCTCCCGATTGCCCTTGCCCTGCACGATATAGCTGGGCGTCCCCTGAGAGCCCGGGATGATGCCGATCTCCCCGGCCTGGGCCCGGGTTGCCCCTTTCCGATGGACTATGACGTTTCGGTCAAAATGCATTTCCAGGGCGGCATAATTATGGGCTATATTGATCATCGGCTCAAAAAATACCGGCTGGATAACCGACAGGATGGCATCCTTGACCCGCTCCATCATCAACTTGCGATTGGCATAGGCGAACTCGACACAGTAACGCATCTCATGCAGATAGATCTGGCCGGCCTCGCTGTCTATGGGTAGAAAAGCGAGTTGCCAGTTCGGCGGTATTTTTGATCCCCATTTCCTGTTCAGTTCCATTGCCAAGTGGTTGTAATGATCGGCAACCTTGAAGCCCAAATTGCGGCTGCCGGAGTGGATCATCAGCCAGATATGGCCATCATTGCCCTGCTGGATTTCAATGAAGTGGTTGCCGCCTCCCAGGGTGCCGAGCTGGGTAAGGGCGCTTTGATACTCACGGGCGATAACGGGCAGGTCTGTTATCGGCAACTCGGCCTTCGGCATGAGGGGATGAGCCTGCGGTCTTTTATGATGTTTAAAACCAAGGGGAATGGCCCGGCGGATTTCAATCAGGGCTGCCTTCAGTTGGTCAGTGGCGATGGAGGTGAGGGAGGTCCGCACGGCACACATGCCGCAACCGATGTCAACCCCGACAGCGTTGGGGATCACCACCTCTTCTGATGCCATCACCCCGCCAATCGGCATGCCATAGCCCTGATGGGCATCCGGCATCACGGCAACATGCCGGAACACAAAGGGCAGATTAGCGAGATTTTTGACCTGTTCAAAGGCTCCGGCTTCAATATCGTCCAGCCAGAGTTTGATCGACTTTTTCTCTGTAGTAATTACTTTTTTCATAACGGCGCCCTAAAATAAAAAAAGGCAGAGCCTTTGCCGGCCCTGCCCCTCAAAAAAACAAAAACTGCGCTGACGAGTTACTTCTTCTGTCTGCGGCTTAATCCGGCAAGTCCAGCTAAACCCATACCGAAAAGCAGCAGGGTGGCAGGCTCGGGGATAGGGGTGCCCGGGGTATCAGGGGTGTCGAGAAAGGAGTCGCTGAAGTCTGAATTATTAATGTTTGGGTCTATAATCCTTTGAATATGCAGGCCAACGCGCAAATCACCATTATTGAGTGCCGTGATGAGATCATCAAACGCTTTCGGTGCACTGCTATTCAAGGTAAAAATAATTTCCAACTTCTCGCCAGTATAGTTAATCCCGTTCTCAATTTGGTTGGCTTTTGGATTTTCTGTTTTTGCCGCATTAAAACCGTAGGATGTGTTAAAATTATAGAGTTCCCCGCCAGGAAAATTTGCTGGATTTTCGTTTCTTTTGACAACATCAGCTATAAAGAAGACGCCGCTGGCATTTGTAATACTAGCAGTCTGGAATGCAAGTAAGGCCGGATCTAAGTCGTCAAAATAAATATGTTGGATAGAGCTCGTAAATCCAACATCGTTGGTGAACAGGAAAGAGGCCTGGCCTGACAAGGTTTTTGTGACATCCATGCGGAGCTGGCTGGCTACCGCTACTTGCTGACCACTGTTGCTGGTGATAGCTTTAAAACCAAAGGAAGTAGCCGAAGCAGATGCTCCCATCATCAGTACAGATAAAATTGTACCTAGTGCTACTATCAAGGTTTTTTTCATGATTTTTCCGTTTAACATATTGTTGACAGGTATAATTTTAAACTTATCGTTTTTTATTGCAAAATGCTTGCCAGATAGTGCTATGCATAAAAATAATTAATAAATTCATCTTATTATATAAATTTTCATAAAATAACAGCAAGCTTAATTATTCCGGCTTAACGGAATCGCGGAAAAAAAACCGGAAAAAACCGGAAAAATAAGGCATGACCCGTATTTTGTTTCCACTATAACATGCGGAATTTTTATGTAGCCCTTCGAAGGATATTACTCCTTTTTGTCCTTTGGGGCGTTGGTGTCTTTTGAGGCATTTTTTAGGAACCCAGGGGGGCATTAATCTCTTTTTTCTCTGGGTTTACCGATAAGGGGCATAACTTTTAAAAGGTTGCCCTGGGCCACAGCATAGTCGGGCTTAAGCCTGAGCGCTTCCCGGAAGTGGACTGCCGCCTCTTCAAGTCTGCCCAACCGCATAAGGATAACTCCCAGATTGTTATGGCCCCTGACAAAATTCGGATTGCGACGCAGCAGTTCCTTATACTGTTCGAGGGCAGCCGGAAGATTGCCCTGCCGTTCGAGCGCTACGCCCAGATTGAGGCGAATTACCGCCGCATCCGGGGTGATGTTAAGCGCCCTAGTGAAATTTTCTGCTGCTCCTGTGTTGTCGGCCAGGTTGAGGAGGACGTTGCCGAGATTATAGAGGATCTCGTCGGCATTATCCGGCTTCAGTTGCAAGGCCGCCCGATAATGGCCGGCAGCTTCGGCAAACTGGCCGCGGCGTTCGAGGGCATTTGCCAGGATTGCATGGTTGCGCGGCTTTGCCGGTGACTTGGCCAGGCAGTCCTGCCTTAACAGTACCTCATCCTTCCACACCTCATTTCTGGCATGTGTCCAGAATGCCAGGGTAAACAGGAGCGCCATAAACAGTATGGCCCGGCAATAGCTGTTTTTTAACATTGTAAAGGCGATCAGGACCATTGCGGCTACTGGAAACACCGAAGGTAGGTAGGTGCGGTGCTCGAAGACCATTTCAAGCCCCAGTACGGAGGATTCGATGGCGAGATTGCCCAGAAACCAGAAGACCGCAAACGAAGCCAGACGGCAGCGGCGAGCCCCAAATCCTGCCAGGAGAAGTAAGGCGAGTAGCCCGACCATGGCCGGAAAGGTGGTTGCCGGGTCGAACAGACCATGCGAAATCGCAAAATCGTGGTCCAGGTTCAGGCGGGATGGATGGGGAAAGATCAGCAGGCTCAGGTAGAACCAGGTGACTCGCGGCTGAGTGAGCAGGCGCTCACCCAGGCTGAAATCCCTGATCGTGTAAGTTGAACTTACGATCTGCCAGGGGGTGCCGCCCAGCAGGATCAGGGCGGCGGTCAGCATCAGAACAATTGCCGCCAGCCCTGCTTGCCAATGCCGCTTCAGCCAGTCGCTCCTGAGATCCTCAATAAAAAACCAGTCATAGAGCAGGGCGAAAAAGGGGAGGGAGACGGCGATCTCCTTGGATGCGCAAGCCAAAAGCCAGGCCAGGACAGCAGCGGCTGCCAGAACACACCGCTCCCTCCTGGTCCGTGATAACCTGGCCTTGATAAACCCCAGCAATGCCAGTAAAGAGAAGAGGGCCGAGAGGGAGTTCATGCGCTGGATAATGTAGGTGACTGACTGGGTTTGGAGAGGATGCGCCAGCCAGAGAAGAGCGGCTGCCCAAGGCAGCATTCGGAGCTCCCGGCAGCGGTGCTGCATAGCCCTGGTCTCTAATGTTGCCGTCATGAGCAGAAAAACCAGTAGGCCGCAGCTCAGATGAATTAGGATATTGACCAGATGATAACCGGCAACCTTATAGCCGTCTGCCAGGTAATTCAAGGCAAAACTAAGATTGGCCAGGGGGCGGGTGTGGAGCGGACTGGCAAAGGCCGCCTCCTGCAAGGCCTTGAAGGAAAGGGAGTCGAGACGGATATGCGGATTGCCTTCGATGTGGAGCCAGTCGTCAAAGATGAACGGACTGTCAAAGGTGTTGGCATAGGCAGAGAAGACCAGCAGCGCAGCGGTAATCAGGAAAGCCGGGCGGCGCCAGCACTCAGCCGGGCTGCCTGGCGTTTTATTATAGCGGCAGAGTTCAGTAAGTCTTGCCAGGTTCACAGGGCCTCCAGGGCCTCGCGCAAAGTCCTCACCGCCGTGATCTGCACCCCGGGGATGGTGTTGCGCGGGGCATTGGCCAAGGGTACGATGGCGCGGTTGAAACCATGTTTGACAGCCTCCCGCAACCGCTCCTGGCCACTTGGCACCGGCCGGATCTCTCCGGCCAGGCCGATCTCGCCGAAGGCGATAACTCCTTTGGCAAGCGGTTGGTTTTTCAGGCTCGAGACAATGGCCAGGAGCAGGGCGAGGTCAGCGGCGGTCTCGGTCACCCGGACCCCGCCGACCACGTTGACAAAGACGTCATGACCATAGGTGGCGATGCCGCCGTGCCGGTGCAGGACTGCCAGGAGCATGGCCAGGCGGTTGTGTTCAAGACCGATTGCCACCCGGCGCGGGATCTCGGCATGACTCTCGTCAACCAGGGCCTGGATTTCGACCAGGAGCGGCCTGCTGCCTTCCCAGACCGCCATGACCGCACTGCCGGCCATGGGTTCGCCTTGATGCGACAGGAAAATGGCGGACGGGTTGCGGATCTCCTTGAGCCCCCGGTCGGTCATGGCGAAAACCCCCAGTTCGTTGACGGCCCCGAAGCGGTTCTTGACCGCCCGCAGAATCCGGAAGCGGCTGTCCTGATTGCTCTCGAAATAGCAGACGACATCAATGATATGCTCAAGGACCCGGGGGCCGGCCAGATCGCCGCTCTTGGTCACATGGCCAACCAGGAAAACCGCAGTACCGCTCTGTTTGGCAAAACGGGTGAGCAGGGCTGCACTCTCCCGGACCTGGGGCACGCTGCCCGGTGCAGCCTGGCTCTGCTCGGTGTGCATGGTCTGGATCGAATCGATAACCATGACCCGGGGCTGCTCGGCAGTTGCCGCGCTTAAGATCATCTCCACCTGAGTCTCCGAGACCAGAAGAAGTTTGTCATCCGGCAGACCTAGACGCCTGGCCCGCATGGCCACCTGCGGCAGCGACTCTTCACCGGTAACGTAGAGCACCTTCAGTCGTTCGGAGAGCAGACAGCACACCTGGAGCAGTCCGGTACTCTTGCCGACGCCCGGATCCCCGCCGATCAGCACCACCGAGCCGGGCACCAACCCGCCGCCCAGCACCCGGTCGAGTTCCAGCATGCCGGTGGCGATTCGCGGAGTCTCCTCCATCTGCACCTCGGTCATGCGGCGGACCATGGCAGGCGGGCCGGTATAGCCCGGGTCGGCTCGCTCGGCAATCGACTGGACCTGGCGCTCGGCCAGGGTGTCCCAGGCGCCGCACTCCCGGCACTGACCGGCCCATTTGCCGGAGACAGCCCCGCAGGCGGAACAGCAGTAATCTTTTTTATCTTTGGCCATTATGGCGATCCTCGCTGGATGTCGGATATTACGATTAAATTTTTTTCATAGTAACGAATCACCAGGCATGAGACAAGATTATCTTGACATTGCGATCTTCTTCTTGCTAATCAATGAAATTATTATGTATCATAAGATATCTAAGCGATTTTGTGATGAAAAGTCTTGTCGAGCTATAATAGCACACAGGAGAGCAAGTAATGAAGATCCAGCTGAACATCAAGCAGAAATTCTATCTGATCATTGCCGGGATCAGTATTGCCATGATTACCGGAATCGTCATCGGCCAGATTGCCTTTATGCGCGTTCAGGTGGGGGGGAAACTGTATCAAGGCATTCAGCTCAAGAAAGAGGCCATCTTTGCCCTGTCGGCCATTGAATCAAGCCTCTATCAGATTCGCGGTGATTTGTTTTCCACAGCTCTGGGCATGACCAAGGAACAGGCTAAGGGGCTGGCTCAACCGATTAGTGAAATCAAGGAAGAGTTTGCTGTTATTCATGCCATTGATCCCCGGGTTGATATGCAAGTCGAGGTCGGGTGTTCAAAATGTCATGATGATACTGTCCTGCAGGAGTTTTTCGGACCTGTAGCCGAGGCCAAACAAAGCTGGGAAGGCCTGCTCAAATACGTCGAAACCGCTAACCAGCGGACAACGTCCGAGGAGTTTGCCGCCAGATACCAGAAAGAGGCAGCCGGAGCTCTTAATAATGCTCTTACGCAAATCCACAGTGCCAGGCAACTCCTTATCGATGTCTCCCCGCAACAGATTCAGCAAATCCTGGATGAGGCTAATATGCTGCGCCGAGGCTATATTATCGGCGGGGTCGGTATCACGGTTTTTCTCATGCTGATCGCGTTACTCCTGCTCAGGCACACCACCCATCAAATCAAGATTGAAAAAGCCGCACTCCAGGCAACGACCATGGAGTTAAACCAGGTTTCTGAGGAGCAATCCAGGATAATCAACCATATCACTATGGAGATCGACGCCATAAAAAGAGGAGTTGAACTTATAGCCACGGATACCGCGCATGCCCATGATGAATCTTTGGAGGCGGCAGAGATAGCGACCTACGGCAAACAGACCAGCGGCTACAGCATCAAAAACCTCAAAAAAGGGGCGGATATAATTCATGAAGCCACAGCGACCATTGAAGAACTTGGCGATAAGACCCGGGATATCGGTAAAATCGTCTCGTTGATCGACACAATTGCCATGCAGAGCAATATCTTGGCCTTGAATGCCTCAGTCGAGGCAGCGCGGGCCGGCGAACACGGCAGAGGGTTCGGGGTCGTGGCCGAGGAGGTCAGGGCGTTGTCCAGGCGAACCAGCGAAGCGACCAAACAGATCGAAGCAGTGGTGA
>MGTA01000015.1:16952-19128 GCA_001799225.1 Deltaproteobacteria bacterium RIFOXYD12_FULL_50_9
TTCATGATAATACCAAGCGATCCATCGACACAATCCATCACCTCAAGACGCAGGCCGAGAGCAGTCTCAAACTGATCAATGCGGTGGAGCAGAGTTTTGATTCGATTGTCAAGGCTTCTACCACGGTGTCCGACAAGGTCAGCCAGATCGACGGAGTTGCCAAGGAGCAATCAATCTCACTCGGCAAGCTGTCTGATGAGGTCCTTTCGTTCACTCAGACGCGTGAAAATGCCTTGACGGCGGCCAACCGTATTCTCAAGGTCTCTGACGGAAAATCCTGAAACTAAAAATTTACCACGGCGATCTGGCACAAGGTCATTTCGGCACCCTGGTAAACAAAACCGATCGATTTTTCTGTAGCTGATGAGACCCATACCACCGTGTAGGTACGGGGGTGGTTGACTCTGGCGTTTGGCAGTTCCTTGGTCTTTTCATATGGATAAAGCGCCCCGTATTTTTTGATAAAATCCGGGTTGCCGTTACTCAGCTCCTTGTAATAACTCATCGGGGTGATGATATCGACCTTGGGCGTCATCATCAGGTAGATGCCGATGATCTTCTGCTGTTTGTCGAAATGTACCATGATGCTCTCCTTGCCATAGATGAGCACCTTGTTGCCGCGGTTCAAGGTCGGGGTGCCAAGCTCTCGGATGGTGTCATCCAGGGTGCTGACCCCCGGGGTCAGATTATTGTAAGAGAAGTTTTCATAATCAAGTTGGTCGGCATGGGCTGCTGAAACCATGGCGAGCAGCAGGATTATCGTTAACCAGGCATGCTGAGCTTGTGCTATAGTTTTCATAAATTTTAGTCTCTCTTTATCTATCTGGAGATTCAAGATCGGGTAGTCTTTTACAGTTTGAGATAAGAGAATATATTGTCCGGAATTATTCCGGAAAATGCAACAAGATTGGTCACATAGTGGCTGACCAGGGCCGGGATGATAGAGCCTGTTTTCATCAGGGCGATCATCGGCAGAATCCCCCACAGGCCGGTGGTGATTATGGCGTGCAGGCCGAGTGACCAGTGGCTGAGCCCAAAGGCAAGGGCTGCAAGCACCATTACAGCCGTTTTGTTTTTTAGAAAGCCTTTGGCGACTGTACAAAAATAGCCCCGGAAGACAAGCTCTTCCGAAAAACTTACCAGTATGAGCCCGAAGGTGAGATCAATAACGTTCAGTATCGAACTGGTCGGCGCAGGAAAAGACATCATTTTGGTCTGCGGCAGATTATACTCAAAAAAACGCCAGACTATCTGATCGATCAATACCCCGATTAAAGAGAGGAGCAGTGACCATTCGATGCCATCTTTGATTTTGATCGGCACCAGGCCGAATTCGGAAATTTTGGCGCCTTTTTCGAGGACAAGATACGTTATAAGTGAGAGTACCAGAACCCTGACGGCATAATCAATGAATATCCATAGAGTGTAGCTCTTGGCGTGCATGAGGGGCAGGTCGTTCAGCAGGAAGATAGCAACGAGCAGGCTCAGGTAGAGGAGCCTTTTTTTTTCTAGAGCGGTTGTCATAGATAATTTTGGTTTTTCATTGCAATCATTCCAGGATTTCGCAAGGGGGTCGCGATGCCGACATATTATGACTCCGACAATAGTTAAAACTACTAAATATGAAGATGATAAGTCAATTGTGAACTGCAGATTCAGCTTAATAAGTTAAAAATAGCCTTGCACCCCTTTTGCCGCCATGATATCAGTCTCGCAAAAATTTAATAAAGTTATTTGACCAGGTTGTCGAGGTTAGGAGTAACATTATATGATCCATTTAAACAATATCACCAGGCAGCATGGTGATCAGGTCCTTTTTCAACAGGCGAGCCTGCAAATCCTGCCGGCTTCGCGCAATGGCCTGGTCGGGCCGAACGGCGCCGGCAAAACCACGATCTTCAGGTTGATCACCGGTGAAGAGAAGGCGGACAGCGGCGAGATCTCCTGCGCCAGAAAAACAGTTATCGGCTATTTTTCACAGGATGTCGGCGACATGGCGGGCCGTTCCGCCCTGGCTGAGGTTATGGCCGCCTCCGGGGCGACCGTCCGGTTGGGCGAAGAGATGCGGACTATGGAGATGGCTATGGCCGAACCCATGCCGGATGAGGAGATGAGCGCCCTGTTGGCACGCTACGGCGATGCTGTAGAGGAGTTTGAACACCGGGGTGGCTATGAT
>MGTA01000016.1:0-11246 GCA_001799225.1 Deltaproteobacteria bacterium RIFOXYD12_FULL_50_9
AGTCACTTACCTCTACAAGATCCATAGGATCGGGATAAGAGGCTTGCAAGGTCCGCAATCTGCATCCCTCTGCCATGATTCGTTCGCGTAGTGATTCAGTGCCGATCCGGCCCCAAAAAACCACCTCCCCCCCCTGTCGTCGCCACTCCTGAGCCAACGCCAGACAACGCATAACATGGCCGGAACCGATAACGCCATCGGCATCAGCCCGAATTACAAGAAGATGCTGAATATTCTCTCTTTGCATCATCTCTCCCTTTCCACATCTCCGTCACAACCGATTATCACATAAAGCACTCATCTCCCGAACCACTCGCGCCACCTGATCGTCATCCATCCCCGGCCAGATCGGCAGTGAGAGAATCACCTCATAGGCCGCCTCAGCCACCGGACACAGCCCTGGCCGGAGCCCAAACCGTTCCTGGTAAAAAGGATGGAGATGAACCGGCAGATAATGGACATTGACGCCTATACCCCGCTCCCGAAGTTGCCGAAAAGCCTTTTCCCTGAAAATCCCGCCCGCCAGCTGCACTACATAGAGATGCCACGCCGAAACCGTCTCCGGGCGGATGGCCAAGGGTCGAATGGCTGGTGACCCGGAAAAGGCCTCGCTGTACTGGCCGGCAATTCGACGGCGGCGTTCAATGAAAGCGGGGAGCTTGAGCAGTTGGCTCATACCCAGGGCAGACTGAAAATCAGTAATCCGATAATTATAGCCAAGCTCCACCATTTCATACTGCCAGGTGCCGATGGCCTCGCGCTGGCGGTGGTCGGTGGCTATGCCGTGATTACGGAAACGCCACATGCTCGCAGCAAGTACCGCATCCTCAGTAACCACCATCCCTCCTTCACCGGTGGTGATATGCTTGACCGGGTGAAAACTAAAAACGGTGCAGTCGGCCAGGGTGCCAACTTTCTTTCCATCAGATTCAGCCCCCAATGAGTGGCAGGCATCAGCGACCAAGCGAAGGCCATTACGGTCGGCAATGGCCCGGAGTGCCTTGTAATCGCAGGGCTGCCCGGCGTAATCAACTGCCACGATGGCTTTTGTCCGAGCGCTGATCTGTTCTTTTACCGAGTTCGGATCGAGCAGCAGGGTATCAGCCTCCACATCTGCGAAAACCGGGGTTCCGCCCTGATAGACCACCGCATTGGCGGTGGCGGCAAAGGTCATGGCCGGGACAATCACCTCGTCACCTGGTCCAATGCCGATAGCAGCCATCGCGGCATGCAAGGCTGCGGTGCCACTGGACACCGCCACACCATGCCGAACGCCGCAAAAGTCAGCCACCGCCTGTTCAAATTCATTAACCCGTGGCCCGGTGGTCAGCCAAGCCGAGCGGAGGGCCGCGACCACGGCAGCAATATCATCCTCACCGATGACCTGGCGGCCATAAGGCAAGAACGGGAGAGCTTGAATTGTATTTGCATGTTGAGTCATGGAAGCCATCAGCCGTTCACGACCAGCAGTTCACTCTTTTCGACAGAGGACGCAGGCCCATAGACAAGCTCACGCAACTGCTCAACTGTCATCCACTCCTCATTGCCATCGCTGGTATAGACAAAGTTGGCCGGGACCGGCACGGCCTCAGCATAATTCTGGCGATTCCACCAGCTAAAATTGGGCAAGACCACATACATTCCTTTATAACTTACGGCGGTTCGCCCTTCATCTTCGCCGGTCAGGGCTTCATGCAACTTCTCCCCGGGCCGGATCCCAATCTCATCTATGGCACACTCCGGGGCAATCGCCTTGGCCAGATCGGTGATCCGCATGCTGGGGATCTTGGGGATAAAAATCTCGCCACCCTCCATATATTTAAAACCATTCAAAACCAGTTCAACCGCCTGATCCAAGGTAATCCAGAAGCGGGTCATACGCGGGTCGGTGATAGTGATCCGACCAGACTCTTTTTGTTTAAGGAAGACCGGGATCACGCTGCCCCGACTACCGATTACGTTACCGTAGCGAACACAGGCGAAACGGGTCTTACCTTCCCCGACATAAGCGTTACCCTGGGTAAAGAGCTTATCCGAGCAGAGCTTGGTCGCGCCATAGAGATTGACCGGATTGACCGCCTTATCCGTACTCAGGGCGATAACTTTTTTGACCCCGGTATCAATCGCCGCATCAATAACATTCTTGGCGCCATGGACGTTGGTCTTCACCGCCTCAAAAGGATTATACTCACAGGCCGGCACCTGCTTCAACGCCGCAGCATGGACGACAAAATCAACACCGTTCATAGCTCGCCGCAGACGCTCGCCATCACGAACATCCCCGATAAAGAAACGCAAGCGGGAATCATGCGCAAATTCAATAGCCATGTCGTGTTGTTTCAACTCATCACGGCTGTAAATCCTGATTACTTTCGGATTGTATTTGGCCAGCATGACTTTACAAAAATGCTTGCCAAAAGAACCGGTACCGCCGGTCAAAAGAATGGATGTCTTGCTCCAATCGATCATCTCCCTGGAAGCATCACCTGGTTGCAGACTCTGCCGCGCCTTATCAAGACTCATTTTTTTGATATACACCAACTCCTTGATCTGAGCAAAGCGTGTCAAATCCTCATCGGAATAACGGCGCTGGCCGCCATCGGTTCGTTCCGGTCGGATGAATTCGGTAAATTCATTCTGCCAGAAACGGATAGTGGAAACTGGAACACCTAGTTTGATGCCGATTTCTTTAATTCTCATTGTATTCATCCGGTTCACCTGTAAGTTGTTGTCGATGGCGGGAATTATCTAAAGTCTTGCCCGACACACAGTTCTTAACCTATCTTATCGGCTATAAGAAAGAATAATTAAATTAAACTTTCAAGATCAACTTACAATTGGCATGCCAACACCTGCGCCAAGCATGGACAATACAACTTAGTCTAACAATATCAATGGATTAAAAAAGATGCGATAAATTAAATTATCCTGCGGAACAACACAACTAGGAGCTTGAGGCCATTTTTCCGTCATGAAGTACGTCAATAATCCGGCTACCAGCTGATCTGACGACCTTGGTCCAGCACATAAGCAGCCACCTTATTTTTTCTGATCTTTGGTCATTTCCATCTCTACTAACTGACCGAATGCCTCTTCATGATTCGGGTCAAGATCAAGAACCCGACAGAAAACAGCTTTGGCATTTTTTATGTTTCCAGTTGCCGTAAAGGCTTTTCCCAGATGAAAGAGCAGACGGGTATTGTCTACAGCCAATTTTTGACATCTTCTGAATTGCTGAATGCTCCTTTCATAATCACCGGCATTAAGTAGTTCTATCGCAAAACTGATGTAAACATCAACTGTTTCCGGGATGAACCGTTTTTATTTCTTCCGGTTTTGATAGAAAAAAACGCCTTTTGAATAACCCGACTGTATTACAGTAAAAAAGAATTGGCAAGGAAGAAAGGAGAAAACGCCAAAGGCTTGAACAGCAGCTCATCACTAAGAATTAGCTAATAAAATTAGCTAATAAACAGCTGTCAGGGATTCTTTGCAAAGCCTCTGATGGTCTTGCGACCGAACAGCCAGACCGCAACGATGCCGAGTTGATAGAGGAGGATCAGGGGTACAGCCATGAGACACTGATTGACCACATCGGGAGTCGGGGTGAGAATGGCAGCCACCACAAAGGCGATGAGCACCGCATATTTCTGATGCCTCCACAAAAATCCAACCGTAAGGAGGCCGACCTTGGCGAGCAGCACCATGACCACCGGCAATTCAAAAACCACGCCAAAGGCAATAAGCAGTCGAATACTTAAGGAGAAATACTCCTGAACCGAAGGCATGGGGCTTAAAAAATCCGTGGCATAGCCGGTCAGAAAGTGGAAAGCGGGCGGGAATACCACGAGAAATGCAAAGACGACCCCGGCCAGAAAACAGCAACAGGAGAAGAGGATAAACGGCAGCAGCACCTGTTTTTCATGGCGGTAGAGGCCGGGGGCGACGAATCGCCAGAACTGGAGAAGAATGACCGGACTAGCCAGAAACAGGCCGCAGGCCAGGGCAAGCTTCAGATAAAAAAAAAGCCCTCCTGATAGGATGTGAAGATCAGACTTGTCCCGACCGGCAGGGCGTCATGCAGCGGTTTGAGATACCAGTAGGCGATTTTGTCGATATAATAATAGGATACGGCAAAACCGACTGCAGCGGCGATAAACGAGGCAATCAGACACTTGCGCAGTTCGGCAAGATGCTCGGTCAGGGCCTGTTTTTGCAGATCTTCCATAAGAGTGATTTCTCCACGCTCTTTAGTACAGGAGTAAAATTATCGCCATACTAATCAGAACACCGGCCTAGGTCAAGAACACGTTTTTCCCAGAACGCGTTTTTCCCAGCTTATTTTTTTGCCGACTTTATAGAATGGCCAGAGAGAGCTGCTTGCAATTTGGCCTGAAACTCGTTACATCTAGCCATGCAATCCAATGGCCCCTCTCCTTTTGCCGCAGGGCTAGCCGCCTTGCACAGTCCGGTGCTGCCGCTCGTCCGGCTTGTCCAACTGCTTTATCTCACCGGTCCTTTCACTATGATGGATGAGGTTCTTGGCCAACTCACCGAACCGATTGACACCGGAAACGTGGTCTACGATACCCCCGACACCTTGCTTTTGCCCTATCTCCCCCTGCTCAAGGAGTTCGAACGGTTCAAAAACGCAGCGCCCTGGCCCCGCATTGTCCTGAACGAAGATCAAACTGAAATTGATCTCTTTGATAGCGTCGAATCCTGGGTCAGCCAGGAGATCCTGACCAGCGAGCTCGAAAAGATCAACAGCCTGCTCTGCTGGCACTGCCAATGCACCCTGTGCTGCGCCGGACCGGACACCACAATGCGCCAGCTCTTTTTCGAAATACCCTTATCACCTGGAGAGACCGATCTCTTTCAACTCCAACGGATCGATTCACCTGAATCCCGCCGACACACCGCCCAGTGCGATCCTGTTTTGTTGCGGGACGGCCGGCCGTTTTATGAAACACCCCCGGCTCTCTACAACTGGCGAACCGGCCAAAGCCTCATTCTGCCCCGGGGGACATCATGCCCTCATCTCGAATCGGACAAGGGCTATTGCCGGATCTATCCGCAGCGGCCCGAGGTCTGCCGCCGTCCGCAGATCTTTGCCTATGTTCTCGAACGCCAACCGGATCTCGACCGGCAGGTCGATGACCGGATACTGCCGGCTTTTATCAGTTGTCGGAAACTCCTGGCGATCTGGGACTGCCCATATGTTAAAGAATTCCAAGAAGAGATAGCCGATTATGCCGCTTTATGCGGTGTTGAGGTGCTTTTTAAGCAAAATAAGGCGTGAGGACAAAAAACCACCCCCTGGCATGCCGATTAGAGTAGGGACGACATGCCAGGGGGGCGGACGGGGAGGAAAAAGCTGCTTACTACTTTGTCAGAACCTTGACCGGTTTCTCCTGGACAGCCACCAGTTTTTCCTGAACATTAAACGGATCCTTGATCTCGACACCCGTCTGCCGCATCAGTTTCTTGGCGCCACGGTTATCAAGATATTTTTCAAGTTCCAGATTAACTTCGATGGGGACGATTTCACCGGCCTTGGTCAGGGCCTGGCGGAGCAAGGCCTCGGACTTCATGGCAAAAGCGGTCGAATCGCCTAAAATCCGCAGAGCTTCGCTCGGATTATGGAAGCCGACCGAATTCTCGCCACCGATGAAAAGGGTCCGGAAAAAGGCCTCCAGATAGAAATCTTTGGCCTTTTCATAGAGATCCTTGTCAATCGTTTTGCCGGCTGCCTGGAGTTCATGGACCTTTTCGATTAACTTGGCGGCTGTGGCCGTGGCGTAACCGGATCGAACCATTAGCGATACCGTCCGATCCTGGATAGCCGTTACCTGATTTCTGAGCCACTCAGGAGATTCGGTGTGACACTGCTGACAGGCCCGCAGATCACTCTTGAGCGGGCTCATAATCCGATGATCCGAGGCCTTGACCGCCCCGACCCTGGTGTACGGCATATGGCAATCGGCGCAGGCCACACCGGCCTGCCAATGCACGCTGTTCCGTGAAAACAGCTCAAACTCGGCATGCCGCATGAAAGGCATCTTATAACCGGTCACCTTCTGGGTCCACTCACCAATGCTTGGGTCGTTACGGATCTGCTTGATGATGTTCTCAACCGAGATATCGCCCCAGGAGCTGCCTTGCCACGGGAAATAGACGCCGACTGATTTCCCGGCATCCTTGGGAATATTATAGGTCACATGACACTGGGCACAGACCAGCGAGCGCATATCTTGATGGGTCAGTTTGGCCGGATCGACCTTGATCACCTCAAGGGCTTTACCCAGTGTGTATCCGCGGGAGATCCTGAGCGACATGTCCTTGTTGTCGTGGCAGTCGATGCAGGCCACGCCTAACGTTTGATGCTGCTCGGGAATCATGCTGCGGACTTCATCAAATGATTTGCTGTAGAAATCAAGCCCCTTCTCCTTTTCGAGCTTGGGAGCATAGGGGGTCTTGCAGGTCAGACAAACCCCGCCGGCCTTTAGCCGGGAAGGGTCGATATCTAGCTGATCCTTGATCATATTAGCATGCCCACGCGGCTCGTTATATTCGACACCGAATCCCCAACCGCTGAACAGCAGGGCCATATAGGGAAACTCAGAGAGTTTGTCGTAAGTAATGCCGTCGGCGTCAAAGCCTCTTTTGTACTTGCTTTTCCCGGGCGAGGTCGGCTCTGCGGTCTTGCGCCACATGTCGTAGTTTACCGGGTAGGCCTTGCCCCAGACAGCCGGATCGACCTCACCGTCGGCAATGACAACCGGTCTGATCTGCACGGCCTTTTCCGGCGGTTTGCAGCCAGGCGCCAGGGCGACGAACGCTACACAAATCACACTCAACAGATATCGGTTCTTCATGGTATCCTCCATTGTTCATTATTAGATCGTTTGTATTGAGCCGCTTTTCCGGTGGGCGATGCGTCGATGGCAATCCCAGCAGAGCCGTTCCTGGTTGATATGATCCACTGTGGTCTCGTGGCATCTGATGCAGTTGCTCTGAACTACCGCCCTGCCGTGATCAGTAATGACGATCCGTTCCGGCACTCTGCCTGAATAGAACATCAGGGTGTCTTTCATGCCGTCAATCGACTTCCAGACATAGTGCAATCCCGTGTTCCGGTTCGGCAGATGGCATTCAACGCATTTTTCCCTTCTGTGGGCTCCGGTATGCGCCCAGGCATCGAACTCCGCCTCCATCACATGACAGCCGGCGCAAAACAGCGGCGATTCGGATTTTGCCAGGAGCTGAGGTGGCCCGAGCACGAAAAAAACCGCAACGAGAATCAGCAGCCCGAGACCGCCCAGCCCGTATTGGCCGAGCTTCTTCTTCGTCTCACTCATCGTCTCACCTCCTAAAAATTAAGGGTATCGGCCCACGTCTCCCTACAAATAAAGGAGGACACCTTTTAAGCAACCTTATCATTCTGCAATTGCTTGATACCTTGACTTAAATCAAGACTGAAAAAAAACTCTTAGAGCATCGCAGGTGGCACCGGCAAATTGCGGAATCGGCAAAGCAACTAACGCGACTAAAACAAAAAACTTCTGCGATTCAAATTCCAGCCTCCGGCCGGTTATTTTACACCTCTTTTGCTTCTACTGGTTCAAGACAGGCCTCGGCAATTGATTTGCCAAAGTTAACACAATTATCAAGAGACTGACTGTCAGGATTCCAAAGGGTTTTATGTCCTTCGCTGATTATTGCAAAACCTGCTTCGGCCAGGCGACCGCTGATGAGTTTTACGCTCTCACCGCTCCAACCGTACGACCCGAAGGCTGCCGCTTTTTTCTTTTTAAAACTCAGGCCCTTGATCTCTTCCAGGATGGCGGCCACCGATGAGAGGATACCGTGGTTGATGGTCGGGGAACCGACCAGGATCGCTTTGGACTTAAAAACCTCGGTTATGATATCGTTTGCATCACTTCTTGCCGCGTTGTAGAGCTTGACTGTTACTTCACGATCCGCAATCTTGATCCCCTCAATAATCGCCTCGGCCATTTTCCTGGTGCTGTTCCACATAGTGTCATAGATCAGGGTGATCTGATTTTCCTGATAATCGTTTGCCCAGGCAGCATACTGGTTGACAATCTGCAGAGGATCGTCACGCCAGATGATGCCATGGGCCGGGCAGATCATCGTAACCGGCAGGTTCAGATTGACGAAATCCTGAATTTTTCTGGTCGCCTGCCGGCTGAAGGGCGTGAGGATATTGGCATAGTATTTAATGCACTCCTGATAGAGTTCGGCGCGATCCACCTGATCGTTAAACATATGCTCCGAGGCCAGATGATGACCAAAGGCGTCATTGCTGAACAGGATTTGCTCGCCGGTCAGATAACAGAACATACTGTCCGGCCAGTGCAACATCGGCGCCTCGATAAAAATCAGCTCCCGGCTGCCGAGGGAGAGGCTGTCGCCGGTTTTGACCACCTTAAAATTCCACTCTTGATGATAATGGCCTTTCAAAAATTTCACCGCACTGGCCGTGCAGTAAATCGGTTTGTCCGGAATCTTCCGCATCAGGGCGGGCAAAGCGCCGCTGTGATCAGACTCGGCATGATTGGCGATAATAAAATCAATATGCTCAAGCCCCCCGGTCTCCTGCTCAAGATGATCGACAAATTCGTCGGCAAAAGGCGCCCAGACCGTATCGATCAAGGCGGTATGGGTGTCCCGAACCAGGTAGGAGTTATAAGAAGAACCCCGGTGGGTGGAATACTCCTCACCGTGGAATTTCCGCAGCTCCCAGTCTTTTTTGCCGACCCAGGAAACGGTTTCGTTGATTACATAGCTCATATGTTCTGCCTCCAGCATGAATTAAGGTGATAAACAGGATGAATCTGTTCTGCCGAAATAGTATCAGGCAACTAATGTGCCAGAAAGAACCTGCAGAAAATAAAAACTCAACCAATTGATTATACAAAAGAAAATTGAAAGAAAAAGCGCGCAACTGAGAGAAAAACCGTCAGCAGAATCTGTCAAGTTTAACGTAACCGTCAAATATAACGGGCTACGAAGTCGTGGCAAACTTCATCTAATACAAAATCTGCAAAGTTTTCTATGATACCGAGAACCATGGACTTGACTTAGGTACGATTGCAGCCTTATCTGTATCTATGATAAATTCTTCGCAAAAAACCGAACTGCTGGCCCGCGCCAAAGCCAAAAAATTCTCCCTGACCGAAGTGGAGAAGATGAAGCCGTATCAGCTGGTTACCCCATAACCTCAGCTTCTTTTTCTTTCCCTTCCATCCAGATATCTCTTAAGGGCTTCTTTCGACGACAACCAGTTGCGACCCTCTTTATGGGCTTCCAGTTTTCCGCTACGCGCCAGAAGGTTGAGATACTTATCCGTGAACTTAGAGCTTTTTGCCAGCTCCGCCAGCGAAATAAAATGTTCTTTGTCCTTCAGGGCCGGGGTCAGCACCTTCAGATAAATATCAAGTGTCCGTTGGACCGCCTGGGCAATAAACCGCACGAACGGAATGTAGTTTCCCTTGTCAGCCTCAGAGAGCGTTCGATAATATCTCTTCCGGTCGTTTTTCAAAATAACCACCAGTGGGAACCCTGCCTGCATCAAGACAATATTCATCACAAGCCGTGAGGTCCGCCCGTTGCCGTCAAAAAAGGGATGGATGTGGACAAGCCTGTGATGCAAAACAGCCGCCAGTTCAACAGGATGCAGGCCTTTTCTGTTTTGCTGCAGCCAATCAACAAGCTCCTGCATCAACTGAGGCACTTCGACCGCCTCAGGCGGGGTATGGTCGGCCCCGCCGATGATTACATTGCTGTTTCGGTATCTCCCGGCCCACTCTTTATCAATGTTTCGCAACACGATCTGATTTAATTCCCTGATCAACCGTTCGGAGAGCGTATTGCGGCAGTCTTTGTCCACCAACTCATACAGATACTCCAGCGCTTCCGTGTGGCTCTTCGCCTCAAGATGGTCCTTTAACGGCTTGCCCTTGATTGTCAGACCTTCATTAATGACAAGAAAGGTCTCTTTTAACGTCAGGCTGTTTCCCTCAATGGCGTTTGAATTGTATGTCATCTCTATCCCGAATTGCTCCCGCAGTTTTCGGACTGCTGCCTCCGGAAGCGGGCGATAGGAATTCAATAAGGACAATTTTGCATCGAGACGGTCCTGAATATCCTTGGTTAAGTATTTCATCTTTTAACATTGCCTCTTAATATGGTTTAAGTAATATTATTAGCTATACCATATTACGCAGCTTGAATAAAGCAGAACATACCTCGGCAATCCTTCTCAGATCGTCGATGGATGGCATCAGATTTTTTCCAGAAGCATTTTGATCTTTTCGCGTTCCGACTCAAGGTTGTCGAGGGTAAAGTAATCATCGTAGCCGTCCTTCTCGCTGATCAACCCCGCTTTGACTTTTGAATCCAGCTCAAATACATCGGATACGCCATATTTTTTGGCGATGATAAAGATATCAGCCTCGATACTCGATAATCTTTGGTGGAGATAAACCCGTAAACTCTCTGCAAGGAGTTCAGCAGGGTTCAAATGGAATTCTTTTGCCACCATATCCACAACAGTCATACCATCCTCCTCAGCTATACAAATATGCTATCTAAATCCACTGCTCTTATCGATGACCTGAATCAAAAAAAAGCGTATCATGATCCGGTGATAAGTCAAGTTCTTCCGCTTCCCGGTTGCTTGGCGGTCGGCAGAACATAGCAAGAAGCGGTCATAGATACAGAGGTCATTATTGCCGAATGGATTGATACTGCTGGAGAGCTAGGCAGGTCTATCCCTCTTCCCAAAGGTAAACTCATGTACGCATGACCCAACAACATGAGAAACAAAATCTGCTAAGTTTTCTTATGATACAGGGAACCCTGGACTTGACTTCAGTGCGATTGTCGCCTTATCTGTATTCATGACAAATTCTTCGCAAAAAACCGAACTCCTGGCCCCGGCCGGCAGCCTCGACTCTTTTTTCGCGGCCATGGAAGCCGGCGCCGATGCGGTCTATTGCGGCTTGACCGAGTTTTCCGCCCGCACCAAGGCCAAAAACTTCTCCCTGGCCGAAGTGGAGAAGATGACCTCCTATTGCCATGGCCGCAACCGGCGGTTGTTCGTCGCGCTCAACACCCTGATCAAGGAGGACGAACTTCCCGGGCTGGTTGACATCCTCAGCGGCCTGACATCGATCGGCATTGATGCGCTGATCATTCAGGACATGGGGGTATGGCGG